>JALSGO010000001.1 GCA_026982655.1 Candidatus Bipolaricaulota bacterium
CGTAAGGGGCTTTCACGCCTTCAGCGCGGTGATCTTCGACCTCGGAGGGCTCACCGAGCTGCGGGTGGGGCTAGGGTTCCGGTTTTGATCTTCTGCAAGTTTGGCGCTTAGCGCAGCGCTTCAAACTTGTCTACGGTGCTTTTCCAAGACTCGTTTCCCCTCTGTGGGCTTAGCCGGACGGAGTTTAGGCATGGACTTCTACGCGATATAGTCCTTGCCCGTCCACTCGCAGATGACGACGTAACGGCTTAATCCCTACGACTCCGAAGCTCGAAGAGCTCGAGGAGCGCCCGCCGGACCAGGGATCGGGCGAGGGGGATCTTATACGCGTTGTGCTCGCGGGGCCGGGCTCCCGCTACGGCGGCCTCCGCCGCCTTGGCAACAAGCTCTTCCGTCGGTGCCTGCCCCTGCAACAGGGTCTCGGCATCGCGCACGCGCCAGGGCTTCCCGGCTACGCCTCCCAGCACGATCCGGACCTCCCTCACGCGATTCCCGTCGAAGTCGAGCCGCGCGGCCACGCTCACCAGCGCGAAGGACCACGCCGCGCGCTCCATCGCCTTCAAGAAGACCCCGCGGGAGTTCCCGCGATAGGGAACCCGAACCTCGGTGAGGAGATCCCCCCGTCCGAGCACCGTCCGCTCGCGGTGGTTCTCGTCGGGGAGGCAGTAGATCTCCTCTAAGGGGAGCCAGCCGTCCACCTCGGGGCCGACCACGCGCACCTCGGCGTCCAGGGCGATCAGGGCCGGGGCCAGGTCCGAGGGGTGGACCGCGATGCAGGGGCTCGTCCCGAAGATCGCGTGGCGGTGATTCAGCCCTTCCTCGGCGTAGCACTCCTCCCCGCCCTTGAGCCAGCACTTCACGTGGGGATGGCGGTAGTACCAGCACCGCACGCGCTGGAGGAGGTTGCCCCCCACGGTCCCCACGTTGCGCAGCTGGGGGGTGGCCGCCAGGGAGGCGGCCTGGGCCAACATCGGGAATCGTTCCTTCACGAGGGGGTGGGCTTCCAGCTCGCTTAGGGTGGTGAGCGCTCCGATCGCGAGCGCGTCCCCTTCGTCTCGGATGCCCTTGAACTCTAAGGACTTGAGGTTGACCAGAAGCTCCGGGGCGCGGATCCCCGCCTTCATCTCCGTGAGCAGATCCGTCCCCCCGGCGATCGCCTCCGCGCCCTCCTCGCGAAGAAGGACGATGGCCGTCTCCAAGTCCGGCGCGTCCGCGTGTCGAAACCGTTTCATCGATCCCCCTCCCCTCGCCCTCGTCCTCGATCTTGATCCCTCGATAGGAGCTCCGTCAGCACGCGATCCCGGGTGAGCGGCAGCTCGTGGATGCGGAAGCCCAAGGCGTCGGCCACCGCGTTGGCGACCGCCGCCGCGGTGGGGATGATGGGGGGCTCGCCCACCCCCTTGACCCCCAAGGGGTTCGCCTCCGGATCGGGGAGGTCGACCATCTCCGCCACGATCTCGGGCACGTCTTCTATGGTGGGCACTTTATAGGTCTCCAAGCTGGGGTTCACCACGATGCCGCGGCGCGGGTCCTCCAGGCGGCGCTCCATAAGGGCATACCCGAGCCCCTGGATGATCCCGCCGTAGAGCTGGCTGCGGATCGTCAAGGGGTTGATCACCCGGCCCGACTCGTGGACCGCTACCATCCTCTCGACCTTCACGGTGCCCGTCTCGAGGTCGACTTCGACCTGCGCGAACTGGGCCCCGAAGGTATTGACGTTCTTGTCCTCGGGATTAGGCCCGCGGGCTCCCTGGCCCACGATCGTGTAGTTCAGGAGCTTCTCGAAGATCGTGCGCACCGGGGATCTCTTCCCGTCCCGGGAGTCGACGAACTCCCCGTTCTCTAGAGTGAGGGCGTCGCGGGGGATCTCGAGCACTTGAGAGCCCACCTCCAGGAGCTGGGAGCGGGCGTCCTCGGCGGCGGCGCGGACCGCGGGGCCCACCGACGCTAAGGTCATGCTCCCCGCGCTCAAGGGGGAGTAGACCCCCCACTGGGTGTCCCCCAGCTCGACTCGGATGGACTCGAGGGGGAAGCCCAAAGCCTCGGCGGCGATCTGGGCCAGCGCGGTGCGGGTCCCCGTCCCGATGTCCTGGGTGCCCGTGATCACCGTCGCGGTGCCGTCCGGGTTGATCTTGACGAGGGCGTAGGCGGGCGGGCCGCCGCTTCCGCCCCAGATCTGGCTCGCCATCCCGAAGCCTATCCGCTTCGTGCCCCGGGAGCGCTCCTTCTTCACCCGCTCCCGCTCTTCCCAGTCGATGAGCTGTGCGCCCCGCTCGTAAGCGGCGCGAAGCCCCTTGGTGGTGTAGGGCTTGTTCGTGATCGGGTCGACCTCGGCGTAGTTCCGCAGGCGCAACTCTAAGGGATCGAGGGAGAGCTTGCGGGCCAGCTCGTCCATCATCGCCTCCAGGGCGAACGTCCCCTCCACGTACCCGGGGGCGCGGAAGGCGCTAAAGGGACCCAAATTCGTGAAGACGGAGTAGTCCTCCGTTTTCACGTTCGGGCACTCATACAGGCGCTTGGTGGGTCCGGAGGCGCTCGCGGGCCAGGCCGCGTAAGCCCCCACGTTGAGGATCGACTTGTGATAGATGGCCGTAAGCCGCCCCTCCCGGGTGGCCCCCAGCTTGAGGGTCTGGACCGTGGAGGGCCGGTTGCCCGCGGCCAGGTTCTCCTCAAAACGATCCAGCAGCACTTGGACGGGGCGGCCCGTCCTCTGGGCCGCCAAGGCAGCCATCACGGTGTACTTCCCGGCGGCGTTCTTGCTCCCAAACCCCCCGCCCATGTACTGCTTGATCACCCGCACTCGATGGAGGGGCAACCCCAAGGCCTGCGCGACCTGGGCGCGTACCCCGAAGATGTGCTGGGTGGAGTCCCAGATCACCAGGGTGTCGCCCTCCCAGTGGGCCACGCTCCCGTGGGTCTCCATGCAGTTGTGCAGCACCGACTGGGTGCGGAAGGTCCCCTCGACCACGACGTCGGCCTCCTCGAACCCCTTTTGGAGATCCCCGCGCTCGTAGACCTCGGGAGCGCCGTTGAGCAAGTTCCCCGATTCGTGCACCTTGGGGGCGTTGGGTTCCAGGGCCTTCTCGGGATCGACGACGAAGGGGAGGGGTTTGTACTCCACCTCGATGAGCTCGAGAGCGTCGTAGCAGATCTCCTCCTCGTCGGCCACGACCAGGGCGACCTCCTCCCCGGCGTAGCGCAGGGTCCGGTCGAAGAGCTTCGTAAGACCCATCCGCCAGGGGATCTCCGGGGCGTTCTCGGCGCTCAGAACGAGACGGACGCCGGAGAGCTTCTCGGCCTTGGAAGTGTCCAAGCGTTGAATGCGGGCGTGGGGATGGGGGCACCGCAGGATGCGCCCGTAGAGCATCCCTGGGAGCCGAACGTCGTGGGTGAACTTCGCCGCGCCCGTTACGCGCTCGGGGCCGTCCACCCGCGGCTGAGGCTTCCCGACGAGACGAAAGTCCCGATCGCGATCGGGACCCCAAGGCGAAAGGTCCTCGCCCTCGAGGACGATGTACTCCTCGTAGAACCGACCCTCGAACTCGACTTCCGTTTTAATAACCTTCGGCATGGTTCCCTCTTTTCGCGCTGGGAGTTGGTCTGGAGTCTGGGATCTCAGCGCGGAAGCTTCTTCGCCGCGGCCCGTGCGGCCTCCACGATGTGGGGATAGGCCCCGCACCGACACAAGTTCCCCGAGACGGCCCGTTTGATGTCCTCCTCCGTGGGTTCGGGGTTCTCATCGAGCAGGGCCTTGATGCTGAGGATCTGTCCGGGGGTGCAGAAGCCGCACTGCAGCGCGTCGTGCTCCACAAACGCCTCCTGAACGGGGTGGAGTTTTCCACCTTTGGCAAGCCCCTCGATCGTCTCGATCTCGTGCCCTTGGCACTCGACGGCCAGCAACAGGCAGCTATAGACGGGCTTTCCGTTGAGCAAGACGGTGCAGGCCCCGCAGGTCCCCTCGTCGCAGCCCTTCTTGGCGCCCGTGAGCCCGAGATCATAGCGCAGGGCGTCTAGAAGGGTGCGACGAGGCTCGGCGACGAACGAGAAGGTTTGGCCGTTCACCCGCAGGGAAAGGGACACCGGATCCGGTCCCGCCAAGTCCGCGGCCCCCAACGTGGACTCCCGCTTCTCGAAGACCTTGACCATTTGAGGCGACCTCCTTCGGAGAGGAGTATACTTCACCCAAGTCTTAGCAGTCCACCGCTTCCCCCTCCCCCCCCCACCGTTTCGTGATCCGTACGAGTCTCACTCGGACTTCCGTTGCCGGGAGCGGGGAGGCACCGCGAGCGTGACGGCGACGGGATGTCCCCTCTCATCCCGTTGACCGAGAGGGGGGATGGAGTGGTCTACGGCATCGTGGGCGAGGAAGGGATGAGAGACGGCAAGAGGCGACAAGGGGTCCGGTCCCCCTCCGATCCGGACCCCTTGCCCCTCTCCACCTCCTTGCCCCCCAGGAGGAATCTCCGGTGGTGCGATCTGCGCAGGGCATCCTACGGTTTCCAGACAATAAAGACTATAAGATCTGGAGAGCTATCTGTCTATGACATCGATCATGTCCTAGGACGGTCCAGACGGTGTTCATCGCTCGAAACCCTTGGCAGCGAGAGCGCACCTTGTCATACGCTCTTGCACCTCCCCTTCGTCGCACCTACGATAAAAGGAGCAAGACATGCGCGCGATTACGTTCCTTACCGACTTCGGGGCGGGAAGCCCCTACCCGGCGGCGATGAAGGCCGTCGTCTTGGGGATCGCCCCGGACGTTCGGCTGGTGGACCTCACCCACGAGGTCGCGCCGCAAGACGTCCAAGAGGGCGCGTTCGTCCTCTGGAGCGTGGCGCGCGACTTCCCCGAGGGCACGGTCCACTGCGCGGTCGTCGATCCGGGGGTGGGTACGGAGCGTCGAGGGTTGATCTTGATTGCCGGAGGACAGCTCTTTGTGGGTCCCGATAACGGGCTCCTGGACCCGGCAGCCCGCGCGCTGGGGGAGCCTCGGGCGTTTTCCATCCGCTCGAAGCGCTACCTGCGCGAGCGGATCTCGTACACCTTCCACGGGCGGGACGTCTTCGCCCCCGTGGCGGCCCACCTCGCCCGGGGGGTCCCGCCCGACGCGATCGGGGAGCCCCTCGACGACTGGGTCCGCCTCGAGGTCGACTTTCAAGGCGGACGATGGGATCCGCAGGCTCACGCGTGGGTGGGGCAGGTCATCTACGTGGATCGCTTCGGAAACGCGGTCACGAACATCCCCACGAGGCAGCTCGCAGGGAGGATCTCGTTCGATCGGCCCGTCGAACTGCGCTGGGGGACGAAGGCAGAGCGCCTCGTCCTGAAGCTCCGCAGGAGCTACGGCTACGCGGAGCGGGGGGAGGTGGCCCTCATCCCGGGGAGCCACGATCTGCTCGAGATCTCCGTTCGCGAGGGGAGCGCCCGACGGGCTTTGGGGCTCCGGGTGAACGACCCCGTCCGGCTGAAGCCCCTCTAGCGCCTGCCGAAGCTCCCGAACCGTCGTCCGAAGGGGCCTCCGATGGGACCGGGACGCCTCCCCGGTCGCCGACGCTCCCTGCCGGGGGAGGCATCCCTCGGCTGGACCATCCCCCAGCGGCCCCACAGCAGGGCTCGTCCCCCGGGCGTGAGGAGGATCAGCCCGGCGAAGATCAACAAAATGAGAATCCCCAGGGGCACGCCCTCCATCACGATCCCTCCCCTATCCTCTCTCGCTCTCGCTGCTCCAAGAGCTGCGGCCCCCGTTCCGCGAGGGCCTCCGTCTCCCGGAGCGTCCGGGTCAGCAGCTGAGCGAGTTCCTCGCGCAGGAGGCGCTTGGTCCCCAGCCGCACCTGGTAGGCGTCGCGAAACCCCCGGAGGTCGAAGCCGTAGCGCTCCTCCAGCTGGGTGATCACCTCCAAGAACTCCTGCGGCGGGGGATCGTGGCCCAGCAGGCGCAGCAGCGCCCGCAGGAGCGCCCGATACGGCGCGATGAGCCCGCTGAGCGCCTCCTCCAGGTCGCGGACCCGGGCGTTGGAACCCAGCTCCAAATACAGCGAGCGCAGGGCCATCGCCTTTCCCAAGAGCTCGCTCTGCAGCTGGCGCGCGAGATCGCCAAGATCTACGGTCCAGCCTGCCGCAATATCCGCGCCGTGCAGGACCTTCCGGCTCTCCCGGATCTCCCAGGCTTCCAGGGGGTAGCTCTGCGGGAGCTGCACGAGCTGCGTTTGTGTGAGGAGGACGGGCTCCAAGGGCAGGCGTCGGTAGCGCTGCAGCACGCTTCGGACGTCCTGCAGGACGTCCGGGTTGACCTCCTCTACGACGATCAGCACGTTGAGGTCGGAGGCCTCCGGCTGATACTCCACACCCGTCGCCGCGCTGCCGTAGAGGGTGACGGAATGGAGCTTCTCGCCGAGGAACTCCGCCAGCTCCTCCGTGAAGCTCCGGAGCCACTGCAGCGTCTGCTCGCTTGGGCCTTTCATCCCCTAAGGGTTGTATCTCATCCGTAGTCTCCGTGCAAGGAGATTCTCCCTTAGAGGCAAGCTGCGTCGAATATGCCTCTAGGAAACCCTCACCTTCTAACCGTCCAGGTCCGAGTGTCCTTGAAGTTTTTCAAGGGGTTTCCTCGGAAGTTTTCATTGACCGAGGGGGAGAACTCCCAATGCCCGAGGTTGAAGGAGTTCCTAGCCGCCGGGACTGAAGGGGTGGCAAGATGGAGCCAGAATCCCTATAAAGGAGGTCGAGCCGGATGCTCCGACTCAAGCCGGTAGCTCAAGCGGTCGGGTTGGTGGCGGTGATGGTGATCTTGCTAGCAGTGCCGGGAGTAACACAGCAAAATCCGTTAACCCGCCAAGACGTCGTTAGCGCAGTTAG
>JALSGO010000002.1 GCA_026982655.1 Candidatus Bipolaricaulota bacterium
GGAAGGGACCTCTCCCCTCGGGGAGAGGAGCGGGCACAGGTGCTGCATGGCTGTCGTCAGCTCGTGCCGTGGGGCGTCGGGTTAAGTCCCGCAACGAGCGCAACCCCTGCCCCTAGTTGCCAGCGGGTCAGGCCGGGCCACTCTAGGGGGACCGCCGGCGACGAGCCGGAGGAAGGAGGGGATGACGTCAAGTCAGCATGGCCCTTATGCCCGGGGCGACACAGATGCTACAGTGGGGGGTACAACGGGTCGCGAAGCCGCAAGGCGGAGCCAATCCCTAAAAGCCCCTCGAGGTTCGGATCGGGGTCTGCAACTCGACCCCGTGAAGCCGGAATCGCTAGTAATCGCGGGTCAGCCATACCGCGGTGAATGCGTACTTGGGCCTTGTACACACCGCCCGTCACACCAGCCGAGCGGGCGGGCTCTGAAGTCCCGTGCAGGGCCGACGAGTCCGTCCGTGAGGGGGGTGAAGTCGTAACAAGGTAGCCGTACCGGAAGGTGCGGCTGGATCACCTCCTTTCTAAGGAGCGTGAGTGAGGGAGCGGCCAAAGGCCGCTCCCGAATCGAAAGCGGGATCGCTCGTCCGCTATCCACTTGTCTTCCCTTCTTGCTTCTTGTAGTTCTGATAGCTCGTATCCGAGATTCGAAGTGGGCTCAGGTGGCCCGATGCCGGAGGGGAAACACCCGGTCCCATTCCGAACCCGGCAGTTAAGCCCTCCAGGGCCGATGGTACTGTGCTGGAGACGGCACGGGAGAGTAGGTCGCTGCCTGGGCCCTTTTTTATCTCAACTGCGGGGAAGTCCACCGCCGCAGGAGCGCATCGCTTGCCAAGCGGGCTTCCTCCGGCCCTCCGAGGGCGGCGATGAGGTACGCAATCTGGACGGTCAGCTCGGGGAGGATGCGTCGAATGGCCGTGACCCGCTCCTCGAGGAACGCACGCTCGTCCGGGGAGATTCCCCAGCGCTCCAGGTCTTCCGGGGCGATCTCCACCCGTCGCCGCAGCTGTTGGAGGGCCTCAACTGTCCGCACTTCTACCTCCTGTACGGCCTTTCGGTAGGTGTCCGTGTCCATCAGGGCCTCGATCTCGGTCCACGCGTACTTCAGGTACTCCGGCCAGTGGGCTAGCGTGCGATACTCATCGGGTACGGTAGGCAGCCTAAGGCGTTCCTCGATCGTGCGGAAGAGGGAGGCCACCGCTCCCGTAGCCTCTTGGGGGTTTACGCGCTCCGGTCGGGGCATGCCGGGCGGAACGCCCCGGCCCGTGGGCCAAACGACGCGGCTCTGGACTCCTCCCGGCCGGCCTGCCAGGGCCTGCTCTAGAGCGGTAAAGAGCACGACCAGTTTGGGATCGACGTGCCGGTAGACCTGTAGGCGATCCAATAGCTGGGGGATCTGTTCCCGGGAGAAGCCCAGCTCCCCGAGGAGCTGGGCGCGGTGATCCCGGCCGTGGGGGGCCTCGGCTAGAGCGTTCACGGCGTGATGCCAAAGGGTGTCTGCAGCGGTCTCCAGCTGGTCCGTGATCGCCGGCGACAGTCGCCGCCATACGTACCCCAAGAGCTCCTCCTGCGGGGCCAGCACCCGAAAGGTCCAGGGGACAAACCGAACCCGCAATGTCGCGGCAATATCGCGATAGACGAGTCGGAGCTTCTCTTGCTCCTCGGCTCGGTCTTCCAAGATCTCCGACCACCGCTCTGCCATCTCGTAGTTCCCCTCCCTAACCCTAACTCAAACTCTAGCTCAAACTCACCGGTGCCGGTCTGTGGCTAGCCGGTCGGCATGACCGGACGACTATAACACCGTCGCGAGGCTTTGGCGAAGGAGGCGCAAACCGGCGGCGATGCCCTGCGGATGTTGGAAGATGGCCGAGGCCGCGACGAAGACGTCTGCTCCGGCTTGAGCCGCTCGTGGGGCGGTGGTAGCGTCGATGCCGCCGTCGACCTCCAGGGCACAGCTTGGGTGGATCCGATCGATCATCTGGCGGACACGCCGTATCTTGGGGAGGACGCCCTCGAGGAAGGCCTGTCCGGAGTAGCCGGGGTTCACCGTCATCACGAGCACCAGATCGAGTTCGGGAAGGATTTCCTCCAGGAGCGCAGCCGGTGTAGCGGGATTGAGCGCCACGCCGGGACGGCCTCCTCCCTCTCGGATGGTGCGCACCAACCGGTGGAGATGGAGAGAGGCCTCCCAGTGGACTATGATCCACTCCGCGCCGGCGCGGAGGAAGGATTCCACGTGCTGCTCCGGGCGTTCGACCATGAGATGGGCCTCGATGGGGAGTCGCGTCGCTCGGCGGACGGCCTCTACCGAGACCGGCCCCAAGCTGATCGGGGGCACGAAGTGGCCGTCCATGACGTCGATCTGCACGCGATCGGCCCCGGCGCGCTCGACCTCGGCCAATTGCTCCCTCAAGCAGGTCCAATCGGCCGACAAGAGGGAGGGCACGATTGCCAAGCGCGTGGTTCGTGCGTCCCCCTTTACCGAAGGAGGGGCCGTTGTCTCTTCGGATCCGCTGCGGTCCATGAACTCCCTCGCCGCTCGTTCGGACAGGCTTCCGGCTGGGACCTATGCGGTTCTCAATTGATGCGCTCTGCGGACGGCTCGCAGAGCATCTCTTGGTAGATCTCCATCTCGCGGATGAAGTCCTCGTTCCACCAGAGCTCTACACAGGGGATCCGCCCGGGGCGCAGGGCAATCACCCAGCCGGGAATGGTCTCTGTGTCGAGAATGACCGGTTCGGATTCGCCCCCTTCTGAATCTGCGCCTCCACCTCCGCTCCGACCTCCCAGAAAGGTCCTCCAGAATTGGAGAGCTTCCTCCAAGGTCATCTCCTTGCCCCCTTTTGTACATGCGGACCGATTCCTTTTTGGAAGAACGAGCCTCCATGGTTGGTCCGTTGGCGCGTTCTCGTGCTCCGCATTGTATCACCGAGGGGAACGGGCTTGTCAAGTGCTCGTCATCACAGTACAAGAACGCCTTCGTGGACCGAATTTCCACCTCCCGGTCATGGACTTTTCACCGAGAGCCCTCGTAAGATAACTCCCTCGCTCGTTCGATGGGGCCCCTCAAGGGGGCCGGAGCAAAACCGGTTTCAAAGGGGGTAGGTTGCGATGATCCGTCGCGATGCGATTCGCGATCGAGGTGCCGGGAGGAGGGCGGGCTTTCCCCGCAACGCGTGGGCGATCGGCCTCCTCGTGTTGGCGATAGGGGGGATGGGATGGGGATTGACCGGCCCGTCCCACGTCCTGGGGCAGCGAGGCGTGGAGAGCGGATACGTGGACGAGGCGAGCATACGTCTCCCGGCCCAGCTCCTGGAGGGGCTGACGCTGGCCATCGGCGACGTGGACAACGATGGGGACCTCGACGTCTTCATGGGGACGAACATCGGCCCCTCTCGGGACGTGCTGCTCCTCAACGATGGGCGGGGGTTCTTTGAAGACGACAGCGTTCGCCGTCTTCCCCCTAAGGAGGCCGACGTCTTCACGCGGGGGGCTCAGTTCGCCGACCTCGACAACGACGGAGATCTCGACTTGGTGATCGCGCTGGCCCGACGGGATCCCGGAACGGGTCAAGTGAGCGGGGAGCGGAACCAAATCTTTATCAACGACGGGCGAGGCTTCTTCAAGGACGAAACCGAGGTCCGGATGCCGGGCATCCCCGTCATCGAGCAGGACGACCCCAGCTACAGCGTCGTCGCCGGCGACGTCAACGGCGATGGGGCGCTGGACTTCTTCGTAGCCAACAACCTCAACCGACCGGACAAGCTGTGGTTTAACGATGGCCGTGGGGTCTTTCGCGACCAATCCGCTTTCCTGCCGGCTTCCGCCGAGACCCTCAACAGCGCCAGCGCGGACATGGGGGACATCGACGGGGACGGGGACTTAGACCTCGTAGTCGGCGTGGGCGTCGCCCGTGAAGGCGTGCCGCACCTCTTTCTCAACGACGGGACCGGCCGCTTTGACGACCAGACGACGTTCCGCTTGGGAAACGAACAGCGTCTCAACAGCTGGCAGACCCGCCTGATCGAGGTCAACGGGCGCCCCGGCTTGGACCTCTTTCTTTGTAACACGCCGGGTCGGGCGATGCTCTTCGTCAACAACGGCTTGGGGTTCTTCTCCGACGAGACCGTTCGGAGTCTCCCCTTCGACGCGGCAGCCTGTCGGAGCGTGGACGCCGGGGACTTCGACGGGGACGGCGATCTCGACCTGGCCTTGGGACGCGACCCCGAAGACCCGATCGCGCGCAACAACCTCTTGCTCATCAACAGCGACGGACAGGGCCGCTTCATCGCCACGCCCCTTCCGGGCAACGGCGGTGCCTATGCCATCGCCTTCTTCGACGCAGACGGGGATGGAGACCTCGATCTGATCGGTGTAAACCGGGGTGAACACCACCTTTGGATCAACAAACGCTAATCCCTACAGAACTTCTTGGGCTTTGGGAGGGGAGCCCCCGGAGGAGCAGCGGACCGGGGGCTCCTCGTTCCCCTTCTAATCCTCGCTCTTGCGGAAGACCTCCCTCCCCTGCACGAACGTACGGACCGGCCAACCCCTGAGCGGGAATCCCTCGTAGGGGGACCAACCGCACTTCGTCCGTAGGGCCTCCCGTCGGAGGAGGAGCCTCTTCTCCAGGTCTACCACCATGAGGTCCGCGCGCCAGCCCTCCCGAATCCGGCCCTTGTCCCGGAGCCCGAAGCGCTCCGCGGGCTTTTGGGAGAAGACCTCGACCAAGCGCTGCAGGGAGAGTCGTCCCCGGGAGACGGCGTCCAGGAGCAGAGGCAGCGTCGTCTCCACGCCCGGGAGCCCAAAAGGGGCCTTCTCGTAGGGACGGGCCTTCTCCTCGAGGGTGTGCGGCGCGTGATCGCTCGCCACGAGGTCGATCACGCCCTCCGCGAGCGCCTCCCACAGATAATCTCGATCCTCCGGGGAAGCCAAGGGCGGGTTCACCTTGAGCAGCGTCCCCCTCTCCCGCGCGTCCTCCTCCGTGAAGTAGAGGTAATGGGGACACGTCTCTAAGGTGACGTCCACGCCGTCGCGCTTCGCCTCGTACGCCAACTGCACCCCCTCCCGCGTCCGCAGGTGGCACAGATGCAGCTTCGCCCCCGTTGTCACGGCCAGATCGAGCGCGATCTCGACGTCCTCGGCCTCGGGGCGGCCCGGTCTCTGGCAATGGACCGCCAGCACCTTGTCCGTGTCGGCCACCCGCCGGAAGGCCTCCCTCTGCAGCGAGCGACGGGCGATCACGAGCCCCCCGGTGGTCTCCCCCATGTAGAGCTTGAACCCCACCACCCGCGGCTCGCGGGCCAGCTCCCCCAGCGTGGGGAGGTTCTCGGGGGTGATCCCCGCAAACAGCCCGAAGTCCACCGGCGACCGCTCGGCCTTCTCGCGCTTCTCCCGCAGGATCTGAGGGGTCACGGCGGGGGGATCGTTGTTCGGCATGTCCAGCACGGTCGTGACCCCCCCGGCAACGGCGGCCCGCCCGCCCGTCTCCCAGTCCTCCTTGTGGGCCTCGTGAAAGTCGCGGAAGTGGACGTGAGCGTCGATCATCCCCGGGAGCACCACAAGGCCCTCGGCCTCGAGGACCTCGCCGTCTACGTCCAGATCGGGGCCGATGCGGTGGATGCCCTCCTCGTCGAAGGCGAGATCCAGCCGTTGCAGCGCTCCCTCGAAGAAGACCTCTGCCCCTCGCAGGACCTTCATGCGCCTCGTGCTTCTTGGACGGCTCCGACGATCTCCTCCACGGAGGAGAAGCCGTGCTCCGCCAGCCAGCGCTCCACCCCCGTCCAGAGGCGCTCGAAGACCGACGGCCCCTCCCAAAGGAGGGCCGTGCCCACCTGCACTACGGACGCCCCCGCCAAGAAGTGCTTGATCGCGTCCTCCAGGGTGGTGATCCCGCCGCAGCCCCAGACGGGGATCTCGCAGCCCCGCTCCCGGAAGTAGCGATAGAAGCGATGGACCTCCCCCAGGGCGATGGGCAGGACCGCAGGCCCCCCCAGGCCCCCGTAGCCCCCGCGGGGCCGGAGGCGCTTCGTCCGGGTCTGCAGGTCGATGTCGAGGACGTTCGGCTCGGAGTTCATCGTCACCACGGCGTCCACCTCCAGCTCCACGAGCAGGGAGGCGACCTCCTCGAAGAGCGGAAGGCTGTTGTTGTACGGCGGCATCTTGACGCTCAGCGGGATCTTGATCTCGCGCCGGAGGGGCTCCATCACCTTGCGGACGTTCTCGGGGTCCGTGGCGATGGGGATGCCCGTAAGATTCGGGGTGGACAAGTTGATCTCCAGCATGTCCGCGCCCGCCTCTTCGAGGGCCTTCGCGATGACGAGGTACTGCTCCTCCAGGGGGAGCTCGTGCTCACAGGGCGCGTAGGAGACGCTCGCGATCACGGGTTTTCCATGGCGTTTGAGCTCGGGGACGAGCTCGGCGTAGCGCTCATAGCCCAGATTGTTGAGCCCCATGGAGTTGATCGAGCCCACGTCGTGGTCGATGCGGGCGGCCAGTCGGGGCTCGGGGTTCCCCGCCCGGGGGCAGTGGGTCATCGACTTCGTCACCACGGCCCCGGCCCCCGAGCGCCCGAGCGCGTGCAGCTCCTCTTCGGTGACGGACAGGGGTCCGGAGGCGTTCGTGATCGGCGGGTCGATCTTGGGGATGGCCATCGCGAATCGCTGAGCACTATAGTCCTATCGGCGGACGTCCGCAAGTGGACGCGTTGGCGTTGCCTTTTCCCCCGATACGCTC
>JALSGO010000003.1 GCA_026982655.1 Candidatus Bipolaricaulota bacterium
GAGTGCGGTCGGCTCGCCCGCGACCCGGAGGGCAACCCGATCGGACAGCTCGAGCTGCTCCACCCCAACGCTGCCTACGACAACAACCGGAACATCTTCGCGCTGCACATCACGGACCAGCTGAACAAGCTGGGCATCCCCGTCCGCGACGTACCCGCGGGCTTTAACAACATCGTCACCCTCGTCTTCGACGAGCAGGACTTCGACATGTGGCAGCTCGGGTGGGGCCTGGGCGTCTACCCCGACTACCTCGAGGCCTTCTTCCACAGCCGGAACACCGAGCCCGGCGGCAACAGCCCGCAGGGCGGCGTCTGCAGCGCCCGCGAGGACGCGCTGACGGGCTGTCAGCAGCGCTTCGACGAGCTGGCGGACCAGTTCTTGGCCGAACAGGACCTGTTCAAGGCCCAGGAGCTGGCGCGCGAGATGCAGCGGCTCGTCTTCGAGTACGCGGCCTACGTGCCCACCCACTACGTCCAGCAGCAGGACGCCTACCGCGCCGACCGGATCAACTGGCAGGGCCTGGAGGAGCGTCCGATCCTCGACGGCCTCCAGGGCGGCGCGGCCTATCCGGCGCTGGTCCAGAAGGCCCAGTAAGACGCAGCACGTCGCAAAGACCGAGAGGCCGGGTCGGGGGGGAGGGAGGGGAACGACCCGCCCCCCGACCCGGCTCCTTCTGTTCGTTCCCCCGACCCCTCGCTCGATTGCTTGAGTTGACAATCCCCCTAAGCTCCGCTATGATGCGACACGTCTGGGAAGCCTTGCAATGCATCCGAGGATACGAACCCCATCACCATGGCGAAGTACATCGTCAAGCGGCTGTTTCAAATCGTCCTCACCCTCTACATCTACGCGTCGATCGTCTTCGTCATCGTCTACCTGCAGCCGGGGGACATCTCCCAGGTCTACATCAACGACCCGAAGATCCCCAAGGAAGCTCGGGAAGCTCTGCTGGAGCGCCTCGGGCTGAACGAACCTCCCCACATCCAATACCTCAACTTCATGAAGAACCTGTTCACAGGCAACCTCGGGATCTCCTTTAGCAACTACCCCACGCCCGTGTGGGACATCATCAAGGAACGCTTGCCCCGCACGGTGGCTCTCTTCTTCGTCGCCACCCTGCTTTACTTCTCCTTAGGGTTCTACCTGGGCAAGCTGATTGCCTGGCGGCGGGGAGGCTGGATCGACTACTCCGCCACCCTCGTGGGCGTCGTACTCTTTACGATCTACACCCCCTGGTTTGCCATCCTGCTCATCTGGATCTTCGGATACCGCCTGGGATGGCTCCCCATTGGGAAGTTCTCCGATCCCCTGCTTTGGAGGCAGTACGACGTGAGCGAGAACCTGGTGTTCAGTTACATCCTGGGAATCGGAGGCGCTATCCTCTTGTTCTTGTTGGTCGTCTTCCTGTTGGGGAGGCGACTCTACCTGCCACGCCTGGCGCGTTGGGCGTTGAACGTGGGAGCCCTGGTCCTCGTAGGCGTTCTCGTCCGCTACCTCCTTTGGGAGACCTCCTTGGGGATCCTGGCCCGGGATATCTTGTATCACATGGTCCTCCCCGCGATCACGGTCACGCTGATCGCTTTCGGCGGGACGATGCTGCTGATGCGCGATTCCATGCTCGAGGTCACCCGCGAGGACTACGTGTTGGCCGCCAAGGCCAAGGGGCTTCCGGACAGGGCGGTGCGCGACAAGCACGCCGCCCGCAACGCCCTGCTCCCCGTGGTGACCAGCTTCGTCCTGGCGCTGGCCTTCACCGTCGACGGGGGCATCATCACGGAGACGATCTTCTCCTGGCCGGGGATGGGGTTGACCCTCTTAGAAGCGGTACTCCAGGAGGACATGCCCTTGGCCATCGGCACGTTCGTCTTCACGGGCATCTTCGCCCTCGTCGCTCACTTGATCGCGGACATCCTGTATGCGTTCTTAGACCCGAGGATTCGCTATGATTAACGAGACGATCGATCGTGACCGCCCGTGGCGCCGGGGAGGGATCGCTGGGACGCACGACTCCGCACGCCGACGGCACCGAGCGCGGAGGGTCTCTCCCATCGAAGGAGGGGGATCTTAATGGCTACGGTCCCGGCACCCCCGAAGGGATCCCCAACACGGCATCTGGAAAGCCCCTGGCGCGCACGACTGCGCTTGATGCGACGGGGGCTGGCCACCAACTGGGGGCTCTTCTGGGAGTCGCGCATCGGCCCGATCGGGCTCTTCATCATCCTCTTCTACGGGCTGCTGGCCCTAGCACACCCCATCCTGATGGCTACGATCTGGGACCCGGCGATCTACGACCCGGTCACCGGATTCGATCCCGATCCCGGTCCCGCGTGGCACATGGAGAAGGTCAACCAATATCTGGTGCCCAAGCACCCCGCTCCCCCGTCGGCCAAGCACTGGCTCGGCACCGACCCCTGGGGCCGCGACATCTTCTCGCAACTTGCGTACAGCGCGCGGGCCGAGTTCTTCTTGGGCGTGATGGCTGCGCTCATCACCGTGGTCATCGGGACGCTCGTGGCCGCCGTATCGGCCTACTACGGAGGGTTCGTAGACACCTTCTTTATGCGCCTGGCCGACGTGGTGCTGCTCTTCCCCGTGATCGCCTTCCTGATCGTGTTGGGCGGGATGTTCCAGCTCAACATGTATAGCCTGGCCCTGGTGCTGGGCCTCATCGGCGGCTTTGGCGGGATCACCATCGTGCTCAAGTCCCAGGCCCTCTCCATCAAGGTCAAGCCCTTCATCGAGGCGGCCCGGGTGGCGGGCGGGAGCCACCTCCACGTGATCCTCACCCACATCATCCCCAACCTCCTGCCCCTGAGCTTCTTGTACATGATGTTCTCGGTCACCTCGGCCATCTTCTCCGAGGCCGTCCTCAGCTTCTTCGGAATCCTGAACCTGCAAATGAGTTGGGGAATGATGGTTCGGATGGCCGAGATATCCGGCTACCTCACGGGCGATGCGATCACCAAAGCCTGGTGGATCTTCTTCCCCGCCTCCGTGTCGATCACGGCCTTGTGCGCCGCCTTCTACCTGGTGGGCCGTGGCTTGGATGAGATCGTCAACCCCCGACTGCGAAAGAGGTAATCGCTTTGGCACTCCTGGAGGTCCGCAACCTACGGATTCGGTACCGCACGAAGAAGGGCGAGGTTCACGCCGTAGACGACGTCTCCTTCACGCTCGAGCGGGGGGAAGCGCTGGGGCTGGTGGGCGAGTCCGGGTGCGGGAAGACGACGCTGGCGCTGGCACTTATGCGCCTTCTGCCGGAGAACGCCTACGTCCTCGGGGGCGAGATCCTCTTCCAGGGACGAAACCTCCTCGAGCTCTCCGAGGAGGAGATGCGCCGGGTCCGCTGGAAGGGGATCGCCATGGTCTTCCAGGCGGCAATGAACTCCCTCAACCCTGTCTACCGGGTGGGGGACCAGATCATCGAGGCGATCCAGACCCACCAAGGCGATGCCTTCTCCATCGAGGAGGCCCGCAAAAAGGTCCGGGAGCTCTTCGAGTTGGTCGGACTCAACCCCCGGCGGATGAACGACTACCCGCACGAGTACAGCGGCGGGATGCGCCAGCGGGCCGTGATCGCCATGGCCCTGGCCTGCGACCCGGCGGTCATCATCGCCGACGAGCCCACCACCGCTCTGGACGTGATCATCCAAGACCGCATCCTGCGCCGACTCGACAAGATCCGCGCACAGCTTAACATGGGTGTGATCTATATCTCCCACGACATCGCGGTGATCGCCGAGGTCTCCCACAAGGTGGGGATCATGTACGCCGGGAACCTGGTGGAGATCGGCCCCACGGCGGAGATCTTCCAAAACCCCCATCACCCCTACACGGCCGGCCTCATGTCGGCCTTCCCCAGCATCCGGGGGGAGAAGCGCGAACTCACCACCATTCCGGGGGAGCCGCCCAACCTGCTTACCCCCCCGCCGGGCTGTCGCTTCCACCCGCGTTGCCCCTACGCGACCGCCGTATGCCGGGAGAAGGTCCCCCCTCTGGAGGTGTTCGAGGGCGAACACCGAGCCGCCTGCTGGCACCCGCTGAACGCCTAAAGTACAATGGCTGGGTGATTCCCGCATGACTACGCATCCACATCCCCCGACGGCGGTCGCGGCCGAGGAGCTGGTCCGCGTGGAGGCCCTCAAGAAGTACTTCCCCGTGGGGAGGGGCTTCCTCGCGCGGAGGCGCTCCTTCGTGCACGCCGTCGACGGGATCAGCTTCGACATCAAGCCCAAGGAGACCTTCGGACTCGTGGGGGAATCCGGCTGCGGGAAGACCACCACGGGCAAGCTCCTGGTCAAACTCCTCGATCCCACCGAGGGGCAGATCTGGATCCGAGATTCTCGGCGCTTGGGCTTCGTCCTCCAGCAGGACGGCGTCCCCGTGGGGGCGCTCAGCGTCTTCGTGGACGAGAAGGGACGTCCCCAGCAAATCGCCCAGGTGATGGGCGGCCCCGGAGCCGGTGCCCAGGCCAAGGCCGGGGCCCAGAGGCTGCGCCGGCAGGTCAAGCCTCTCTTCACGCAACTGCAACGGCGTGCCCAAGCGTTGGATCCCACCGACGTCGCCGGCATCGGCACCCTCGACGTCGAGCTCGACGGTCGCCGGCTCTCCCTCGTCCCCATCTCCCGGTTCCTGGAGAAGGGGACCCCCCCGCCGCCCGCGATGAACGAGCGGGAGAAGGCCGACTGGCAACGCTGGCTCGAGGCGCTGCAGCGCCTGGAGTACACGGACTTCGCCCACATCTCGGGGCCCCATCTGAAGCGCTTCCGCCGCGAGGTCCAGATGATCTTCCAGGACCCCTATGAGTCCCTGAACCCCCGGATGACGATCTTCGACATCGTGGCGGAACCCCTGGCCGTGCAACACATCGGGACGATCGCCGAGCGGGAGCTGCGGGTGGCCGAGATGCTCGAGATGGTCGGGCTCTCCCCCCCGGAGAGCTTCCTGTTCCGCTATCCCCACGAGCTCTCGGGGGGTCAGCGCCAGCGGGTGGCCATCGCCCGGGCCATGATCATCCACCCCACCTTCGTGGTCGCCGACGAGCCGACCTCCATGCTCGATGTGTCCATCCGCACGGGCATCATGAAGCTCATGATGGAGCTCCAGCAGGAGTTCAGGATCAGCTACCTCTACATCACGCACGACTTGGCGGTGGCCCGCTACATGTGCGAGCGGATCGCCGTGATGTACCTGGGCAAGATCGTGGAGATGGGCCCCACGGAGGACGTGATTCAGAACCCGCTGCACCCCTACACCAAGGCGCTCATCTCCGCGGTGCCGATCCCCGACCCGACCGTAAAGCGCGAGCCCATCGAGCTTAAAGGCGACGTCCCCAGCCCGATCGATCCGCCGCCGCGCTGTCGCTTCCTGGATCGATGTCCCCTCGCCACCGAGCGGTGCCAGCAAGAGGACCACCCGCCCCTGGAAGACAAGGGGGGTGGGCACTATGTCGCCTGCTATGAAGTTTGATCCGATCCCCTCCTCGCCGCGTCCTCTCGGCGGATGGCGCATCTGGATCTGGGGGGTAAGCGTGCTCGTCGCCGCCGTAGGGGGGCTCTTGATCGCCGACGCGGAGGCTCGGTATGTCGCCTTCATCTCCAGCGTGGACGACGTGGACGTTGCGCTTCGCTGGGTGGGATTCGAAGAGCCGGCGGAGCCCCCTTTGCGCCTCGTTCTCCGCTTCGAGGCCGAGTTCCGAAATCGCACCCCCTATACGCTCTGGGTGGAGGCGATCAACACCCAGCTCTACCTGGGCGGCGAGTATGCCGGAGCCTACCCCATCACGGAGGGACGCTACACGATCCCGTCCGGGGAACGACGCGTCGTCCCCGTGCAGGCCGTCCTGTGGGGCAAGCGCGTGGAACTCTTTCGCTCCGCTCGGGCCGGCTCCGGTGAGCTCCTCGTCGTCGGGCGGGCGCGAGTCCGTATCGACGTCGGCGGCCTAGAGCGCAAGGTCTTCTACCCCGTCCGGGGCCGGTTCCCCCTCGCAGAGGCTTCCTCGGACGCAGACCCCTCTAAGGCCCCGGACACGAACGACAGCGGGACAAGGCCGCTGAGCCGCAAGGCACAGGGATCGTAGGGAGGGAGGGAGAGGGAGAGAGATCGATCGCTGGACATGGGTGTAAGACCTCCGCTCGTGCAAGCCCTGGAAGCCGCAGGGGCGACGCTTCTGGCAAGCCTTCTCGTCGGGATGGGCGTGGCACTCGGGGATCCGGACTTCGTGGCGTTTGCTCGCGTTCCCCGTGCGATCTGGATCCTCTTCCCCCTGCTGGCCGGGGGGCTGTTGGGGGCGGTCGTCCCCCGCTTGGACCGCTCTCTAGGCCTGTTGCTCGGGATGCTCCTCCTCGGGGGGGGCTTCGGATTCGCCGTCCTCATCTACCCGGAGTACGTCGTCGAGCGCTTAGGGGTGGAGGTCGCCCGAGAGTTCGCGCTGCAGAAGGTCCTCCAAGGGGTGATCCTAGCCGCTCCCCTGAGCATTGCCGGTCTCCTGGTCGGCCATTTCCTCGGAGCCCGCGGAAGCGAGCCCTCCTGAGCAAGTGAGTGAGCGTGTTCTCAGGCTAAGGGTCAGGGTCAAGGTCGATGCGCAGGCGGGCGTAACGGACCTCGAACGCCCTCAACTCGTCCGCCACCCGATCGGACCA
>JALSGO010000004.1 GCA_026982655.1 Candidatus Bipolaricaulota bacterium
CCTCGGGCCTTGGCGTCTCCTCGGCTTCTTGCGGGGGAAGCTCAAGGAGAAGACGGTGGTGCGCTTAGCGCCGCGCCGCTGGGTGCGAGAAGCCGGGCATCCCGTCTCCTTCCGATGGATCGACGAACCGACGGAGAACGCCTACGCTCCGAATGGCCCCGGTCCGGTTCACGACCCGTACGACGTCCTCGCCTCCCTGGAAGCGATGCTGGAGGAGACCCGCAAGCGGGATGACCAACTGCCGAAGTCCTACCATTTCCGCATTCCGCTGGAGTACTTCGAGGTCATCGACGAATCCCTGGGTCAGACAGAATCGTACTGGCTGAGCATGGGGTGGCCCTGCGTCCACGAGGCCCCGGACAGCCAGCGGGAGGTCGAGTGCTGGCGACCGAAGATCCAACTCCAAGGCAAGACGTACATCCTGGAGGGCGGATGGGATCTCTGCCGGGCCAAGAGCGAGGACGGCCAGGACGTGATCGATCTGCGCGATCGCGCCACCCTCGCAGGGATCGTTACTCTGAAATATCCCCCGGGGAAACTGAGAGACGGTCCGATCCCGGTGCGCATCGCGGTGGAACCTGCATCTCAGTGGCTTTACAAGTACATGCTAGAGGACATGATGAGGGTCTGTCGCACAGCCCTCAAGCACGGATGGAAGGTGGCCACCTGCTGGAGCTGAAGGGAGGAGATAGAGATAAGATGGCCGAAGCCAAGCGCCAAGCGACCTTCGGAGCCGGATGCTTCTGGCATGTGGAAGCCGTGTTCCGTCGGGTGCCCGGCGTCGTCGAGACCGCCGTGGGCTACATGGGCGGCTCCGTCCCCTACCCCACGTATGCACAAGTCTGCACCGGGGAGACGGGCCACGCCGAGGTCGTCCACCTCGAGTACGACCCTCGACAAGTCTCGTACGAGGAGCTGCTGGAAGTCTTCTGGAGGTGCCACGACCCCACCCAGCTCAACCGTCAGGGGCCCGACGTCGGGACCCAATACCGCTCCGTGATCTTCTACCACACCGAGGAGCAGCGCCGCTTGGCGGAGGCGTCCCGCCGCAAACTCGAAGAGAGCGGCCTCTACGATCGTCCCATCGTCACGGAGATCGTCCCCGCCTCGACGTTCTACCGGGCGGAGGAGTACCACCAGCGCTACTTCGAGAAGCACGGGATCGCCTGCAGGCCCCCCACGTTGTAAACTCTAGCCGCCATGGGCAAGCGGCTTCGGGGGCTTTTTTCGTGGGGCGAGGCGTGGCGGCGCACCCTGTATATCGCCTTCTTCGCCCAGCTCATGACGGCGGTGGGGTTCTCGAGCATCTTCCCGTTTCTGCCCCTCTACGTGAAGGAGCTGGGTTCCACCACGGGGACGAGCCTGGAATTGTTAGCGGGCCTGGTCTTCTCGGGCCAGGCGCTCACCATGATGATCGCCTCGCCCTTCTGGGGGATGCTCGCGGACCGCTTCGGGCGGAAGCTCATGGTGGAGCGGGCCATGTTCGGCGGCTCCTTCATTCTGCTGGGGATGGCCTTCGCCCGCTCCGCGGAGGAGCTCGTCCTCTTGCGCCTCGTTCAGGGCCTGATCACGGGGACGGTCTCCGCGCTCAACGCCCTGGTGGCCGCCGCGGCCCCCCGGGAACGGGTGGGATACGCCATGGGGCTTTTGCAATCGGGGCTGGCGGGCGGCGTGGCCCTCGGCCCCTTGATCGGGGGGACGGTGGCCGACCTTTGGGGATACCGCGCGGCGTTTTACGTCACGGCCTCGCTGCTCTTCCTCGCGGGGGTGCTCGTCTGGGCGGGCGTCCAAGAGCAGCAACCGGCTCCCGCCGCCGAGGCCGACGAATCCCGGGGTGTCCTCAAGCTGTGGCGCGACGTGCTCGGCTCCCCCGGGGTCCGCGTCGCGTACTGGATGCGCTTCCTCACCCAGCTGGGCCGGATGATGATCATCCCTGTGATGCCCCTCTTCCTGGCGGTGCTCCTCGCCCAGGACGGGGTGGGCCTGGGCGTGAACACCTTCACGGGGCTGGTGATCGGGATCGCCTCGGCGGCGACCACCGCGAGCGCCGTCTATCTGGGAAAGCTGGGCGATCGGGTGGGCCATCGGCGGATTGTGACGATCTGCGCGGCCCTGGCCGCGGGGCTCTACGCCTTGCAGAGTTTGGTGAGTACGGGCTGGCAGCTCTTGGCCCTGCAGGCGTTGGTGGGCGTCGCGTTGGGGGGCGTGATGCCCACGGTGGGGGCGCTGCTGGCGGGCTACACCCGCCCCGGGATCGAGGGGACGGTCTACGGGCTGGACAACACGATCGTCTCGGGGGCGCGGGCCGTAGCCCCCCTGGCGGGGAGCGCCGTGGCCTTGTGGCTGGGACTGAGAGCTACGTTTGTAGCCACCGCCGTCGTGTTCGTGCTGGTGTCGCTGTTGGCCGCCTGGCGGCTGCCGGAGCTCCCTCCGTCCCCGAGCCCCGCGGCCTCCGAGGAAGAAGAGCTCGTCTCCCTGGAGGAGAAGGCCTAAAGGTCCACGGACGTGGACACCCGCGTCCCGATCGGCTCTCCTTCCAAAACCTTCCGGAGGTTTCCCGCCCGGAAGAAGTCGAAGACGACGATGGGGATCCCATACTGTTCGCAGAGGGCCAGGGCCGCGAGGTCCATCACGCCCAGGCGCTCCTGAATGGCCCGCTCGTACGTCAAGGAGGGGATCTTTTGGGCGGAGGGGTCGCGCTTCGGGTCGGCGGTGTAGACCCCGTCCACGTTCGTGGCCTTGAGGAGCACGTCCGCCTCGATCTCCGCAGCCCGGATCGCCGCCGCCGTGTCCGTGGTCACGAAGGGGTTCCCCGTCCCACCCGCGAAGACCACCACGCGCCCCTGGGAGAGGGCCTCGCGGGCCCTGTGCGGGTGCACGGGATCGATCCAGGGGACGGCCACGGCGGACTGGAGCGTGGCGGGGATGTCCCGTTGCGAGAGGGCCTCTTGCAAGGCGAGGCCGTTGATCACGGTGGCGAGCATCCCCATCTGATCCGCCACGGCGGGGTCCATCTGCGGGAGGTCCCGCCCCCGCACCAGGTTCCCGCCCCCCACGACCACGCCCAGCTCTACATCCCGAGAAAGAGAAAGGGCCGCCGCAAGCTCGGCGACCGCGTACTCCAAAGCCTTGCTCTCCAGCCCCGCCCTGCCCAAGGCCTCGCCGGAGAGCTTAAGGAGGGCCCTCATGCCCTAAGCGTTACCCTTACCCGTTGCGTCCCACCTCGAAGCGGGCGAAGCGGCGGATCACCACGTTCTCG
Organism: Candidatus Bipolaricaulota bacterium; assembly: GCA_026982655.1. Lineage (GTDB taxonomy): Bacteria > Bipolaricaulota > Bipolaricaulia > RBG-16-55-9 > RBG-16-55-9 > JALUUA01. Next base: position 3,260 of record JALSGO010000004.1, read on the forward strand.
CCCACCTTGGAGACGAGCTCCCCCAGGGCGTCCTCGACGGTCATCTTCCCCTCGGGGTCCAGGACATAGGGCTGCTTGAGC
>JALSGO010000005.1 GCA_026982655.1 Candidatus Bipolaricaulota bacterium
GCGTCCCACCTCGAAGCGGGCGAAGCGGCGGATCACCACGTTCTCGCCCACCTTGGAGACGAGCTCCCCCAGGGCGTCCTCGACGGTCATCTTCCCCTCGGGGTCCAGGACATAGGGCTGCTTGAGCAGGCAGACCTCCTCGTAGAACTTCTTGAGCCGCCCCTCCACGATCTTCTCGGCGATCTCCGGCGGCTTGCCCTCCTTCTCCGCCTGCCTGCGGTAGATCTCCCGCTCGTTCTCTACGATCTCCTCGGGGACGTCCTCCGGGGAGATGTAGCGGGGCGGAGGGGAAGCCGCGGCGATGTGCTTGGCCAGCCCCTGCACGAAATCCCGAAACGCCTGGCTGTTGGCGGTAAAATCCGTGTTGCAGTCGACCTCCACCAAGACCCCGATCTTGCCGTTGTGGTGGATGTAGGCGTCCACGCGGCCCTCGGTGGCCGCCCGACTGCTCAGCTCCGCCAGCGCCGCCTTGCCCTCTTCTCGTAGGATCTTTTTGGCCTTTTCGATGTCCCCGCCGCTCCTCTCCAGGGCGCGCTTGCAGTCCATGATCCCGACGCCCGTCTCCTCCCGGAGCCGGCGGACGATATCCGGCGTGATGGTGGTGCTCATCGCGTGCTTCACCCTTCCTTTCCCGTTCCGTCTTCGTTCGTTTCGGACCCGGACTCCGTCGTAGCCGTCGTCGCGGCCATCTCCTCGCCTTCCCCTTCGCCTTCGCTCCCTCCCCCGCCGGCGCCCTCTACCGCCGCGCCGTCCGGAGCCACCGCTGCCTCCGGTTCTGCTGTGGGCTCAGGCTCTGCCTCCGCCTCGGGCTCGGGTTCCGCAGCCGGAGCAGCCGTTGGGGCCTCCTCCGGTTCCGGTTCGGCGGTGGCCACCGCCGTCGCGACGGCCACGGCTTCCTCCTCGGCCTCGGCTTCCGTGGAGGCTTCGGCAGCCGCCTCCGCCGCGGGTTCGACCTCCGGAGGAGGCGTGGGCGTGCGGCCCTCGCGCCCCTCGATGACGGCGTCGGCGATCCGGGAGATGATGAGCTTCGTAGCCTTGATGGCGTCGTCGTTCCCCGGGATGGGGTAATCGATGGGATCGGGGTCGCAATTGGTATCGATGAGCGCGACGATAGGGATGCCCAACAGGTTGGCCTCGTGCACCGCGTTGGCCTCGACCTGGGTGTCCACCACAAAGAGGATGTCGGGCAGGCGGGTCATGTTGCGCAGGCCCACCAAGTTTCTGCGTAGTTTCTCCAGCTCGCGGCGGTAGCGCATCGCTTCCTTTTTGGGGAGCTTGTCCAGCCCGCCCTTCTCCTCGTACTCCTCGAGCTCCTTCATGCGATCGATTCGGCTCTTGATCACGGGAAAATTGGTAAGGGTCCCGCCCAGCCAGCGCCGGTTGACGTAATGGGCCCCGCAGCGCTGGGCCTCCTCCTCGATCGTCTTCTGCACCTGCCGCTTGGTGCCCACAAACAGAATCTCCTTGCCCTGCGCGATCGAATCCCGGACGAAATAATAGGCTTCCTCAAAAAGCTGAATCGTCTTCTCCAGGTCGATGATGTGAATCCCTTTGCGCTCGGTATAGATGTACGGTCGCATCTTGGGGTTCCACTTGCGGACGCGGTGCCCGAAGTGCACCCCCGTCTCCAGCAGTTCCTTGATCGTCAAGAGCCCCACATTGTTTCCTCCCTTCTCCATGGATGCGCCGGAACCAGATGGACGAACCCGCACCTGCGCGACGAGTCCTCTGATTTCCGGGGATCACGCTCCTTTCTTTAAGGGATTTCGGTGAACATAACTATAGCAGCTCCAAGGCCCCTACCGCAACTTACCAAAGAGGAGCCTACGAGGCTTAGGGGACTCCCCTGAAGGGGCCCTTACGGGGGAAGGACCCCGCTGACGCGGACGACCTCCAGGCCGCGCTTCTCGAGCTCGGCGATGAAGGGGTTGATCCCCAGCGAGTCCGAGGCGATGTGGCCCGTCACCACCAAGTTCTTGCCCTTGGCCTCGAACTCCTCCTTCAACCGGCGGGAGTCCGGCCCCGAACAGTGGATGTAGATCACGGTGTCCACCCCGTGCTCGAAGTAGGTTTTCGCGACGGGGTAGCCGCCGTTCGTCCCGCAGGCGTGGGCCACCACGACCCGGCCCAAGGAGTTCGAGGGGGAACCCACCCGTACCTCGATTTGAGTCTCCGCGTGGCGAAACTCCCCGAATGCCTCATAGAAAGCGTCCACCAGGTCCTGGACGCGGGCGTCGGGGCCGAGGGTCTCGACGACCCGGACCATGCGCTTCCGGCCGACCTCATCTAAGGGAAGATGCACGTTCATGTAGGGCAAATCGAGAAGACGCGCGAAGGAGGGGGCGTGGTCGTAGTTGGCGATCTGGGCGTGACAGCGGGCGTCCCAAATACGATCCCGCATCGCTTCTTCCGCGACGTCCCGGGGGACGCCGTGCTCGACCATCATCTCGATATGTCTATAAAGCACCTCGGGGAAGTTCAGGGTGGAAGCGCCGCCCTTGGGGTGGTGGGAGATCGCCACGTCAAACCCGAGCTGCTTGGCGATCCACAGCTCGGGGACGTCCAGATCGATGCCCACCAAAGCCTTTGTAAGGCCTTCCCCGGGGTGGTAGACGGCGGTGTCGCCGGGGATCTCTGTAAAGCCCGCCATATCGAGCGCGATCTGCAGGATCTCTTGGGTGCTTAAAGCCATGAAGACCACCGCAGTATCCTACGGGAAGAGGGAGATCAGAGCAAGCAGCCGAAGTGGGGAGGCCATGCGGAACGAACTATCTAGTCGCTTAGCTGCCCCAAAGGGTTCGGACAACTATCTAATCAGCTAGGGACCGCTGTCCTTGGGGTCCGGGCTTTGGAGCAAGAGAATGAGCGCACTATGAGAGTCATTGCCATCGCGAACCAGAAGGGCGGAACCGGGAAGACGACCACAGCCGTCAACCTCTCCGCGGGATTGGCGCTCCGGGGGCAACGGGTGCTGTTGATCGACGCCGACCCGCAGGCCCACACCACCCGCCACCTGGGGGTAGAGCACCCCGTCGTGAGTTTAGAGGACGTCATGGACGGACGGGTGCCCCTCCCGGAGGCCACCTACGAGACGGACGTGCCCGAACTCTATCTGATCGCCAGCTCCGTCTCGCTCAGCCACTACGAGGCCCGGCTCGTGACGGAAGTGGGCCGCGAGACCCTGCTGCGCAACGCCCTGGCCTCCCTGGGGGCGGACGCCCCGGTCGACTTCGTGCTCATCGACTGCCCGCCCAGCTTGGACATCCTCACGGTCAACGCCTTGGCCGCCGCGGACGAGGTCTTCATCGTCTCCCAGAGCGAGTTCCTCTCCCTGGACGGGGTCCGCCAGCTCTGCGAGACGATCGAGCTGGTCCGCAAGCGCTTGAACCCCGAGCTGGAAGTGGGCGGCGTGCTGCTCACCATGCACAGCCAGCGGACCCTCTTGAGCCGCGAGGTGGAGTCTTTTCTGGAGAAGGCGTTCCCCGACAAGCTCTTTCGGACGAAGATCCGACGGAACGTGCGCCTGGCGGAGGCCCCCAGCCACGGGGTGCCCATCCAGCTCTACGCGCCCAACTCCCCGGGCGCTTGGGATTACAACGACTTGGCCGAGGAGGTGCTCGAGCGATGCCGACTCAGCGCAAGCGCATCGTCGCTGCCAACCCGCTAGAGGAGAAGGGAAACGGGCAGGGCCTCACGACCTTGCCCGGGGAAGGGATCGCCACGCAAGCAGCCACCCCCGAGGAGAACCCCCTGCTCCGGGGGCCGAAGAAGCTCTTCGCGTACAAGCTCCCCGTTCCCTTGGGGACCAAGTTCAAGCTCTACTGCCACGCTCGCGGCAAGACCGCCGAAGGGGTGCTCGCCGAGATCCTGGCCGAGTTCCTCAAGGACAAGAGGATCGACCCGACGGAGTAGGGTCTCCCGATCCCGTTCGGTCCTCCACGGAGAGAACCGTTCGCGCGTGCGCGTGCTGCGCACGGTTCACTGCACAACCCCTGGTGCAGCGCTTAGGGCTTGTAGAACTCCCCCTTCTCGGCCTGGAAGTTCTGTGAGCTGTGGGTCCCGTCGCAGAAGGGCTTCTTCTGGGAGTGCCCACAGCGGCAGAGAGCAACCCAGGGGCGGTCGATCGTCTGCTCGTTCCCTTGGGCGTCCCTAAACGTCAGAGGCCCCTGCACCAGATACGGCCCGTTCTCGCGCACGTCGATGAGCGGATCGTTCCTGTTCTCCGTTCCCGACATGTCTTTCGCCTCCTTCCGGTTCCATTCGGTTGGCCCGAAGCTCTATCCGGACCTGCCGGGGAGTCTACGCGGTGCGGCACGTCCCTTCAAGCGGGCTATCCCTCCTCGGGACAGGTGCGCACTCCCAGAACCCGGTATAGGGGGCAGAACGCCGTAAGGGCCGTTCCCAGGAGCACCGCGCCCGCGATGACCGCGACGATCCCCCCCGGAGCGCCTTGCCAACCGTCCCACGCCCATCCTCCCGCTCCGATCAGGGCGATCCCGATGACGGCCCGGATTACGCGGTCGATTCTCCCTACGTTGCACGTCTTCGCAGCCATGGAACCTCACCTCCTCGTTATTCCGTCCGTCCGTCCGTTTCGCTCCTTCGTCCCGTTTTCTTGGAGTAGCGCTTCTCGAGGGCGCGGGTCGGTCAGGGACGAGATCGAGACGCACTCTGCGGAGCGGCCGTCGTCTCGGCCTGGACGCGGAGCCCGGAGGGGATCCGTCTCTCCTCCCAAAGGCCTACGAGGTAGGCTCCCAGGAACATCCCGGCGATTCCCCACACGATGGGGAGGTTCCCGAGGCCCAACGAGGCGAAGGCTGCCCCGGGGCAGATCCCGGAAAGACCCCATCCGAGGCCGAAGATCGCCGCTCCCGTGAGTACGCGGGGCCGAAAGGCCGTCTTGCGCGGGGCATACCGGAGGCCGGTGAGGGGGGCCGTCTCCCAACCCAACAGTCGGGGCACCCCGTGAAAGCCCACCGCCGCTACGACAACGGCCACGCCCAGCACGAGGAGCAGTCCCAGGTCGTCGAGCTGCAGGAAGTCGAGGACCACTTCCGGTTGGGCCATGCGGCTGTATGCCAAGCCGAACCCGAAGAGCACTCCGCCTCCGTAGACCGCCGCCAGCCTGCCCCAGCGCTTCACGGGTAGACCCCCAGGCTCTCTACCAGATGGGCCGTCGCGATCGCGACCCCCACGAACGTGAGCACGGCCCCCAGCGAGACGGAGGAGAACGAGCCGAGCCCACACACCCCGTGCCCGGAGGTGCACCCGCCCCCCAGCCGGGATCCGATCCCGATCAGCAGGCCGCCTAGGCCGAGCCGCCATCCGGCCAGTTCCGTGGTCCAAGGACCGCCTTGGTAGAAGAGAGCATAGAGGGCGGCTCCGGTTACGATGCCGAGCGTGAAGGCGAGACGCCAGTCGCGTGAGGCGGCGTGCTCCCGGAAGCGCCGCAGTCGCGACACGTACGAGAGCGTGGACTCCAAAAAGGTACTCGCTCCCGTGACGTAGCCCGTCAGCACGAAGACGAGCACCACCCCAAGTCCCACGAACAACCCGCCGACAGCATAGGGCAGGATCCCGTTGGGAAAGAGGTCTATCATCTTCTCCTCCCCTTTCTTCTCTTCTCCGCGATCGGGCCTACGTCGCCTGGTATGCCGGAGCCAGGGCGCAGACGTTGCGGCCCAACTCGAGCTCCTCGGTCTGCCCCTCCTCGGGCGCAAGCAGCCCGGCGTTGACCCGCTTGATGTCCACGTACTGGGGCGGAAACTCCGGCAGGCTCTTCAAGATGTACTCGACGAACTCGCGCTCGCCCTTCTCTACCATCCCCAGCCCCTCGTTGGTGCGCTTGAGCTCTCCCAAGGGGGCGGCGAAGAGCCCCTGTTCACCGGACTCCCGGGGGTGGCTGTAGTGGCCGGGCAGCACGACCGTTTCGTCGGGCAGCTCCAAGAGCCGCTTGAGCGAGCGGTAGTGGAGCGGTGCCCACGCCTCGCCCCGGCCCCCTAGATCGGGCCGCGCAATGGAGTCGATGAAGATGCTGTCCCCCGTAAGCAGGTATCTCTCGTTCACCCAGAAGGCCACGTTGCCCAGCGTATGGCCCGGGATGTGGATCGTTTGGACGCGCGCATCCCCTACGGAGAAGACCTGCCCGTCCTTCAGGTAGGCGAACTCGATCGTTGCCGGGAGCAGGTCGATGGGGTGAATGCCGTCGTAAGGGTGTAGATGATAGGGCACCCCTAGGCGCTGAGCCAGTGCCACGCCTCCGCTGACGTGATCCGCGTGCGCGTGGGTGTCCAAGACGAGATCCACCGTCACCCCCCGCTGCTCCGCGAGCCGGAGGTATTCGTCTGCGTGGCGGAGCGGGTCGATCACGGCAGCCTGCCCCCGGGAGGCGATCACGTAGCTTAGGCACCCGCGTGCCGGGCGCACCACCTGGTAGATCGAAAGCTCCGGGGATTCGACTACGGATTTCGTCTCGTAGAAGCGCCCCCAGGCGGCCATGCCGCCCTCCACGTGGACCGCGGCAAAGCCTAGCTCCCGCAGGGCTTGAGCTGCGTGGGCGGAGGTGACCCCCTTGGCGCACACCACGACGATGGGCTTCTCGCGGGGGAGCTTCTGCACCAGTTCGGGGTGGTCCTCGAGATACCGTTTCACCTGGGCGATTTCGTGGGGGATCTGCGCCGGATCGGTCGGATCCCCCTCCGGGGCCATGTCGGCGTAGGAGATGTTCAGGAAGTCCACCGGGTGTTTCGCTTCGATCCGCCAGCGGGCTACGTCCTCCGGGCGGCGAACGTCCAGCAGAAGCAAGGGATCCCCACGGTCCAGCTTCGCCTTCAGCTCCGCCACCGTCAAGGTCTCCTGAGTCGCATCGGCCATCTCTTTTCCCCTCCTCTGGTTTCGACGCAAGACGCGAGAGAGCGCCTCTCCCGCGGCATGTTCTCTCCCGTTGCAGACAGTATGCCTTCCAAAATGGGGGATTACAAGGGGCCTCCCTCGTCCGCTGGGCAAGCCCGGTGGCTCCGCACGAGCCGGGCGAGCACCTCGGGCTTGTCGTCGAACTCTACGTTGCGATGGCACACCAAGTGGACGTTCTCCCCGATGATCGCGGGGCCCGAGTGGCCGTACAGTTCCGCCAGCTTGCGGATCGCCTGCACCAGGGGCTTGTGGACCCGCGAGTGGGCCACCTGCACCATGTCTTTCGTCTGCCAGTCGCACACCCGGACGTCGTAATACCGCAGCGCGCGGTTGAACACCAAACACCAGGTGGGGACGCCCTTGCGCTGGGCGTCCGTCAGGGGCTTCTGCTTGGCCGTGGCGTCCACGATCGTGATCTCCCCGCCGCACAGGAGGTGGATCACCGCCCGATAGGGCATCGCGTCGATGCGGAAGTACCCCAGCTTCTTGTGGTGGGCGAACTGGCTTTGAAAGTAGCAGACGTCGTCGTGCGGGTACGCCAACCCGTTGCGGATGTTGGCCAAGATCAGATTCTTTCGCCCTGATGCCATTAGGTGTTAAACCTCCCTCGTGTCCTTCGGCCCGAGATTGTATCATAGCGGACGCGCAAAGGAGGCGAGCGATCCCAATGAGCGCGACGGTCTGGAACTTCAACCCCGGCCCGGCGGCCCTGCCCCGGCCCGTTCTGGAGCGGGTCCGCGAGGAGCTCCTCGACTTCGAGGGCACGGGCCTCTCGATCCTGGAGACGAGCCACCGCAGCCCCGAATACCGGCGGGTACACCAAGGGGCCATCGAGGGCCTCCGGAAGCTGCTGGAGATCCCCCCGGACTACGAGGTGCTGCTCCTGGGGGGCGGAGCCACCCTCCAGTTCGCGCTGGTGGCCCTCAATCTCTTGGAGCCCGGCCACCCGGGGGAGTATCTGATCACGGGCCGCTGGAGCGCCAAAGCCCTCCAAGAGGCCCAAAAGGCCCTCCCGCTGCTGGGGCCCGGGCACGCGGTCCGGGCGACCTGGTCGAGCGAGGAGACGAACTACGACCGCGTCCCCCGACCCGAGGAGCTGGTTGTCAGCCCCGAAGCGTCGTACCTGCACTACACGAGCAACAACACGATCGCCGGGACGCAGTTCCCCTACGTCCCCGAGACCCCGGAGGGCGTGCTGCTCGTCTGCGACGCCTCCTCGGACCTCGCCTCGCGGCCCCTGGACGTAAAACGCTTCGGGCTGGTCTACGCCGGAGCGCAGAAGAACTTGGGACCGGCGGGCGTCACCGTCGCGATCGCCAGTCCTCAGGCCCTGGAGCGCTCCAGGGCACGGGGGCTCCCCAGCCTGCTGAGCTATCGCGCCGTAGCGGAGAAGGACTCGCTGCTCAACACCCCGCCCGTCTTCGCGATCTACGTGCTGAAGCTCGTGGTGGAACACTACCTCGCGGAGGGGGGCCTTCCGGCCCTGGCCGAGCGCAACGAGCGGAAGGCCCGGCTGCTGTACGAGACCCTCGACGCCTCCCGGGGGTTCTACCGGGGCTGCTCCCGGCCCGAGAGCCGCTCGCGCATGAACGTGACCTTCCGGCTCCCCTCCGAGGAGCTGGAACGACGATTTCTCGAGGAAGCCCGAAGTGCGGGGCTCCTCGGGCTCAAGGGACACCGCTCCGTGGGGGGGCTGCGGGCCTCCCTGTACAACGCCGTCCCCTTCGAGGCCGTCCGGGCCCTCGTCGACTTCATGCGGGAGTTCCAGCGGCGGCACGGCTGAGGGCTGCCAAGCGTTGCTCCCGCAAGCCCCCGAGCTGCGGTCGACTACGCCGACCGCCAAGCTAAAAGTCCGGACAGCCGTCGTTCTCCGGGTCTCCCGGGAGGTCGGGGCAGCGGTCCTCGTCGTCCGGGACGCCGTCGTTGTCCCGATCCGGCTTCTGGGCCTCCTTGGGGATCAACTCGTCTAGGGAGGGGAGGCGGGCGATCGCGCTCTCGCCCGGACGGGTGCGGACGTCGTGGGCCACGAAGATCCCGGCCAGCTGCCACTGCCCGTCCCGGCGGACGAAGACGGGGGCCCCGTGGACGGCGGTGTTGCCGGAGACCTCCTTAAGGTCGAGGTCGACGGTGAAGAAGCCCTCTCGGACGCTCGTGACGCGGGCCGAGCGCTCCTCGAAGCGTCCGGGCCGCGTGAGTGCGGAGTCGACGAGCACGGCGACGACCACCGTGTCCCCCACTTCAACGCTTTGGGCGATAGGGATCTCGTTCACCTGGCGGCGGCGCTTCTCCTCGAGGAGCGCGTAGGTGGACGTCCGGCGGACGACCTCGATGGGCACCCCCGTCCCCCGAACTAAGGCGTTCACGTCGATCGTATCGAGGAAGTAGTGGAACGAGATCGGCGTCCCGCGCGGGACGTCCGGCGGGTTCTCCGGGTCGTAGAAGAACTCCGGGTTGATGTGGTGCTGCTCGATGAGCCAAAACCCCGCGGTGGAGCTCCCCCGGATCGCCGTTCCGGTGACCGTCTGCACCAGGTTCACTTGGACACGCGTTCCGTTGACCAGGGTGTAGTAGCGGGCGACGATGTGCCATTGACGGACGTTCGGGTCGTATTGGGCCAGCGGTCCGGCCCCCTGGCCCAGGGCGCTCGGCTGCCGGTCCGCCGTGAGCAGGGCGATCCCGAGCATCACCCCCACGACGACGGCCACGGCCCACGACCTTCCCCGTGTCCCCGCGAGCCAATCGGTGATCATCAGAATCCCTCCTTTTGGCCGTAACTGAAGGAGCGGAAGCCAAGATAATCGGATTTGTCTGTCGGCGTCAAGTTGGGCTATAACGGTCTCCATGGCGCAAGAGATGGATCTTCCGGGGCAAGATCCCGTCGCCGAGGAAACGGGCATCGGAACGCTGCGCGCCGAGGGCTGGGTCTACGGGCCCCCCTCCTGGCTGGCGGCCCTGAACGCCCACTGGGAGCGGCATCACCGCGACCTTCCCGCCGCCCGAGGACGGTCCTCCTGGCGGCCCTGGGAGCGGGCGCTCTTCGCCCTACCGTTCGGGTTTTACGCCTCGATGGGGCTCCGCTGGGTGCGGGAGCGGTTGAAGCGGGAGCGGGCGCGGACGGACGGCCAAGCCTCCCGGGAGGGGAGCGGGTGCCCCCACTGCGGTCCCCGCTGCGTGCAAGACCTCATCCTCAACGAGCGCTATCCCTACCTCTTTGCCCGGGATGTCCTCCGGCCGCTGGCCCGGCGCTACTTCCGCGCCGAGTACCACGGCCTGGAGCGGGTTCCCGAGGAGGGTCCGACCCTGATCTACATGAACCACGCCGGGATGGCCTTCCCCTGGGATTTCCTCGTGTTGGGCGGGGAGCTGATCCTCCGGAGGGGCGAGGGGTTCTGGCTGCGCGGCCCCGGGGAGAAGGTCTTCAGCCGCAATCCCATCTTTCAGTACATCCTCCCCCACCGCTGGCTCGAGACGGTCGGCGGGGTGGAGGCCACCTTCCTCAACCTAGAGAAGCTCTTTCGCCACAAGAGCGTGATGCTCTACGCCCCGGAGGGGGCCGCGGGGATGGCCAAGGGCTGGCACCGCCGCTACCGGCTTCAGCGCTTCCACACGAGCTTCCTGAAGTTGGCCGCCCGGTACCGAGCCCGCTTGGTCCCCGCCGTCTGCCTGGGGGGCGAGGGGCTCCACCCGCTCTCGGTGAACGTCCCGGCCCTGGCGCGGCTGTTGGGCTTCCCCTTCTTCGGGATCTCCCCGCTGGTGCCCCTTCTCCTCCCGTTTCCCTCGTTGTTGGTCTGGGCGCTGCCCACGAAGCTGCGCTACTTCCTCTTCGACCCGGTGGAGCTCCCCCCGGCGGAGTACGATCGCTTCACGGAGGAGGACTGGCGGGCGCTCGCCGAGGAGTTCCGTCAGGACCTGCAGCGCAGGATCGACCGCCTGCTCCGCCGTCCGTCTGCACCGGTCGCGTAACCTGTCCCCCGTACAAACCGTGGGGACCGAGCGCGATGGGCAGGGTCAGGCTAGGTACACCCAGATGGTCCCATAATGGAAGGCGCTTCCGGCGAGCACGAACAGATGCCAAATCGCGTGGTGATAGCGTAGTCCCTTCCACAAGAAGAAAACCACCCCCAGGGTGTACATTACCCCACCCGCCAAGAGCCACAGGAGGGCCCCGAGGGGTAGGCGGTTCAGGATCTCGGGCAGGGCAACCACTCCCAACCATCCCAGGAGGAGGTAAGCGACGGTCGAGAGGGACAGGCCGCGGGGGCGTCTCCACGAGAAGACTTTGAGCCCAATTCCCGCCAATGCCAACGCCCAGATCAGCCCCAGGAGGGTCCAGCCCCAGACCCCGCGGAGGCCCACCAGCAAGAAGGGCGTGTAGGTCCCCGCGATCAGCAGGTAGATGGCCGAATGATCCAGCACGCGCAGGACCCGCTTCGCGCGGGGCCGCTGCACGAGGTGATAGAGCGTAGAGGCCACGTACAGGAGGACGAGCGTCCCGCCGTAGACGCCGAAGCTGACGATCTTCCAGGCGTCCCTTTGAAGGGCGGCGAGGACGAGGAGCATGAGCGCTCCGACGGCGCTCAGGACGGCCCCCAGCCCGTGGGTGAGGACGTTCGCGATCTCCTCCCCCGAGAGGCGCGTTCGCGGGGCCCGGGGGATGTCAAGGCGGCTCTGCTGCAAGAGGGCGTTCCTCCTTTCGACTTCCGAATCTTTCTCTCCATTGCCTTCCCGGCGCCTTTCGAGGGAGGCACCTTCAGCCCTTCTTATAAGCTAGAGGCATCGGAGAAAGCAACCCTTCTCGCTCTTCCTCCGATGCCTCTGCTGTGCAAACGGTCGCTGACTCCCGAGCTATGTCTTACTTACTCGTCATCGATCGTCGTCCTCGTCCTCATCCTCATCCTCATGATCCTCGTTGTCGTCCTCGTCTTCGTCTTCGTTCTCGTCATCGTCCCGACCTTGGTCTTGGCCGGAGCCGTGCTCGTCTTCGTGATCCTCGTCGTCGTCCTCGTGGTCCTCCCCCTCTTCGGCGTCGTCTTCGGAGTCGTCCTCATCGTCCCTGTCGGAGTCGTCCTCGGGATGGTCTCCGTCCTCGTCGTCCTCATCATCCCCTTCGCCGGCGGTCCCCAAGGCAAACTGCAGTGCCTCCTCGAGGGAGACTCCCGACTGCACCAGGCCGATCACGATCTCCACCAGCTCTTCCGCCTTCTCGGGGTCGATCAGCCCCCGTGCCAGCGCCTCCTGGACGGCTTGGACGACTTGGAGGGCTTGGTCCGGGGTCAGGGCTCCGCTCTCGATGGCCTCGAGGAGCTCTTCGGCCAGGTCCTCCTTCTCGTCCGGAGGAAGCGGGAGCTGTTCGATGGCCTGCACGACGTCGTCCACGCTGGCCGAGTCCGTCTGGGTCGTATCCCCCTGTCCCAGGGCCGGGAGGGCGAACCCCACCACCCCCAGGAGGATGACCCCCAGAATGAAAGCGAACTTCCTACTCATCTTCCGCCCGGCCTCCTCTCTTGTTGGCTTCGATCTCATTCAGATAGTGTAGCACCGTCTCCCCATGCCGACAAGGGGTTATCGTGGGATCCCCTATTCGGTGGGTCGCAGGGCCGGCAGAGGGACACCTCCGGTGCGAGGTGCCCCTCTGCGGACCCGGTGTCTCTCTTGCGGCGGCTCCGCTACTTCCCCTTGAACTCCGGCTTGCGCTTCATGAGGAACGCGGTGGTGCCTTCGACCATGTCCTCGGTGCTGAACAAGAGCCCGAAGGCCTCGCGTTCCATGAAGAGGGCCGCCTCCAGGGGCGACTCGCTCCCCCAGTCGATCAAGCGCTTGGCCAAGCGGATCGCGATGGGCGGCCCGGCGGCGAGCTTCTCCGCGAAGGCCCGCACCTCTTCCTCGAATTGGTCGTCGTCCACGACCTTGTTGAGGATCCCCCACTCGTACGCCTGCTGGGCGGGGATGCGCTCTCCCAGCATCACCAGCTCCTTGGCCCGTGCCGGGCCGATTAAACGGGCCAAGCGCTGCGTCCCCCCGCCGCCGGGGATCAGCCCCAAATGGATCTCGGGCTGGCCCACCTCCGAGCGCCTCGAGGCGATGCGGAAGTCGCAGGCCAACGCCAGCTCGAGCCCGCCTCCGAGCGCGTAGCCGTCGATGGCCGCGATCACGGGCTTGGGACACTGCTGCGGGGCGCTGAAGAACTCCCCCAGCTCGGCGAACTGGTAGGGCTTGCCCCCCGCGAACTCCGTGATGTCCGCCCCGGCGCTGAACGCTTTTTCGCCCGCACCTTGGATCACAATGACGCGGACGGCGTCGTTCTCCGCGAGTTCTTGGAGGGCCGCCGGGAGCTCCTCGCGCATCTCGGAGTTGATCGCGTTGAGACGATGCGGGCGGTTGAGCGTAATCCAGCCGATCCCCTTCTCGTCCACCTCGACGAGGAGGGTCTGGTACTCCCGCTTGCCCTTGGTCTTCTCGTAGGAGTAGAAGCCGCGTCCGGCCTGCTCGCCCGTGCGGCCCTCCTGGACCATCTGCTTTAGGAGCTCGGCGGGCCGGTAGCGCTCGTCGCCGTGCTTCTCGTAGAGCTCTTCGAGCTTGTTCAGGAGCTTGTCCAGTCCGATCCGGTCGGCTCGGCGCAGGATGCCCTCGGGGAAGCCCGCCCCCAGCTGCACCGCCAGGTCGATGTCCTCCGGCTTGGTGACCTCTTGCTCTAGGAGGTGGCAGGCCTCGTTGACCATCAGGGCATAAATGGGCAGCGGGTCGAACGCTTCGCCTGCCTCGCGGGGGTAGTCCGCCCCGCCGTTTTGGTAATTGTAAAAACCCTTGCCCGTCTTGCGTCCCAGTTCGTTGGCCTTGACCTTTTCCTCGATGAGGGGCGGGATGGGCATTCCCGCTTCCTTCATGAGGTAGTACCCGATGTCGATGCCCGTGAGATCCTGCAGCTCGAAGGGGCCCATGGGAAACCCCTCGTAGTACTTCATCCGGCTGTCGATCTCTTGAATGGTCGCCTCGCCCCGGGAGGCGATCCAGGCCGACTCGAACATGAACGGCCCCACCAGCACGCGGTTGACGATGAAGCCGAAGACGTCCTTCTCGACCCGGATGGGGGTCTTGCCCATCTTTTGGGCGAGCTCCACGGTCGTCTGCATCGTCTCCTCGGAGGTGTGCTTCCCCTTGATCACCTCCACGAGGGCCATCTTGACGGGGGGGTTGAAGAAGTGCATCCCCACCACTTTATCGGGGCGCTTCGTCGCCTCGCTGATCTCCGTAATGCTCAAGGAGCTGGTGTTCGTGGCCAGGATCGCGTGCGGCGGGGCGTACCCATCCACCTCGGAGAAGAGCTCCTTCTTGAGCTTCAGGATCTCGGGGGCGGCCTCGATCACGAAGTCGGCGTTCTGGACGGCTTCCTTAAGGTCGACGAACGTCTTTACGCGCTGGAGGGCCGCCTGGGCCTTCTCCGGGGTGATGGTCCCCTTCTCGGCCAGTTTGTTCAGGCTCCACTCGATCTGCTGGTAGCCCTTCTGGACGAGTTCTTCGTTGATGTCCCTGAGGTTCACGTCGTACCCGGCCAGAGCGGCCAATTCGGCGATGCCGTGGCCCATCGTCCCGGCCCCGATCACCGCCACGGTCTTGATGTCCTCGATGCCCATCGATCTCACCTCGCAAAGGGATTCCGTCGAGTTGTCTTCCGTGTCGGGGTTTCGGGGCATGGTAGCATATGGGAAGAGAGGGGCTCAAATGGAAGGTCCACCGGAAGAGTCCGGTGCCTCACCCGGCCAGGGACCGAGGGGGGAGACGAGGGTTCCCAAGATCTCCGTCACGAGCCGGGCAGCCGTCAGGGCCGTCACGCCCGCCGGATCGAGCAAGGGATTGACCTCCACCACGTCGAGCGCTACAACCCGGCAGCGTAGGCCCTGCAGCAGCGTGAGGAGTTGGCGGGTGCTCGGCCCTCCGGGCACGGGGTTCCCGCACCCGGGCGCGTACGCCGGGTCGAGCACGTCGATGTCCAAGGAGAGGTAGACCGGCCCCGTCTCCGCGTAGCGGAACGCCGCAAGCTCCCAAGCGGGCACGATACGGATCGCCGCCTCCTCCGCCGCCCTTCGCTGCGGCGGCGTGAGCGCCCGCACGCCTACCTGGGTGATCCTCTGCCCTCCCATGCCGGGCAGCTCGAGAATCCGGCGGACCACGCACGCGTGCGAGAAGCGGTCGCCGGCGAAGTGGGGATAGAGATCGGGATGGGCGTCGAGGTAAAGCAGCGAGAGATCGGGATAGTGTCGTAGGGCCGCTCGAACCGCGGGCACGGTTACGGCATGGTCCCCCCCGAGCAGGATGGGCACGGCCTCCTCGGCGACGATCCGTTCCACCGCGGCCTCGATTTGAGCGAAGGCCTGCTCCCGATCCGTCGGCAGCGGGAGGTCTCCGTCATCCACCGCCGGGATCGCGGCGAGGTCTTGACCGGCCTCCGTGCAGGCGTTGAGAGAGGCCGCCATCTCGCGGATGCGGGGAGGGGCAAGACGAGCTCCCGGACGGAAGGAGCTGCTCCCGTCGTAAGGGATCCCCAGCAACACCCATCTCGGCCTTGGTACCTCTCGACGGCTCTTGAAGATGCCGTTAAACGTATCGCCGACCGACCTGCTGCGTGAGGCCATGGTGTGCTCATTGTGCGGGAAGGAGGGAGGGCGGGCAACTCCCTTTCTCCTCCCCTCCCGCCCCGTTTGAGCGGGGGATGCGCTCCGGGTATCCTAGGGGGTCCGTTGCGCGGACAACGGCACGCTGCCGAGGCCACCGCGACTGAAGGACCGAGGAGGGGACGGAGACGTGAACCTGGCAGAGCTCACCTGGGCGGAGGTCCGCGAGCGTCGGGGGCAGGCTACCGTAGGGCTCATCCCCGTAGGGGCGACGGAACAGCATGGCCCTCATCTCCCCTTGGGCACGGACTTCCTCACGGCCCAAGCGCTGGCCCACGCCGCCGCTTCGGAGACGGGGGCGGTGTGCACTCCGGTGGTGCCCGTGGGGATCTCTGCGCACCATCAACAGTTCTGGGGGACGCTCACCGTCTCCCCGGATGCGTTCCGCGCCTACATGCGGGACCTTGCCCGCAGTTTGGCCGAGCACGGGTGGCGGCGCTTGGTGTTCGTCAACGGCCATGGGGGCAACAGCGCCGCGCTTCTGGAGGTCTGCCGAACGCTCCGCTGCGAGGACGTCTTCGCGGTGGTATGGAGCTGGTGGCTCGATCCGAGCGTCCAGGCGGTTCTCCGAGAGCTCTTCCGAAGCCGCGGCACACACGCCGGGGCCGCGGAGACGTCCCTCATCGCTCATCTCCACCCGGAGCTGGTGCGCGGGGAGCGGATGGACGCTGCGGTGGAGGGAGCCTCCGAGGAGTTCGGGGTGCAGCGGTTTGGAGCACAGCTCCCCTTGGACACCGTGGACTTCTCGCGCAGCGGCGCAACCCTCGACCCGCGGGAGGGGAGCGCCGAGGCCGGAGAACGGATCTTTCGCAGGGCTAAGGAGCGTCTGGTGCAGCTGCTCCGCTGGCTGGAGGAGGCACCCGAGGAGGAACTGGCCCGAAAAGGGCACCTTCCTTGAAGAAGCCCTACGGCCAACACGCGATCACCCTTCGGGCGATCCCTCCGCCTCTTGCAACGCCTGCTCGATGCGGTCTTCTAAGATCTGCTCCCGCTGGAAGTCCTCGAGCTGCAGGAAGAACTCTGCCGTTTGGTAAAGGGCTTCTCGGGGGACGAGGCCAACGATCTCGCTGCCCACCACGGGGACCCCGTAGCGCTTCGCCTCCCGCTCGATCAAGATGAAGGCCCGATAGAGCGGCGTCTTCTGGTAGTTCGTCATGTTCATCGAGACCTGCACGATCCCTCGGTCCTCGAGTTTGAATCCCAAGGCTTTGACGTAGCGCAGGCCGCCGCTTAGGTGCCGGACGGCCTGGGCGATCTTCTTGGCGATGTCCAAGTTGTCCGTCCCCAGGTTCACATTGAAGGCGATGAGAGGCATTCGGGCTCCGACGGCCACCACCCCCGCCGTCGGGTGGACCTCCCGCTCCCCGAAGTCCGGAGCCCAGTCGGGCTCTTGGATCTTCTCAAAGAACCCCTCAAATTCCCCCTTGCGGATCGTGGCTAAGTTTTCGCGTTCCGGGCGTGTGGCCGACTGCTCGTACAAATAGACGGGCACCCGAAAGCGCTCCCAGATCTGCTGCCCCACGCGCTTGGAGAGCTCCACGCACTCGGCCATCGTCACGTTCTGGATGGGCACAAACGGGATCACATCCACCGCGCCCATGCGGGGGTGTTCCCCCTTGTGCTTCGTGAGGTCGATCAGCTCGACGGCCTTCTCCACCAGACGGAGGGCGGCCTCCCCCACGGCCTCGGGCCCGCCCACGAAGGAGATCACCGTGCGGTGGTGGTCGGCGTCGGAGTCCACGTCCAAGAGCGCGACCCCCGGTGTCCCCTTCACGGCCTGGGCGAGCTGCTCGATTTTGTCGGGGTCGCGCCCCTCGCTGACGTTGGGGATGCACTCGACGATCTTCTTGGGTTTTACGCTCATAGCGAACCCCTCCTTAGTCTACGTGATCGAGGCGGTATGTCTAGGCCGTCTTTGCTTTACATAACAATGGAGAATCGGGAGGGATGAGCTCAGCCCGATTCCGACTCCGCGGGAGCGCTCATCAGGGAGATGACGGCTTCGGCGACGGGCTCCCCCTCGACGGCGGCCACGACCTCGGCCCGCACCAGCCCCCGCTTCGCCTTGAGGAGCTTCGCCTCGTAGACGACTCGATCCCCGGGGACGACTTGGCGGCGGAAGCGGGCCCTGTCGACGCCCACCAGGAACCCGAGCGCCGGGCCCTCGGCCCCCTCGTGCTCGCGGAGCAGCACTCCTGCAGTCTGGGCCATGCCCTCCAACAGCAGGGTCCCGGGCATCACGGGCCGTTCGGGGAAGTGGCCCACGAAGAACCACTCGTTGTGGCTGACGTTCTTGATCGCCCGGACCCGCGCCGGCGAGCGCTCCTCCACCCGGTCGATCAGCAAGTAGGGATACCGCAGGGGGAGCAGCGCAAGGAGCTCCGGCTCCGATGCGGACGCGCTCTCCCGCCTCCCCTTTGGACTACGAGCCATCTCCCTCCGACTCCGAGTCGGGCGACGGCTCCGTGGGCTCTTCCAGCCGGGTGCGGAGGCGCTGGATGACCTCTTGGGTGATGTCGTCCGCTTGGCCGGACTGCGAGTAGAGCACGATGGCGTTGAGCTGGCTGGCGGGGTTGTCGATGATGAGCCCGTAGCCCTTCTCCTGACCGATCTGGCGGATGATCTCCAGCATCTCCTTCTGGATGGGGGCCGACAGTTGCAGGTTGATCTCCCGCAGTCTCAGTTCGAGCTCGAACCGCTTCTCGTCCAGCTGGCGCTTGGTGATCTCCCCTTCGTTGAACCGACGTTCCCACTCCGCCAGCTCCTCTTGGATCTTCTGTTGCTCGGCGCGAAAGCGCTCCAAGGCCTGCTGGACGAGCGGGCTGTTTTGGAGCTCCTGGAGGACCTTGAACATGTCCACGTAAGCGATCTTGAGGCCGGTCCCGTCCGCGGCCTGGGACCCGGCCCCGGACGAGGCCGCGGGGCGGGCGGCCGTCTCTTGCTCTAAGGCGGCGATTCGCTCTTGCAGTCCTCGGAGCGTCTGGCTTAGCGTCTCCACTTGTTGCACCAGCTGTGCCCTCTCCTCCTGCCAGGCGGCCGAGGCCTCCTCCGAATCCGATCCCCGCTGTCCCAGGAGGTATCCCACCGCCCCTCCCAGCAGGACCACGATCCCCACCAAGACGTACATTCCGCTCTGCTTCATCGTATCCTTCTCCTTCCCCTTTCTGTTGGCGTTCCTTTCGGGCTCCCTGCTCGGCGTGTGTGGGCATCACCGGAGGCGTTCCATACGAGCCCAAACCTGTTCGGTGATGTCGTCGAGCACCGCGTTCTTATAATACAACACGACGTCCTCGTGCTTCATCACCAGGTCGTAGCCCAGCTCGCGGGCTACCTCGTTGACCGCCGCTTGGATGGGACCGGCCACGGCGAGCAGGAGCTGCTGTTGCAGCTCCTGCTGGAGCTGCAGTGCGCGCACCTGCGCCTCCTCGCGGCTGATCGCCCCGCTTTGCATCTGTTGCTGGATGCGACGGAGCTCCTGCTCGATCTCCGCCGTCTTCTGCCGGACTCGTTCCTGAAGGGCCGGGTTGTCCTGCTGGAACCGCATGGCCAGCTCGTTGACCTGTACGACGGCGATCTTCAGCGGTGTCGGCGCGGAGGAGGACTCAGGAGGCGCAGGCTGCGGTACCTCCACGACGGGGGGAGGAGCCGAGGCCAGGGCGAGCACCCGCTGCTCCAGTTCCTGGATTTGCGCCTGTAATCGTTCGATGGCGGCGCGCTCCTGCGCCGAGAGTCGTCCGCCTATAAATCCGATGCCCACCGCGACGATCGCGATCAGCACCCATATCGCTTGCCGCATCGGTTGTGCCTCCTCGTGTTCCTAGTCTAGTTTGGTGCGCACGATCGGGGCTAACGAGGCCCTTCCCTTGCGATCCGTCTCCGATGGGATATCCGCGTGTCCGTGCCGGACCGCTCGTTCCGAGCATCGGGGGAGACGGCCGAGGGCGGGGACTCAGAAGAACGGCCCAAAGCCGACTTCTACCCGATAGTTCTCCGGAGTCCAGCCCTCCTCGAGGGGCCAAGCGAGTGCCAGTCGCAGCCATCCCAAATAGGGGACGTTCACCCGACCCTCGATCCCCATGGAGCGGAACCACGCGCCCGTCCCATCCGTGCCCGCGTCGAGGAAGAGCGCGAGTTGGACGAGCATAGGAGCCACCTGGACCCGGTATTCCACGTTGACGAAGGCCATGGCCGGAGTGCGCCTCGGCTCGATCCCCCGCAGGGAGGTCGCGCCGCCGAGGGAGAAGAACTCCTGGGCGGGCAGGTCCATCCCCAGTCCCCCTACGGCGCGGAGGGCCACCGTCTGATCCTCCCACGTGGGGAAGAACTGGATCAGCGTCGAGGAGAGTTTGAGGAAGTCCTCCGTGCCCACGCCGAAGAGGCCCGCGCGCTCGATCCGAGCGGAGTGGACCCCGCCTCGGGTGGCGAACAACGGGTTGTTCCGGCTGTCGTGCACCACGGCGAGCGATACGGCGTTGGTCAGCCCTCGCTCCACGCGGGACGGCTCGTCGGTCTCGTCCTCGCCGGCGGCGGAGGCGAAGTCGACGTCGAGGGCCTGCCCCTGCCCCTCGAACTCCTCGAAGGGATCGCGTCGGGGGCCTCCGGTGACGCCGAACTGCTTCGTGAAGCTCTCAAGCCGCCACCCGAAGGTGGTGCGGATCCCTTGCCAGGGATAGGCCAGCGAGCTCTCCACGCCCAGCCGCTGCAGCAGGTAGGGTTCCGGGGACCTCTCCTGGCTGGTGTTGTTGAAGAGCTTGATCTGGAGGTACTCGGCGAAGTCGAGGAGCGTACGGGTCTTGTAGTCCACGCTCCAGTTCGTGATCGCCTTCCCCAAGATGCCTCGATCGAGCTGAACGGAGAGGTCTTGCCCGGTTCCGTAGAGGTTCTTGCCGTTTACACTCAGCTGGCCGATGAGCCCGTCGGCCGAGAAGCTCAGTCCGCCGTTGAGGCTGCCCAGCTTGTCCTGCTCGGTGACCTCTAGGACGAGCCGATAGCCGTCCTCGCCCAGGGGCTGGAAGTCGAAGCGGACGTCCTGGAAGTACCCCAAGTCGAGAAGCCGACGATAGGTCTCCGCCAAGCGGAACTGGTTGACGAGGTCTCCGGGCCGCAGCGTGAGCTCCTTGAGGATGATCTGGGGGTCGGTGCGCGGCCGGCCGCCCTCGTTGGCGGTCCCGAGGAACTCGCCCAACGCCTGGGAGAAGCGCTCGAGGAGGACGAGAAGGGGATGGAGTTCCCCTTCCTCCTCCGCCTCCTCCGGCGGGGAGTCGAGGGCGAGGTCCGGGACGGTCGCCCCGAGGGGGAGGCGCTCGAAGCCCTCGCCGTCCAGGCGGGCGGTCGTGTAGCCGTTTTGGCGGATCTCGATCTCCTCTAAGCGCCCCTCGTCCACGCGGACGATCAACGTGTCCCCGGAGCGCTCCTCCGTAGCGAACTTGACGAAGAGGTACCCCTCCTTGCGGTAGAGGCGGTAGACCTCCTCGAGGGCCGCAAGGAGGGCGAAGTTGTCTACGGGGCCCTCCGGCAGGCGAACCCGACGCTGCAGCGTCGCGGCGGGGAAGACGGTGTTCCCGCGGAAGACGAGGGTCCGTACCGACACGGGCTCCTCCAACAGGACCCGAGGTCGCAGCGAGAGGACGAGGACGACGCGGTCCGGCGCGCTGCCCGGCGCGAACCGCAGGTCTTCCTGCTGCAGGGGCTCGAAGTAGAGGGACTGAGCCAGCCGTTGGAGGACGAGCTGGAACTCTTGGAGCTTGACGGGCTTGCCCCGAGGCAGGGCTTCCAGCAGCGTGAGGGCTTTCTCGCGGAAGGGGCCGGTTACCCCTTCGACCTCGACGTCCTCGAAGACGTACTCCACGATGCGCACGCGGATCGTCCTCCCCGGCTGCACCTCGGAGATGCCCACGAGGAAGTACCCCTTCTGGACGTATTCCCCGCAGAGGGAGTTCTCCGGGGCGTCCCCCGGGCAAAGCCCCGGTCTCGAGATCCCTAGAGCTCGGAAGAGCTTCCGCTCGTTGAGCACCTGACCGGGCTCTACGCCGTGCTCTTTGAAGATCTCCTCGATCCGATCGGGACTCACCAGGTAGTTCGTAAAGGGCCAGCGCAGGCTCCAGTTCACCCCGGGGATGACGATGCGACGGTCCTCGTTCCAGTCTCGGTTGCCCCGGATGTCGATCTCCTCGATGAGGGGGTTTTCCACGACCTGCAGCAGGACGACGATCCCTTCCTCTCCCATGCGGTAGTCCGCCGTTACCTCGCGGAAGAGGCCCGATCGACGGAGGGCTTCCTCCGCCCGCAGCAGGTCGTCCGGCACCGAGATCTCCTCGCCCGGGGCGAAGGACAGTTGCTTGAGGATCGTCTTCTCCTTCACGTTTTCATTGCCCACGATCTCCACGGCCTCCACCCGGACGACGTCGGCAGGGGCCTGGGCGAACGCGGTGCCCGACACGGTTCCGCCCCCTCCTGCCCCTAGGACCAGCAGGAAGGCCATCACGAGCACCGAGGGCAGGGGAGCCCCACCCCGGTGCCGGGCCGGCGTGGGCGTCTCTCCCAAGGACTTGTTGGCTGGAATCATCACCTGTTCACGCTCCTCCTTCCCATTCCAACAGTTCCGTAGAGCCGCGGTATTGTACGGCTTCGGCCACGTGGGCCGGGCCGATCCGCTCCTCGCCGTCGAGGTCGGCGAGGGTGCGCGCGACCTTCAGAACGCGGCTGTAGGCCCGGGCGCTCAGGCCGAAGCGGTCGATGGCCCCCTCCAAGAGCGCCTGCGCCTCCGGCGAGAGTATACAATATTTTCGGATCTCGCGGACACCCATCTGCGCGTTGACCCAGAGCCCGTCCTCCTCGAGGCGGGCGCGCTGGCGCTCGCGGGCGGCCCGCACCCGCTCCCGGATCCGGGCCGAGGGCTCACCCGTGGGCTTGCCCAAGAGCTCCTCCTTCGTGAGCCGGGGGACCTCCACGAAGAGGTCGATCCGATCCAAGAAGGGCCCCGAGATCCGCTTGTGGTAGCGCTGGATGTCGGTGGGACTGCAGCGGCAGCGCTTGGTGGGGTCGTGGAGGTGCCCGCAGGGACAGGGGTTCATCGCTGCCACCAGCATGAAATCCGCCGGGAAGGTGACGGAGGTCGCCGCCCGGGAGAGGGTGATCCGCCGCTCCTCCAGGGGCTGCCGCAGGGTCTCGAGCACGGAGCGCTCGAACTCGGGGAGCTCGTCTAAGAACAAGACCCCGCGGTGGGCGAGGCTGATCTCCCCGGGGCGGGGGACCCCGTGTCCGCCGCCGACCATCCCCGCATACGACGTGGTGTGGTGCGGCGCGCGGAAGGGGCGGCGGACCATCAGGGGCTCCTCCGGCGGGAGGAGCCCCATGATGCTGTAGATCTTGGTGACTTCCAGCGCTTCCTCGAAGCTTAGGGGCGGCAGGATGGTGGGGAGCCGTTTGGCGAGCATGCTCTTGCCCGAGCCGGGCGGACCGATCATCAGCAGATTGTGCCCCCCTGCCGCGGCCACCTCCAGGGCGCGCTTGGCCTGCTCCTGGCCCCGGATCTCGTTCATGTCCACCGGGTATTCGAGGTGCGCCGAGAGATAGGCCTCCCGGTCGAAGCGGACGGGCTCCAGCTCGAGATCCCCGCTCAGGAAGCGAATCGCCTCCTCGAGGGTCCCCACCCCGTAGGCTCGGATGCCCTCGACGAGGGCGGCCTCGGCGGCGTTCCCCTTCGGGACGACGACGCCGGGGAGCCCCGCCTCGCGAGCCGCCAGCGCGATGGGCAGCACCCCCTTGACGGGCCGGACCCCGCCGTCGAGCGAGAGCTCCCCTAACAACAACAGATCGCCGAGACGGTCGCTCTGCATCTGCCCTGTGGCCGTGAGGATGGCCAGCGCCAAGGGCAGATCGAGCCCGACGCCCTCCTTGCGCACGTCCGCCGGGGCCAGGTTGGCCGTGATGCGCCTCGTGGGGAACTCGTACCCGGAGTTCTTGACGGCGCTGCGGATGCGCTCCCGGCTCTCTTGCACTTCCTTCTCCGGGAGGCCCACGATGGCGAACGAGGGGAGCCCCGGCGAGATGTCGCACTGGACCTCGACGAGCGTGGCCTCGATCCCCACCACCGCGCCGCTTAAGGCCTTGGCGAACATCTCACCCATCTCCCGGGAAGGCGTTCCGGTAGAGGCGGGCCTCCCCGCCGGAGAGGGCCACCACGTCGAAGCGGACGGGGAGATCCGTGGGGTGCTGCTGCAGATAGCGCTGGGCGGTCCGCAGCAGGCGCCGGCGCTTTCGGGGGGTGATCGCCTCCTCGGGGAGGCCGTAGGCCCGGGAGGAGCGGGCCTTGACCTCCACGAAGACCAACCAGTCCCCGTCCCGCGCGATGAGATCGACCTCGCCCCCTTGCCAGCGGTAGTTGCGTGCGATGATTTGGTAGCCCAGAGATCGGAGGAACTCCGCCGCGCGCTCTTCGGCCCGCCGCCCGCGCTCCGTCGCCGCCCGTCCCATGGCCTCGCCTCCGCTCCCTCCGGTTGCGCTGGGGCCTGGGTTTAGGCTCCCCAAGGCGGCCCATGGTAGCGCAGGGATTTGCGGCTTGTCAAGCGGGCGAAAGGGAACGTGAACCCCTTTGCGGTGTTCGTCATTCACCTCAGCGAGGGGGGAGATCGAGGATGCAGCGGACTACGCCCGAGGAACGCTTGGCCGCACGACGGGAACAGGCCCTGATGCGCTGGATGATCGGCTGCGGACCTAGCCCTCACCGTAAAAAAGCAGGAGCACTTTATTATGGCTATGGATACCGATGGGAACATAAGCCTGCGAAGTCCCGTCGGCAGGGCCTGCGCTCCCGCGCGGTGACCGCAGCCCTGATCTTGGCCTTGGTGATCCTATGGTGGATCGCGTAGAGTCCTCCCGAGGGGAACCGGGGGCATGGACAGGGGGAAAGGCAGGGAACGGGAACGGGAAAGGAAAGGGGAAGGGGCCGCCGACACGAGGGCGGAAGAGGTGGGGCTCCTACGGGGCGTGGCCCGCGGCGACACCCGCGCCTTTGAGCGCCTCTTCCGGCGGTACTACCCCCGGCTTTCGGCCTTCTTCCTCCGGCGAACTCGGGACCCTCACGCGACGGAGGAGCTCGTTCAGGAGACGATGATGGTCGTCTGGGAGCGCGCGGGGACGTTCGACGAGACCTCTAAGCCCTCCACCTGGATCCTGGGGATCGGCTATCGCAAGTACCTCGAGTGGGAGCGGGCGAGATCCCGCGCCCACGCCCTGTTCTCCTCCCCCGCGGACGCGGACGCAGCGGAGGAGCCGAGACCCGAGGACCTCGAGGACTTCGGGGACCCCCGGGGCGACCCGGTCGCCCGGGCGGTGAGCCGGGAGGCGTTGGTCGAGCGGGTCCGTCGGGCCGTGGAGCGCCTCCCCGAGGAGCACCGCCTCGTGGTCGAGCTCACCTTCCGGCAGGGGCTCTCGTACCCGGAGATCGCCGAGGTGCTGGGGATCCCCCCCGGAACGGTCAAGAGCCGGATGTTCCACGCCAAGCGGAAGCTCAAGGAGCTGCTCGTACGAGACGGCCTGAAAGGAGACGCGCTATGGCAGATCGCAAGAGGCACCTAGCGTACCAAGAGCTCCTCCCCTGGTACGCCAACGGGACCCTAACGGGTCCGGAGCGGGAGGCCGTGGAAGGCCACCTCCGGGCGTGCGCGGAGTGCCGTCGGGAGCTGGAGGAGCTTCAAGGCCTGCAGGCCGCCCTCTCGACCTCCGCGGAGACGGTGGAGGCGGCGCTCCGGAGGACGCTTGCGCGCCTGCGGTCCCCCGAAGCAACGCATCCCGAGGGATTGCGGGGACAGAAAAGACGAGGGAGAACGCGACCTCGGTGGAGGGGGCTCCCGTTCCCCCGACCCGCGTTCGCGCTCCCCGTGCTGGCCTTGATCTTCTTGGGATTGGGCGTGGTGCTGGGGGTGCAGCTGGCGCTGCGCACGCCCGTCATCGGCGATCTTCCGGGTCCGGGCGAGCGCGTCGCGCCCCTCACGGAGCAATATTTCGCCTATCCCCGTCAGATCCTGGGCGAGGGGACGTTCACCCTGCGCGTGGGGGAGCGCCCCTTGCTGCAGGAGTCCTTCACGCTGGAGCGGGTCGAGGACGGGACGCTGCTGCTCACCTCGAACATCCGGGCGCTGCAGAGCGGGGACCTCACCGCCGCCCAGCGCCTGAAGCTCACGCCCTCGCTCCGACCCCTCCGGTACAGCCTCCAAGGGCCGCTGGTCTACGGCGGCAGCCGGGCCGACGCCTCCCTGACCCGGGAGGAGGCGATCCTGACGGTGTGCTGCACCCTCACGGAGGAAGGCCAGCAGATCCAGCGACGGCTCCTCCCCCTCCCGCCCGCGGAGGAGCCCGTGCTCTACGACTTCAGCGTGCTCAGCCACTTCGAGGTGCTGTATCGGACGATCGCGGAACGCCTCCGTCGGGGGGCGTCCGTGACGGAGCTTCGCTTTGTGGCTCTCACCCCGCAGGCGCTGCGGGCCGAGCCCTTGGTTGTCGAGGGCGTCGAGCCCGCCGCGCTCCGCAGCGACGGGAGCCGGATCGATGTGACGCGCTATACGCTGCGCTTCGGCTCCGAAGAGAACCCCTTCTGGGCGGAGCTCTACGCGTTGGAGACGGAGGGGGTGCTGCTGGCCGTACACCTCCCGATCCAGCCGCGGCTGCCCTCCTCGGCGGCGAACTTCGCCTACCGCAGCGATCTGTACCCCGGGGGCCTGCGCCTGGCCGCCGAGGAGGAAACGAGAAGCGAGCGACGGAGGGATCGTCGATGATCGCGGGACGCCTGCGATGGCTCGGCCTGATCGCGGGAAGCCTGCTCACCCTCGGGGGCGTAAGCGGCTGCGACGTGGCGCGGCTCACCTTGGGGGCTTTCGATCTGGAGCGCTACGACGCCCTCGAGACGCTCACCCAGGAGATCCCCTATGGGGGCCAACGGGTCGTGATCGACTCCCAGATCGGGAAGGTCGTCGTCCGCGGCCGGGGAGAGCCGGGCTACGTCGCCTGGCGACCCCTCTTGCAGATCACCGTGGTAAAGAAGGTCCGCGGGCTCGACCTGGAGGACGTCCGGGTGAGCGTCGTCCAAGACGAGGAGGAGATCCGAGTCCGGGCGGAACTGGAAGCTCCCTGGCTGGGGCGACGCCTCCGACTCCTCCCGCCGGGGATCGAGGAGAACGTCGGCTGGGTGGAGCTGACCCTCGCCGTCCCCCCGGGCGTCTCCCTGAAGGTGGACCAGGAGCTGGGGCTCCTCGACGTCGAAGGCGTGCAGGGGGAGCTCGAGGCCGCCGTCGGGACGGGGGAGATCGTCGTCCGCCGCTCGGAGTTCTCCTCGCTGGCGCTGCGCTCGGAGGTGGGGGATCTCTCGCTGCGGGGGATCTCCGCCGGGCAGCTGGAGGCCCGCAGTGAGATGGGCTCCCTTCGCGTGGAGGGGGCGTCGTTTGCGCGGGCCACGCTCTCCTCCGAGCTGGGCGACATCGCCGTGGAGGAGAGCCGGGGGGATGCGCTGCAGGCGTCCACCCAGATGGGAGGGCTGGAAATCCGCCGGTCGCAGCTGGGGAGCGTCCGGCTGGAGAGCCAAATGGGGAGCATCGCCCTGGCGGACACGGAGCCGGGAGGGGGTTGGGTGAGCACGCAGCTGGGGAGCATCCGGCTCGCGCTCCCCCCTACCTCCCCTACCCTAAGGGTCCGGGCGGAGACGCAGATGGGCCGGATCCGGCTGCGCGGCGCGGAGGCCGTTCCCACGCTAGATGCCCGGTGGGACCTCGCCTGGCCGGGGCAGGCCCTGACCCTCTCGTTCGGGGAGGAACGGGAACTCGAGGAGCGAAGAACGCTGCGCTTGAGCACCCGGCTGGGGAGCATCGAGATCGTGCTGGGCCCCTGACCCGGAAGCCGGAAGGAGGTTCTCATGCCCATGAGGATTTCGTTGACAGGAATAGCGATCGGTCTGGTGCCGGTGCTGGCGGGGATGATCGGCTACGAGGCGTTCGGAGCCTCCCCTGCCCCCGCCGGGCCTCCGGGCCTCGGAGAGGAGCTTTGGCGATGGCAACCCGTGCTCCACGCCGTCGAGGGGGTGCAGACGCCGGCGGAAGAGTTGGACTTCGTCTACCCCCTCGGGGGAGCGTACTCCGGCGGCGGGGGACCGCTCTTCTTGAGCGCCCTGCTCCCCTTGGAGGACCTCGAGCGGAGCCTGCAGGGGCTGGTCGACCTCAAGGGAGACGTCGTCTGGGGCGGGCGGTCCCTCTTTTTCCTGAAGGGCGGCGAGGGCTTCGGAGGGGTGGACTTCCGCGTCGGCGGCTTCGGGGCCGGGGGCTGGTGGACCTATGCCGCCTCCATGGGGGCCTCGGAAATCGAGGAGGTTTCGATCTCGCTGGGCCTCGGCGGGCTCCTCTTGGAGAAGCTGCTTGCGGAGACGGCGCAGGGGGGCGTAAGCTTCGGGGCGATCCTGGGAGGGGGCTCTTGGGAGCTGCAGCTGCGCGGCCCGGTCCAGGGAGATTTCGCCTCGCTGGTGCAGAACCCGCCGAGGCAGCTCAAGCTGGAGCGCCCCTTCTGGTTCGTGCTGCCCTACCTCTCCGTGGAGTGGAAGGTCTTCCCCTTTGCGGGGGTGCGCCTCAAGGCGGGCTACGGCTTGGCCCTAAGCTTCGAGGAGTGGAAGCACGACGGGGACCCCGTCCCCGGCGGACCGCTCCGCAGCGTGGGCTTCCCCGCCGTGGAGCTCATGCTGATCTTCGGCGGCTGATCCGTGCCGTTCGCCCGGGAACGCCTTCGGTGCTACAATCCCGCCATCCGTTCCCTCACGGGACGGTCGGAGACGACGAAACGGAAAAAGGAGGAAACCGCTACGATGGAAGCCCGTTCACGGGAGTTCTTGCAACGGCTGCTGGGGACGATCAGCCCCTCGGGCTACGAGCGCGAGGCCGCCCTCGTCTGGACGGAGGAGGCGAAGACGTTTGCCGAGAGAGTGTGGGTGGACGCCCATGGCAACGCCTTTGCGGTGGTGAATCAAGGCGGGAGCCCGCGGGTGATGCTCGCCGGGCACATGGACGAGATCGGGCTCATGGTCACCCACATCGACGACAACGGCTTTCTGTACTTTACGGGGATCGGGGGCTGGGACCCCCAGATCCTGCAGGGCCAGCGCGTCTGGGTCCGCACCCGCGAGGGGCGCGTGTCGGGGGTGATCGGGAAGAAGCCGATCCACCTGCTCAAAAACGAGGCCCGCGAGAAGGTCACCAAGATCGAGGAGATGTGGATCGACATCGGCGCAAAGGACAAAGAAGAGGCCGAGAAGCTCGTCCAGATCGGGGATCCCGTCGTGCTGGCCCACGAGCCGGAGGAGCTGCGCAACGGACTTCTGGTGGCCCGCGGGATTGATGACAAAGTCGGGGCCTTCGTCGTGCTGGAGGCCGCGCGGCTCCTCTCGCAGCTTACGCCTAAAGCCGAGGTGTACGCCGTGGCCACCGTCCAGGAGGAGGTGGGGCTGCGGGGCGCGCGGACGAGCGCCTTTGCGATCGACCCCAAGGTGGGGATCGCCGTCGATGTAGAATTCGCCACGGACTTCCCGACGATGGACGCCGAGAAGAAGAAGCTGGGAGCCGTCGAGCTGGGGAAGGGCCCCGTTGTAGTGCGGGGCGCGAACATCAACCCCAAGGTATTCGATCTCTTCCTCAGCGTGGCGGAGGAGCGGGGGATCCCTCATCAGGTCGTGGGGGTGCCCGGCGGAACGGGGACGGACGCCAACGTGATCCAGCTCACCCGCGCGGGCGTGGCCACGGGGTTGTTGGGGGTCCCCAATCGGTACATGCACACCCCCTGCGAGATCGTAAGCCTCGACGACCTGGAGAACACCTTTACGCTGATGGCCTACGCCGTGGAGCGAATCGACGAGTCGATGGGATTTGAGCTGCTGTAGCTGCAGGAGCGCCCCTGGAGGGCGAGAGGAGTCAGAGGGCAAGTCGCTCCCCGTGGAGTCGCTCGTACTGCGCGATGAGCTCCTCCAAGGGGACGAGCTTCTCGGAGGAGGCCTTGGCCGCGCGCAGGAGTTGGGTCTCCCACTCCTCCTCCAGGCGCTCGAGAAGCTCCAAGTCCTCCAACGGGATGAGCGCCGCCACGGGCTTTCCTCGGTGTTCGATGATCACCCGCTCCTTGCGGTAGCGCACCCGAGCGAGAAGATCGCCGATCCGGTTGCGCAGCGACGTCGCTCCCGTGCGGGTCATCGTCCCTCCTCCTTTCAAATTACCTCAATTGCCACAATTGTATGTCCGGTGGCCCCGCCTTGACAAGCCCGCCGGGCCGCCCTATACTTCGGACTCCGAACTATAGGCCTAGGAGAAGGAGGCGATCTCCATGCCGATGCCGATGCCGATTCCGGGCTATGCGTACGGCACTCCGGAGGCGGCGAGGTCCCCGATCACGGGGGAGGAGCTGGAGAAGCTCAAGGCGGGGTGGGGTTCACCCCCGAGGACGAACGCTATCTGCGCCGGGCTGGCGACGTCTTAGAAGACCAAATCGACGAGGTCCTGGACGTGTGGTACGGCTTCGTCGGCTCGGTGCCCCATCTGCTGTACT
>JALSGO010000006.1 GCA_026982655.1 Candidatus Bipolaricaulota bacterium
CCCCTGCTTCCCCGAGATGCGCTCGCTCAGGGATTTAAGAGGCCGGTTGTCCCGCCCCAGGATGGGGTTGTCCTTCTTCTCGTTGTGGATGAGGGCGTCGACAGCCTCCTGAAGCATCCGCTTCTCGTTGCGCAGGATGATCTCGGGCGCCCCCATCTCCCGCAGCTTCTTGAGACGGTTGTTGCGGTTGATGATTCTTCTGTACAGATCGTTGAGGTCGGTGGTGGCGAACTTTCCGCCCTCGAGCTGGACGATGGGGCGAAGATCCGGCGGGAGGACGGGGATCACGGTGAGGACCATGTCCTGGGGGCGGTTGCCCGATTTTCTCAGCTGCTCGACGACCTCTAAGCGCTTGAGGAGGCGCTTTCGGCGGCCCTCGGTCGGCTCAGCCTCGATCTGGGCCTTGAGCTCCCGGGCCCAGGCTTCGAGATCGAGATTGGCCAGGACGCCCTGGATGCCCTCCGCTCCGGCCCCCACCTCGAAGGCCTTGGGGTAGATGCGCTGGTAGGCCCGCACCTGGTGTTCCCAGAGGTGGTCGCCCACCCGGAAGGGCACGGAGGGGTCCTTGACCTCGGTGACGAGGTAGATCAGGCTGTCGACGATCTCGCGGACCTTCTGCGCCTCGAGGTCGGGGTAGTGCTCCTTGAGGACCTCGTACTGGGTCTCCGAGAGGAGCTCATCGGGGCCGACGGGCGAGATCGCCAGGAGCTCCCCCTCCTCCACGTGGGAGCCCTGCTTGACCTCCAATTGGGCTCCGGGGGCGACCCAGTGCTCCTGATCCTCGATCCGGACGACTCGGAGGACCTGGCCGTTGGGGAGCTCCCGCTCCTCGAACTTCACCTGGCCCGCGGCCTTGGCCCGGACCTCGACCGCCCCGACCACCTCGTAGGCCGGTTCCACCTCGAACTTGCGCCGCTCCCGGAGGATCTCCACCTGGGAGCCGTAGAGCCGCTCGCCCACGGCGACGTCCGTGGCCTCGGAGGTGGTGACGATAAACAGATCCTCCGGGATGGGCTCCGTCTCGTAGTAGGCGATCTTCTTCAGGACGTTGCGCTTGATCCCCAGCAGGGTGCTCAAGGGGCTGGAGATCCCCTTGAGGTACCAAAAGTGGACCACGGGGCTGGCCAGCTCGATGTGGCCCATGTTCGAGCGGCGCACGTCGCGGGTGGTGACGAGCACGCCGCACTTCTCGCAGCGGATCCCCTCGTACTTCCGCCCGCGATACTTGCCGCAGGAGCACTCGTGGTCCTTCTCCGGACCGAAGATCTCCTCGGCGTAGAGCCCGCCGCGCTCCGGCTTGTACGTCCGGTAGTTGATCGTCTCCGACTCCACCACCTCGCCGTGGGACCAGCTCTTGATCTCCTCCGGCGAGGCGAGGCCGAGCCGCACTCGCACGATGTCATCGCCTCGAATCAACAGCGCTCACCCCTTGTGAACGTTCCTCTTCCTCTTCATCCCTTTTTCGTCTCCGAAATCCCTTTGCCCGCCGCTGTCGCCGGGTCGGTACCGGCTCATCCGTCGATTTTCGAATCCCTCCACCCCGATCGGCTGGTCGCTTGACAATTCGCAGGAGACCGGCTATAGTTTTTCCGAGCGTCCTGGATCGAGAAACGGAAAGAAACCGCAAGTGCAGGAACGCCGAGATCGTTGGGTCGTGTTCGGGCCTCGCATGGTCCGGTAGCCCATTAGTATAGCAGAATTTTCCCCGAATGCAACCCCCCCCCGGCTAGCCCACCCCGGCGACGGCCACCCAGTCCTCCTCGGGAAGCTCCGCCAGGAAACGCGACGGGCCGTTTAAGTGCAGATTCCCGTGGAGGGTCCGCCGGTGGGCCAGCGAGAGGTAGAGCCTTCGGCGGGCGCGGGTCATCCCCACGTAGAAGAGCCGCCGCTCCTCCTCGAGCATCCCCTCCGCCAGGGAGCGCCCGTGGGGCAGGAGGTTCTCCTCCACCCCGACGATGAACACGACGTCGAACTCCAACCCCTTGGAGGCGTGCAGGGTCATGAGCGCCACCCGCCCCCCCTCGCCCGTGTACTGATCCGCGTCGGAGAGCAGGGCCACCTGCTCGAGAAAGCCCGTCAGGCTCGCCCCCTCGCCCGCCTCCCGCTCGTAGGTTCGAAGAAGCCCGATGAGCTCGCGGACGTTCCCCAAGCGCTCATCGCGGCTGGGATCGGCCAGAAGCTCCTGGAGGTACCCGCTGCGCTCCAAGACGTTCTCCGCCAGATCCCCCAGGGGGAGGACCTGTGCGTTCTCCCGAAGGTCCTCGATGAGCTCGACAAACCCTTGGAGCGCTCGGGCCGCCTTGGGGCGCAGCACCCCCGCGGGGTCTTGGGCGGCGCGCTTCATGGCCTCCCAGAGCGAGAGGCCCTCGCGGGCCGCCAGCCCCTGCAGCTCGCGCAGGCTCGCCTCCCCCACCCCCCGCCGCGGACGGGCCAGAGCCCTCAACAGGCTGATCTCGTCGTGGGGGTTGGCCAACAGCTTCAGATACGCCAGCACGTCCTTGACCTCGCGGCGATCGTAGAACCTCAGCCCCCGGATGACTTCGTAGGGAATCTTGACATCGGAGAGCGCTTTCTCGATCACCCGCGAGAGCGTGTTGATGCGATACAAAACGGCGATTTGAGAGAGGTCCATGCCCTCCTCTTCTAAGCGGGCGATCTCGCGGGCGATCGCCTGGGCTTCCTCGAGCTCGTCGCGGGCCACGAGCACCCGGATGGGCTCGCCCGTCCCCTCGATGAGGAACTCCTTTTCCGGGGCCCGCTGGGTGTTGTGGGCGATGAGCCTTTGCGCCGCCTTGAAGATGCGGTCCCCGTGCGGCCAGCGGTAGTGGCGCTTGAGGGCGATCACCCTCGCGTGGGGGAAGTCCTCCCGAAACTGCAAAATATAGGAGGGGTCGGAGCCGCGCCAGCTGAAGATCGCTTGATCCTCGTCGCCCACCACGGCGACGCATCTCGCCCCTTGGGCCAAAGCCCGGGCGAAGACGTATTGGGCGTGGTTGATGTCCTGGTATTCGTCAATGAGGATATATTGGAACCGCTCGCGGTAGCGCTCCAAGATCGAGGGCTCCCGGCGGAAGAGCTCTACCGTGAGGCGCAGAAGGTCCCCGAAGTCCACGGCGTTGCTGGCTTCCAAGAGCGCTTGGTAGCGCCGGTACACCCGCGAGGCCATCTCGAGAAGGTAGGCGTCGAGCTGTCCGGCGTACCGTTGGGGGAACTCGTCGGGGCCGACCAGCTCGTCCTTGGCCCGGCTGAGGAGCGAAACGAAGAGGCCGGGGCTCGCCTCGTCCGTCGAGATGTCGAGCTCCTTCAGGACTCGGGCGATCGCGTCCCGCTGATCCCCCTCGTCGAAGATCGTGAAGCTCGAGGTGTACCTCGAAGAGAGCGCTTCGATGTGGGAGCGGAGGATGCGGGCGCAGGCGGCGTGGAAGGTGTGCAGCCACAACTCTCTCAGAGGTGCCTGCGCGCCCAGGAGGGCCTCCACCCGGGTGCGCATCTCCTCCGCGGCCTTGTTCGTGAAGGTGACCCCCAAGATGGCCCGTGGGGGTACCCCCTGCTCCAGCAAATAGGCGATCTTGTGGGTGATCACCCGGGTCTTGCCGCTGCCGGGGCCCGCCAGGATCAAGAGGGGGCCGTCGAGGTAGGCGACGGCCTCGCGCTGCTCCGGATTGAGCCCCTCGAGGGCTTTCGAGACGCTCATGAGGAGGGAAGTGTACTCCAAGACGGGTCGGGCGGCCAGCTGGGGGGGCGGGGGTCGTTAAAACCCGAGCCGGATGCAGTGCTTCTCGAGCTCCTTCTCCGAGGAGAAGGGCGCGATGTGGATGCGATGGGTCTCCTGGGAGTTCTCGAAGCGGTAGTTCGCCGGGACGCGGCGGCAGGGCTCGACGTTGGCGTGCATCGCGGTGATCCGGGCCGCCAGCTCGATGATCTCGAGAACTTCCTCAGGAGACTTCTCCTGCCAGTTGGCCCGTACGAGGGCCATCGGTCCGTCGCCGGTGGAAACGTATAGCCGGAGATCACCGGGCAGGAAGAAGTTCTGCAGGCGCTTCTTCTCCTCTTTGCTGCACCCCAGAACGATCTGGACGTCGGGAGGTTTCTTGTAGTAGAGCGGGAACTCCAAGAGTTCCAGGCCGTTGAGGGTAAGGCGTTGTTCGCGAAGGAAGTCCTCGAGGCGTCTCCCGAAGTAGGGCAGAAGGAGCTTGCAGCGCCGCTCGGCGGGGAAGCCCTCCACCTCGATGCCCAGCTCCCGCGCCAGCCGGAGGAGGTCCTCTGGCCGGTCGTGCGTGAGGCCGTAGAGCCGCCGGCGATCGACCCAGCCCTCGCGCTCGGGCAGGGTAGGGGGAAGCAGACGGGCAGAGAGGGGGCGAAGCACCCGATCGCCGACCCCTGCCTCCTCGGCGATGCGTTGCATGTCGTCCGCGGTCACCCCGCGGGCCCCGACCCGCTCGCCTGTCACCAGGAAGTCGGCCCCCACCTTGTCCATGTAGCGCAGGGCCTTCTGCAGCAAGAGTCGGCGACACCCGATACACCCGCTGCGTCGGTCGTACTTCCCACCGTGCGGGATGAGGTTGGTGAGCTCCACGAAGTCTCGTTTGACGCTTTGGCTGCGGAACGGGCCGGTGAAGAGCTCTTTGCCTAACTCCCGGGAGCGGTCATAGTCCCGAAAGAACGGGGAGCGGAAGTGAAGGAGATGGACTTCCTCCACCTGGGGCATCTGACGCACGATTTGGGTGGCGACGATGCTCGCGAGGCTCCCCGAAAAGAGGGAAACGGCCTGCACCATGCTCTTCCCCTTGCCGCAGTGTTGTCGCTCTTCCGCGCTGGAGCGAGCCGCTTCCGCTGCTCTTCCGCTTGCGATCCCCTCGAACGCAGGAGATCCCTTTTCGGATTGCCTCCCCTAAGGGAGATCCGCCGGCTCCTCCACCCTCAGTAGACCGGCTCGATCAGCTCATACCGTCCGTCCGACAACCGATGGAGAATGCGCAGCTCTTGCTCCTCCGCATCCATGTAGATGAGGAAATCCTTCTTGTCGTAGGCATCCAGTTGCAGGACCGCTTCCTCGGCAGTCATCGGCTTCTTGAGGTAGACGCGGGTGCGCAGGATCTCGGGCGGTTCGGAGGTCGGTGGGGAAGCCTCTACCTCTCCGGCTTCCTCCTCTTGGAGGGCGAGCTCGGGCGCGCGCTTTTCCTGTAGTCGCTCCTTGAATCGGACCAGTTGCTTCTTGAGCTTGTCTACGGCCGCGTCAATGGCCGCGTACAGGTCATCGGCTTCCGCGGAGGCGACAATCCGCTTCTTTCGGATGAGGTAGGCGATCAGCTCACAGATCTGCCGCTCCTTTTGCGCGTCGAGCACGATATCCACTCCGATGATCCGATCGAAATAGTGCGTAAGGTGGGATACCTTCTCGACGGCGTACTCGCGCAGAGCCTCGCTTACCTCCATGTGTCGTACGGCGATTGTGATTTTCATAGCGGTGCGCAAAAAGCATACCATGAAGGCTCCCTATGCGTCAAGAGGGGCAGCGAACTCCCGCACCGAAAGGGCCCTCTCGACCGGCAACGAGAGGCCTCCGTTGCCCTGATAAACCGTTTCCGAGTATACTCCCGCCGGGGAGGGAGTGCGGAGGTGGCCACGCAGCTGGAGCAGATCGCCCGCAGACTTCGCCGACGCGTCGAGGGAGTCGTGGAGTCGGAGCGGTTCTCCCCCTCCCCCAACGAAAAGCCCTTTGGGCTGGGGCGCTTGGACTTCCGCGAGTTCCGCCGGGCCATGCGCCTTAAGGCCGAACTGCTCAAAGAATTCCGTGACGCCTCTCTGGAAGAGCTTTACGAAGCGCAGCCCGTGGAGAACGAGTACGGTCCCTGCCTGGCGATCGTCCGTCGGGAGCCCGCCGCCACCCCCCTCCCCGCGCCTGACCCGGACCCGGAAGCCGTGCGGGAGGCCCTGGCTCAGGAACTCACGCTGCTCTACGGGATCGGCCCCTACACCGCGGCCCGCCTGCGCGCCGAGGGGTATCTCTCCCTGGGGGATCTGGAGAAGCACCCCCGCTGGGGACCCCAGGCCCGAGAACTCCTGCGAACGATTTACCAGGGCGATCTCAAGGAACTCCAGAGGGTTTTGCGGCGGTGGCTCCCCGTCTCCCACCCCCTATGGACCCAGCTCTGCGGGCTCGTCCCCCCGGAGCGCCTGCGGATCTTCGACATCGAGACGTTGGGGCTCTTCGGGCGGCCCATCGTGCTCTTGGGCGTGGCCCGGCCCCACCCCGAAGGCTGGGAGATCCGCCAGTACGTGGTGCGGGACATCACGGAGGAGCTGCCCGCCCTCTGGGCCGTCCTCCACGGAGAGCTCCACGAGTGCGCCGAGGGCGAGGGGGTGCTCGTCACGTACAACGGGAAGGCCTTCGACTGGCACATGCTGGAAGAGCGCTTGAGCTACTACGGACTCCCCCTCGACTTCGACGGCGAGCCCCTGCACGTGGACCTGCTGCCCCCGGCCCGGAGGCGCTTCCGGGACGAGCTGCCCGACGCCCGCTTGGAGACCGTCGAGCGCCGCCTGGGGAGGGAGCGCTTATTAGACCTGCCGAGCGCCCTGGTGCCCGATTTTTACAA
>JALSGO010000007.1 GCA_026982655.1 Candidatus Bipolaricaulota bacterium
GAGTTGGATCTTCAGCCCCCAGCACTCGACCTCCCGCTGGCCGTCCGGGGCCTCGTGGACGCAGGGCCACCCCATGCTGAGCCAGTACGATTCTGTCTGACCCAGGGATTCGTCGATGACCTCGAAGTACTCCAGCGGAATGCGGAAATGGTAGGACTTCGGCAGTTGGTCATCCCGTTTGCGGGTCTCTTCCAGCATCGCTTCCAGGGAGGCGAGGACGTCGTAAGGGTCGTGAACCGGGCCGGGGCCATTCGGAGCGTAGGCGTTCTCCGTCGGTTCGTCGATCCATCGGAAGGAGACGGGATGCCCGGCTTCTTGCACCCAGCGGCGCGGCGCTAAGTGCACCACCGTCTTCTCCTTGAGCTTCCCCCGCAAGAAGCCGAGGAGACGCCAAGGCCCGAGGGGAAACCGGAGCAACCGGAGAATCCACAGAAGGAGCCGTTTGGGAACCGGACCCCGTCGAGAGCTGTCGGTCTTTGCGCCTCGATTCCGTGTCTGCAGGGTGGGGATGAGACGGGAGCGCAGGCCGAGCGCCAGCGCATCCAGCAGGGAGGCCAGCAGCCAGGCTCCCAAAGGGACTAGCGCCCATGCCCAACTTCGCGTCGTCCCCAGCAGCAGCAATCCCAAAGCCAAGGGGAGCAGGAAGGGAATGTGCAAAGGTAAGAGCAGGACGTAGGCCCACTGCACCCAGCGGGGTACGGGATGTCGGGGTAGCTCAAGGCCCGCCTCGGAGAAGGCCATGGCCACCTCGGACGACGTCTGGCTGGAGAAGGCGATGAACTTAAGCAAGTCGTCGGGGTCGAGGGTGGGAGTCAGATCCCCCTTTTCCATCAACTCTTCCACGGAAACGTAGCGGGCCTCGTCTTCGGGTCGGGGGGCCACGCAGTAGAGGGACCACCACACGCTCATGGCTCAGCTCTCCCCGTCGTGAAATGAGAAGACAAAATCGGACCAACCGGGGCGAGAGAGAACTCGATGTGAGCCCTTTTGACGTTTCACTTCCCAGCCAATCCGTAGCAGCGCTGCAAGAACGCGCTTCGCCTTGGTAGCAGGCCACCGACTCATCGAGAGGAAACGACGGAGAAAACGTCAAGCTCCTCCGGGAGCGGCTCGCCGTGCTCCAGACGGTCGGCCAGTACGCGTAAAGCGAGGACTTGCGCTTTAGCAACGGCTTCCTCACGGGTTTGGCCGTACACCAGCACTCCGGGGAGCTGAGGCACCTCCGCGATCCAGCGGCCATCCTCTTCTCGCTCGACCTCGATCAGGAGATTCATGGAGCATCCTCCTCTATCTGCAGTACGCCTGCAGCTTTCATGCATGAGGATACCTTACTCGGGGTTCCTCGCGGACCTCCCGCAGCACGACCTCTTCCGGGGGCTCGTTCGGCTCGATCGTGCCCGCTACTGGGGATGGGAGAAGACCAAGAGGCGGTCTTCTCGTGTGATGTAGGCGATGGCCTTCGCGATGCGTTTGGGCATGGGAAGAGCCGATCCTCAGGGGTGGGCCCGGAGGGACTCGAACCCCCAACCTTCTGGTTAAAAGCCAGCTGCTCTGCCAGTTGAGCTACGGGCCCCTTGGGAGGGCTGTGGCTACGCTAGCGTACCTAAAATCCGGTCCTCCTTCAAGAGAGGTTGCCTACGAGACTCCGGGAGGACGGCGTCCCCATCGGTGCTCCTCTCCCCGGACCAGACGTCGAAAGTTCTCCCGGTGCTGGAACGCACTCAGGACCCCCAGCCCCAACATGAGCCATACCCCCTCCGAAGGGGCCTGCAACGCCCTCAGCCATATAGGGACGAGGAGCAGTGCGATGACGGAGGCTATGGACACGTAGCGGGTCAGGACAGCCAGGAGAATCCAGACGGCCAGGGTGAGGAGGAAGACGGGCCATGCGAGCACCGCCAAAATCCCGAGGGTGGTGGCCACCCCCTTGCCGCTCTTAAACCCCAGGAAGGGACTCCAGTTGTGCCCCGCCACCGCGAAGGCCGAAAGCCACACCGGAAGGCCCCATTGAAGCGCAAGCCACGCGCTGAGGACGCCCTTCCCCCAATCCAAGAGGAAAGCGAGCACCCCATAGGGGAGTCCCACACTGCGGGCCACGTTGGTGGCCCCGACGTTCCCGCTGCCGACCCTCTTTACGTCTACGCCCTTCGCCCGGGCGATCAAGTAGCTGAAGGGGATGGCTCCCAGGAGGTAGAAGGCCAGGGCAAAGAGGACGTACTTCACGCTCGCGCTCTCGGGTTCCGGGTCATGCCTTCATTGCCACGTTCCGTCTGTCCGCAAGGGCAGGGCAAGGAAAGCCCCACTCAAGCTTTAAGTTAAGGCTCCACGAGCCCCTTGCGCTTGAGGTGCTCCCGCAGGGTGAGCCCCTCGTGGCCGCTCTCCTCGCCTTCCGAGGCGCTCTCGTAGACCGTGGCGGGAGCAGTGGGCTGCGGTCGACGGCGCTCCTCCCGGTCCCGCTCCGTGGAGCGGCTCCGAGACTCATGGAGCTCGGGCTGGTAGGGCCCCTCCACGTTGCGCAGGGAGAGACGCACTTGGCGCTTCTCCTCGTTGATCCCGATGATCCGGGCCTTCACCTCGTCGCCCACCTTGAGCACATCGGAGGGCTTGTCAATCCGCTCCTCGGCGATCTCCGAGACGTGGATCAATCCCTCGATTTCATCCGTGATCTTGCAGAACGCCCCGAAGTCCTTGAGCTCCGTGATCACGCCGTCCACCACGGTGCCGATGGGGTAGTTCTCCACGAACTTCACCCAAGGATCCTCCTGAAGTTCGCGCAGGGAGAGGCGGATCTTGCGTTTGTCCCCGTCGCACTTGATGACCTTCACGGTGACCTCGTCGCCCTCCCGGACGACCTCCTTGGGGTGGGTGACCCGCTCCCAGCTCATCTCGGAGATGTGCAGCAGGGCCTCGACGCCCTCCTCCAGCAAGACGAAGGCGCCGTAGTCGATGAGCTTGGTCACCTTGCCCGTCACGATCGACCCTTCGGGGTACTTCTCCTCCACGCTCTCCCAGGGGTCGGGCTGGGCGCGACGCATGCTCAAGGAGACCCGTCGGCGCTCCTCGTCGACGTCCAGCACCACGACGTCCACGACGTCGCCCTCTTTCACGACCTCGCGCGGGTCGCCGGGGAAGCCCCACGAGAGCTCCGATACGTGCACCAGGCCCTCGACGTCCTCCTCGATGCGCACGAAGGCCCCGAAGTCCGTGAGGGCGACGACCTCGCCCCGGAGCTTGGTTCCGGGGGGATAGCGCTCGGCCAAGCCCACCCAGGGATCGGGGCGGGTCTGCTTGATGGAGAGGGAGATGCGGCGCTTCTCCCGGTCGACGTCTAAGATCTTGACCCGGACCTTGTCGCCCACCTTGTAGGTGTTCGGCGGGGCGGGGAGGTCCTTCCAGCTGATCTCGCTGCGGTGCACCAACCCCTCAAAGCCGCCGATATCGACGAAGAGCCCGAAGTCGACGATGCTCTTGACCTCGCCCTCGACGATCTGGCCGGGCTCCAGCCGGGCGAAAAACTCCTCCACGCGCTGGCGCTCGAGGTCCTTGAGGTACTCCTTGTGGGATACGACCAGGTTCTTCTCCCGGCGGTTGAGCTCGAGGATCTTGAAGAGGACCTCGCGGCCCCGCAGCTCTTCGATGTC
The DNA here is from genome assembly GCA_026982655.1 of Candidatus Bipolaricaulota bacterium. Taxonomy (GTDB): domain Bacteria; phylum Bipolaricaulota; class Bipolaricaulia; order RBG-16-55-9; family RBG-16-55-9; genus JALUUA01. The sequence goes on from JALSGO010000007.1 coordinate 3,642, forward strand.
GGCGGGCAGATCCGGCCCCAGATGCGAGCCGGGAAGGAAGGCGCGAATCCCCTTGAGGTTGACGTGATACCCCGCGCCGGGGACGACGTCCTCGATAATACCCGGCACGGGCTCGCCCCGGCGGTAGCTGCGCTCCAGCTCGTCGATCGACTTGGCGTAGATAGCCTGCCGCTCGGAGACGAAGATCGTCCCCTCCTCCTCGTCGATGTACGTGATGATGACTTCCAGTTCGTCGCCGACCTCGACGGGGTCTTGGCGGAAGGGGGCCAGCTCTTCGGGCTTCAGTTGCGCTTCCGACTTGTACCCGATGTCCACGAGGATGACGCTGTCCGTCACCTGCACGACCCGTCCGGTGAGCACATCCCCGCGGCTGTAGAGTTGAACGTCCTTCTCCTCGAAAAAGGCTTCCATCTGGCTTTCGGCCATACGATTCACCTACTCCCGTCCGAAGTTCTCCCGCCGAGGGCTCCCCCTTCGCTCGCGGGAAGATCGAGAGAGGACTCCCCGGCGCCGGTCCCGTCGCTCCCACGGACAGAAGGGGTCCGCGTTGCGCGCAGAGACGTCCTCCCATGATAGCAGCTGGCCCGAAGCGGTGCAATCGGAGGGCGTACCGTCAGGCCGTCGTGGAGGTCTGGGGCTCCCGGGGCGGCTTGCCCACCTCCACGCCCGCGCCTACGCGGTCGACCCGCTCCATGAGCCGGCGGGCGAGCTTCTCGTACCGCTCGCGGCGGGACTCCGTTCCCGTAAGCCCCGCTTCCAGCTCCTTCAAGGAGAAAGGTTTCCCGATGAGGGCCCGGACCCGGGGGAAGCCGAAGGGGTACTTCGGGGGATAGGGACCTTGGGTATCCAAGCGCACGGGGAGGAAGGGGCGCCCGGAGCGCTCGGCGAACTTGATCACGCCGATTCGCACCTGATCCGTCGGGAGCGTCGTCCCCTCGGGGAAGATCCCCACGATCTGCTCCCTCTCCAGGGCGCGGACCACCTTGCGGAAGTCCTCGCGCCCGAAGCTCTCCCGGTTGATGGGGATGGCAAAGTACTTCACGAAGGGATGGAAGAAGGGGTTTCGGAGCAGGGTGTGCCGCGCCAGGAAGTGGATGCGGTTCCGCCCCCCCAAGGCGGCCAGCAGCAACGGGATGTCCCAATAGCTCCGGTGACGGGCCACCAAGAGGACCCCCTGCCCCCGGGGGACGTTCTCTCGCCCCTCCACCCGCAGGCGGAACAGGAGCCTAAGAAGAAGCCCCAACAGCGGGACCCCGATGCGGTAGATGGCGTTCTTGATCCTCTCGCCCATGATGGCGCTCTCAGCTTACCGGAGGCCGGGGAGGGACGCAAAACCGCAACGCCCGTATGTAGAACGGGCTCCGACCTTCACGCGACGATCTCCGCCCCCACCGCCGTGCCCCGGCAGAGGAACACCTGCGTCCCCCTCGGGAGCTCCCGCTTCGCGCCCTCTGCTAGCCGGACGGCTTCCTCCTCGGGGGCGACGGCGAAGTACGCGGGACCGCTGCCGCTCAGTCCAAACGGCGAGCCCGCCTCTACGAGGAACTCCCGATAGACGGCGAGCTCCGGGCGAAGTGCGAGCGCTGCGCCCTCCAAGTCGTTGGGGTAGGGGGAGGCGGGCGCCCGCGGGATCCCCCGATCCCACGCTTGGTACACCTCTTGTGCGCGCAAGGAGAAAGGGGGCACCAAAAGGACGTAGATCTGCCTTCGCTCCGCCTCGGGGACGGAGAGGGGTTGGAGGCGCTCCCCCCGGCCCCGCGCCCGGCAGCGGCCCCCCACGAGAAAGAAGGGCACGTCGCTCCCCAGCTCGGAGGCCAGGTCCCGAAGCGCCCTTCGCTCCAGTCCCAGCTCGAAGAGCGCGTTCAGGCCTTGGAGGACGGCGGCGGCGTCGCTGCTCCCCCCGCCCAGACCGGCCCCCACGGGGATCCTCTTCTCCAGCACGATGTGCACGCCTCGGGGAAGACCTACGCGCTCGCGCAGGAGCCGGGCAGCCCGCAGCGCCAAGTTCTCCTCCGGGGGGATGCCCCCATCGGGGCTCATCGTCAGCGAGATCTCCTCGTCGCCGCGGGGTTGCAGCGTAAGGGTGTCGTAGAGGTCGACGGACTGCATCACGGTGTCGATCTCGTGGTAGCCGTCGGGGCGTCGGCGGAGCACCCGCAGCCCCCGGTTGATCTTCGCGTAGGCCCTAAGCCGCAGGGCCGGGGCAGAGGTGGGGGTTCTCATAGACGAGGCGGCCTCGGCAGAAGACGGCCCGCACCCGGTCGGGGTCGTGGCCCAGGAAGTAGGGAAGCTGCTGGTAGTTCTCCAGATCCCACACGACGAGGTCCGCCCGCTTGCCCTCCTCCAGGGAGCCCGTCTCCGCGGCGCGGGAGACGGCGGCGGCGGCGTTGAGGGTGGCCGCCGTGATCGCTTCCTCGGCAGTCAGGCGCATCTTCATCACGGCCAGGGAGATCGCGTGGGGCATCGAGGAGATCAAACACGTCCCGGGGTTGAAGTCCGTGCCCAGGGCGACGGGGAGCCCGGCGTCGATCATCTCGCGGGCGGGGGCGTAGGGCTCGCCCAGGGTGAAGGCCGTCCCCGGCAGGAGCACGGCCACCACCCCGGCTTCCCTCATCTTCTGGATCCCGCGGGGGGAGATGTGCAGCAGGTGATCCGCCGAGACGGCGCCCAGCTCCGCGGCCAGCTCCGCGCCCCGGGTGTTGCTCAGCTCCTCGGCGTGGATCTTAAGCTTAAGCCCGGCCCCCTGAGCAGCTCGTAAGATCTCGCGGCTCTCGGCCCGCGAGAAGAAGCCCTTCTCGCAGAAGACGTCGCAGAACTCCGCCAGCCCGCGGCGGCGGACCTCGGGGATCATCCGCGTGATGATCTCCTCGAGGTACTCCGACTTTTTGGTGCCCTCGGGGACGGCGTGGGC
>JALSGO010000008.1 GCA_026982655.1 Candidatus Bipolaricaulota bacterium
TGATCCGCCCCCTGGTGGACGACCCGGAGCGGGTGAAGCTCGACTGGGTGGAGACCCCCAAGGTGAGCCTCTTTTACCTTACGGCCCGGCGGGGGGACCTGGGGCGCATCTTGGGGAAGGGGGGCCAGACGATCGAGGACATCCGCCGGGTGATGGAAGCCGTCGCCGCCCACCACGGGCGCGAGGTGGTCATCGACGTCGTCGAGCCCCCCAAGACCGCAAAGCCGCAGAAGCAAAAGCCGAAGCGACGCCGCTCCAGGCGCCGCAAGTCCCGCGCTTCTTCTCCGGCGCAGGGCCAAGCTCAAACGCAAACTCAAGCCCAAGCCCAAGATCAGCCTCAACCCCAACCCTCTTCGAAGAGAAAGCGGGGACAGGGCCCGAACGCGAAGGGGTCCTCGGGGGGCGTAAGGCGTAAGTAAGCGATGCGCATCGACATCGTCACCCTCTTTCCGGAGATCGTGGAGCCCTACTTTCAAGAGGGGCTCCTGCGCGCGGCGATCGAGCGGGGCGTTTTGGAGGTCTACACCCATCCGCTCCGCGATTTCGCGGAGGGCAAGCACCGGCAGGTCGACGACCGGCCCTACGGGGGCGGCCCGGGCATGGTCTTGAAGCCCGAGCCCTTCTTCCGGGCCGTCGAGTGCATCCGGGCCGAGCACCGGGGGGAGCCGCGGGTCATCCTCCTGTCGGCGGCGGGGAAGCTCTTCACCCAAGACGTAGCGCGGGAGTTGGCCCGCGAGGAGGGCTTGATCCTGCTGTGCGGTCGCTACCAGGGGATCGACGAGCGGGTCCTTTCGATCGCCACGGACGAGCTCTCCATCGGGGACTACGTCCTCAGCGGGGGGGAGCTGCCCGCGCTGGTGATCGCCGAGGCCGTGGGGAGGCTGGTTCCCGGCGTCGTGGGCAACCTCGACTCCCTGGAGGCCGACTCGTTCGCGCATCCCCACCTGGTGGGGCCGCCTCAATACACCCGCCCCCCCGAGTTTCGGGGGCTTCGGGTGCCGGAGGTGCTCCTCTCCGGCGACCATCGGGCGATCGAGCGCTGGCGCTTCCAGCAGGCCCTGGAGAAGACGAAGCGGAACCGACCCGACCTCTACGAGAAGTTCCTCCGAGAGCGGGAACGGAAGGGAGAGGGGGAGGGGGAGGGGTGAGATGGGGCGTCTCTACCTGGGCCTGCTGCACTACCCCATCCGCGGGCGGCACGGGGAGACGATCGCCACGGCGATCACGGGCATCGACATCCACGACATCGCCCGCAGCGCGCGTACCTTCGGGGTCCATCGCTTCTTCGTGGTGACCCCGCTGCGCTCGCAGCAGGAGATCGCTCGGCGCATTTTGAAGTACTGGCTCGAGCTCAAGGAAGACGATCCGAGCCGACGGGCCGAGGCCTTGCAAGGCGTACGAATAGTTGATAGCCTAGAGACCAGCATCGAGGAGATCCTCGCCGAGGAGGGAAGCCGCCATCCCTTGCTCATTGGGACCTCGGCCCGGGAGTTCCCCCAAAGCCGGAGCATCGATTACGGTGAGCTGAGGCAGCGGATCGAGAGGGGAACGGATCCCGTCTATCTGCTGTTGGGGACGGGTTGGGGGCTGGCCGACGCCGTGATCGAGCGGGTGGATGCGATGCTTCGCCCCGTCTACGGCGTGGGGGAGTACAACCACCTCTCGGTGCGGGCCGCGGCGGCGATCATCCTGGACCGCCTCCGCGGTCGACGGTAGAGAGGACGGACAGAACGGGGAGAAGAAGCTCTGCACGAGGAGCGATCGACTATGGACCAGATCATTCGAGCATTAGAGGGTGAAGTCCTCCCAAAGCGAGGGGAAGAGGCCGGGACGGAGATCCCTTTCCGCCCGGGGGATCGCGTGCGCGTGCACGAGCGCGTCACCGAAGGCGGGGAGGAGGGCAAGGAGCGCATCCAGGTCTTCGAGGGGATCGTGCTGCGGGTGCGCGGGCGCGGGACCTCCCGGACGTTTACCGTGCGCAAGGAGTCGTTCGGCATCGGGGTGGAGAAGGTCTATCCCGTCCACTCGCCCAAGATCGTCAAGGTCGAGGTGGTCGAGCGACCGAGGAAGAGGGTCCGTCGCGCCCGGCTCTACTATCTACGGGAGCGTCGTCTGCGCCTCAAGTGAGATCATGACGGACGAACTCCGCAGGGAACAGGAAAGAGAACCGTCGGACACTCCCCCGGAAGAGGCCCCCTTCGCGTGGAAGGGGGTCCTGCCCTCCCCCGGGGTCGACGGCGCGGCCGGGGAAGAACTTCCGTCATCGACCGGACCGGCCTCCGTCGCCGAAGCCGGAGTCCCTCCCGACGAGGCAAGCGCTCCCCCCTCCGAGGCGGAGGTCAGCCCGAGCCCCGGCCAGCGACCGAAGCCCCTGCTCTCTCGGCTGCTGAACGCGGTAGGGATCCCCACCCATCCCGGGGTCGACTGGGTACTCGACTGGGTCCAGATCCTGCTGATCGCCGGGCTCCTCGCTTGGGCCACCATGACCTTCGGGGTGGTCCGGATGCAAGTTCCTACCGGCTCGATGGAGCCGACCATCATGCGCGGCGACAGCTTCTTCGTGGACAAATTCACGTACCTGGTGGGGCTTCAGAGGCCCGAGCCGGGGGACATCATCGTCTTCTGGCACACGGAGCGGGGGCGGATGTGCCGCTCGAGAATTCAATTGGGCCCCTGGAAGTGGGAGTGGGGGGAGCTTCGCCCCTGCCGCGAGCGGTACGTAAAGCGCCTCATCGCCGTCGGACCCGCCACCGTCACCATCAAGCAGGGGAAGATCTACCTCAACGGGCAGCTCCTGACCGACCCCGCCTTTCGGCGCGATTACGTCTGCAGCAACGCCGACCCCCGGGATCCCTCTCTGCGGACGAACGAGTGCACCTGGGAGGTCCCGCCGGGCAAGATGTTCGTGTTGGGGGACAACACCCGCAACAGCTCCGACAGCCGCTATTGGGGTTTCGCCGACCTTCGGGATTTCATCGGGGAGCCGTTCTTCCGGGTCTGGCCGCCGGGGCGGATCGGCCCGATGAACGGCTACTTCGGAAGCCCTCGTTGATCTCCCCTCTCTCTCCCCTCTCCCCTCTCCCCGCCCCAGACGCAGTTCCCCGGGACAGGGGTGAGGGTGGCCCCGGCGCAGGGGACGGATGGCCTTCTCTCCGCACAAGAGATTCCCTATCCTAGAGGCCATCTAGGCTTTATCCGAGAGACCAAGCCAGAGGAGGAGGATACCGTGAGCCGAGTTGCGGGTGTGAGAGGGAGTCTGCTGCGGTGGGGGCTGCTTGGGACGGTCGCCCTCGCCTTCCTGGGAGGGACGAGCTCCGTAAGCCAGGCCGACGGGCCGGTGGAGAACCCCGGGGTCTTCGCGGACGTTCCCGCGGGCCACTGGGCGGAAGAGAGCATCCTCTATCTGGTAGAGCGCGGGGTCTTAGAGGGGCTGCCCAACGGCCTTTTCGAGGGCGAGCGCGCTCCGAGCCGCTACGAGATGGCCGCGCTGCTCGCTCGAGCTTTACAGTACGTGGAAGCCCAACTGGAGGACGCGGTCCTGGCCTCCGGTCCCGGGGATCCGAAAGTCGACCTTGCCACCGCGGACCGGGTCAATCCCGCCATCCGCCCCGAGGACCTCAAGGTGCTCCAAGACCTCATCTTCAAGATCTCCGATCGACTACAGCAGCTAAGCGGTGAGGTGAGCGCCCTCAAGGCCCAAAGACCGGAGATCGACCCGGAGCTGGCCGAGCGCATCCGCGAGTTGGAGGTGCAAAACGAAGAGGTCGAGCGACTCAAGGCTCAGCTCGCCCAAAGTCAGAAGGAGATCCGCCAGCTTAAGGAACAGATGACCCAGTTCCGCGTCCAGAGCGGTACGGTCTCCGAGGAGGAGAGGGCCAAGACGAATCAGCAGATCGTGGCCAACCGCATCATCGGGATCTTCGCCGCGTTGACGTCGATCGTAGCCGTCGCCCTGGTAACCCTGCGCTAGTTCTGAGCATGCATGCGTGCGTACACGGACGCCGCTACGCCTACGCCGAGCCCACCTTCTTGCGGGTGGTGACAATCTCGTCGATGAGGCCGTACTCGAGCGCCTCCTCGGCGCTTAGGTAGAAGTCGCGGTCCGTGTCCCGCTCGATCTTCTCGATGGGCTGGCCCGTGTGCTCTGCCAGGATGCGGTTGAGCCGCTCGCGGGCCTTGAGCAGCTCCTGGGCGTGGATCTGGACGTCCACCGCTTGGCCTTGGGCACCGCCTAGGGGCTGGTGCATGTGGATGCGCGAGTTGGGCAGCGCCAGCCGCTTTCCCTTGGTGCCCGCGGCCAGAAGCACCGTGGCCATGCTGGCGGCCTGGCCGATACAGATCGTCGAGACGTCGCAGGGGATGTACTGCATCGTGTCGTAGATCGCCAAGCCCGCCGTGATCACCCCGCCGGGGCTGTTGATGTACAATTGAACGTCACGGTCGGGGTCCTTGGCGGCCAGGAAGAGCAGCTGGGCCACCACGATGTTGGCCGAGTGGTCGTCGATCGGCCCCTGGAGGAAGACGATGCGGTCCTCCAGGAGCCGCGAGAAGATGTCGTAGCTCCGCTCGTACTGCCCCGTCCGGTCGATGACGAACGGGATCAGCTGCATCCGACCTTGCGTCTCCTCGTTCTGGGCTCTCTCGTTCCTATTCCTGCCCATGCCCATGCTCATAGGCTACCCCTCTCCTCCGTCTTCGGTCTTGCCCTCCGCTTCCGAGACGTCCTTCGTCTTCTTCGTCTTCGATTTCGATTTCGACCCCGAGCGCTGGGGCTTGCGGACCCGGACGCGCTCGAGGAGGAACGCGAGCACCCGCTCCTCCTCCTGTTGGTCGCGGAGGCGCTCGAGGTCCCCCTCGCGCTCCAGCAGCGCCTTGAACTTGACGAAGGGCATCTTCTGGCGCTCCGCCTCTTCTTTGAGGAAGGCCTCGAACTCCTCGTCGTTTAGGGCGAGATCCTCTCGTTCTTTGACGGCTTCCAAGACCCGATCGCGGGCGATGCGCCGACGCACCGACTCCTGGAGCGACGCGAACTCTTCCTCCGAGATCTCGTGGCCCTGCTGCTGCAGGAACGAGCGTTCGGCCTCCGCGATCCTCTCCACCAAGCCCTCGGGGACGAGCACCCGGCTCCTCTCCACCAAAGCGTCGAGCACGGCGGTGTGCAGCGCCCGTTTGTGATCGCGCTCCGCGCGCTCCTCCAGCTCCTTGCGGATCTCCTCTTGGAGTTCCTCGGGGGAGTCGTGGCCCAGGGTGGTGGCCAGCTCCTCGAGATCGGGGAGCTCGACCCGCTTGACGGCCTCGATCGTCACGGAGATCTTCTCCCCCCGGGGGGACTCCAGCTCGGCCTGCTCGCCGGGCCTCTTGCCCACGAGGGGGGCGGACCAGCCCTCGGCGCGGGCTTGGATCTCGTGGGTCTTGCCGCTCTCTAAGCGCACGACGGCCACGTCCTCGGGCTCGACGGGCTCGTCCTCCCCCTTGGGCACGAGCGTCGCGTGCTGGACCCGAAGCTCTTGGACCACGGCCTCGACGTCCTCGTCCGCGATCTCCTTGCGGGGGGGCTCTTCGACCTCGACGGAGGCGTAGTCGGGCAGCTCCACCTCGGGGAAGACCTCCACCTCGACCTCGAAGGTGAAGGGCTTTCCGGCCTCGAACTCCACCACCCGGGCCTCGGGCCGCGCGGCGGGCTTTACGCCGTGCTCCTCCAAGGCCTTGGGCAAATACTCCTCGATGAGTTCCTCTTGGGAGTCCTCGTATAAAAAGTCTTTGCCGAAGCGGGCCTCCAAGAAGCTGCGGGGTACGTGGCCCCGCCGGAAGCCCGGGATCTCGATCGAGCGGGCCACCCGCCGGTAGAGCTCGTCGAGCTTCTTGTCGACCGCTTCGGCGGGGACCTCCACCCGGATCGTCCGCTTCGTCTCGCTGATCGTCTCGATCGTCGTCTTCACGCAAATCGCCTCGTGCAGGATTATAGCGAAGCTATGAGCGAATCACCATGCGATCGCTCTCAGGGGCGGGGGCTGCGGCGGCGGACCATCTCGAGCAGGAGGCGGTGCAGCGGGGTGGCGACGCCCAAGCGCTCCGCCTCGCGCACGAGCGCTCCCGTGATGAACTCGATCTCCGTGGGGCGGCCCCTTCGCACGTCCTGCAGCATGGACGAGAGGTTCGAAGCCGTGGCGCGGCAGACTTCCTCCACCCGGCGGACGGCCTCCTCTTCGGAGAGGTCCACGCCGTGGGAGCGCACGACGGGCAAGGCCTCCCGGACGAGGTCGCGGAGGACCTCCCGCAGCGTGGGATCCTCCACGAGGGCTCCGTTGGGCACGTCGAGGAGGGCGGTGAGCGGGTTGATCGCGGCGTTGACCAGCAGCTTCTCCCAGAGGGCCCTCTCGATGGAGGGCTCATACGCAGCTTGCAGTCCGGCCTCGTCGAGGGCTTGGACAATCTCTTGCGCCCGCTGCGGGGGCTCTGGAGAGCTGGGATAGCCCCAGGGGCCGATCCGGGTGGGGCCGCGGCCCGCCCACCGCACCCGTCCGGGCTCGAGGAGCG
>JALSGO010000009.1 GCA_026982655.1 Candidatus Bipolaricaulota bacterium
ACTTCCACCAACACCGTCTCCGGCTCCCCGGCCTGCTGCCCGAGGAGCCCTTGGCCGGAGGTATCGCTCCCGCCCTCTTCCTCCGTGCTCACCTCGCACCCCTTGGCCCGCCAGACCATCAGCCGCTTCCCCAGCGAGGCCAGCACCTGCTTCAGCTCTTGGGCCTCTTCCTCCTCGACCAAGGCCTCCCGGGCCTCCTTCCGGGCCTCGCGGCGGCTCAGGTCCTCCTTACAAGCGGCGGGCTCGTCCTCCCCCTGGGCCGCCAGCAGCCACGCATCCCCCGAGACGACCTCCACCTCCGAGGCGACCTCCTCCTCTTCGGGGGAGGGGACGAGGAGCGAACATCCGGCCAACACGACCATCAGCACGAGGAGAGTTCCGGCCAACCCCCCGAGGGGGATGCTCTTCATGGGAAGACCTCCCTTTCCTGCTTTTCTGCGTATGAACCCTGAGTTCCCAGGCATCACCCTTGGAAGAAGGTGGACGGATTATACCACGGGGGGGAGTTGTCAAGCCCCCCGGGGGGATCCGGCGGCGTCGATTTCCCACGGGCGAGAGCTTAGGATTGCTTCTTCAAGTCGCTTCTGGGTATACTCCCCACAAAGGAGGCATTATGGTCCATCTCGATCATCGCGATTCCGTGGCCATGATGCGCTTAGAGCACGGCAAGGTCAACGCCCTCGACCTCGAGCTCCTCCAAGAGCTTCGTCGGCACTTGGACGAACTGAGAGAAGCATCTGACGTGCGGGCCGTGGTCCTTACGGGCTCCGGTCGGAGCTTCTCCGCAGGAGTGGACCTCTTCCGCATCCTGGAGGGCGGCCCGAGCTACATCGAGGAGTTCATGAAGGCCTTTCGCAACGTGCTCCTTCGGATCGCGGAGTTCCCGAAGCCGGTCGTAGCCGCCGTGAACGGACACGCGATCGCCGGAGGATGCGTGCTCGCCTGCGCCTGCGACTACCGGGTGATGGCCCAAGGGGAAGGGGAAGGGGAAGGCAAAATGGGGATCCCCGAGCTGCTCGTGGGCGTGCCCTTCCCCGCGCTGGCTTGGGAGCTCCTCGGCTCCGCCGTCCCCGAGCCGGAGGTCCGTCGGCTGGCCCTCACCGGGAAGCTCCTCTCCCCGGAGGAGGCCCTGCGTACAGGACTCGTCGACGAGCTCGTCAAGCCGGAGCTCTTGGGGGAGCGGGCCCGGGCGCGGGCCGAGCAGCTGGGCCGCATCCCGCCGGAGACGTACCGGCTCACGAAGCGAAGGCTGCGCCGATCGCTCCGGGAGCACGAGGGGGATGCCCTGGATAAGGAGGTCCTGGCCGCGTGGAGCTCTCCTGAGACTCATGAGGCGATTCGAGCCTACCTGGAAAAGACCTTAGGGAAACGGAGCTAACGCGCATCCGCTCGGGGATGCCTCCGTTCTCGCCTCGCAAAGGGGTTGACTTTTCCCGGCAAACGTGGTAGGGTGAGGTTAGACATCTGCAGCTTGATAGGTTTCCACCTGCCAAGTTCTGACTCATCGGTGCAGACGAAGGCCCAAGGTGTCCAGCGGTAAACCCGTTGCACGTAGGAGCCGTCGCCAGAGCCAGAGGAGTCAAATCCCCAGCAGATCGGAGGAGGGTTTACCGTATGGCTACCGGAAAGGTGAAGTGGTTCAACGACGCGAAGGGCTTCGGCTTCATCGAGCAGGACAACGGCGACGCCGATGTCTTCGTGCACTTCTCCGCCATCCGCGGTGAAGGATACAAGTCGCTGCGGGAGGGCCAGGCGGTCGAGTTCGACATCGAGCGCGACGCCAAGGGCCTGCGCGCGGCCAACGTGAGACCGCAGTAACCGCAGTAACGCCGAAGGATCACGAAACCGAAACCCACGACGGACCCCGGTAGAGGGACACCCGCCCCTACCGGGGTCTTCTTGCTCGTAGCGCGGCGTGAGCAGAAAGGGGGTGGAACCGCATATGGGCAAGCGAGATGAGCTGATCACGAAGCAAGGCCAGGTCGTCACGGCGCTCAACCACCTGATGTATCGGGTGCAGCTGGACGACGGCCCGGAGATCTTGTGTTATTCTTCCGGGCGGATGCGCCGATTTCGCATCCGCATCCTCACGGGGGACCGCGTGACCGTCGAGATCTCCCCTTACGACCTCACCAAGGGGCGGATCGTCTACCGGCATTAGCTGTGCTCGGGGGCGCAGACCGTCGTGTCGTCGGGCCGTCGTCGCGGTGCTCAGTCCTTTTGGAAGAGGTCCAGCCCGATTCCCCGGTTGATCTTGACTTCGGTGAGGGTGTACTCGCCCGTGAGTTCGCCGTCCTGGAAGGTCTTCTGCACGAAGGGCACCCGGTAGCCGTCTATCTCCCGGTAGTCGGAGAAGAGCGTTTTTTCTGTGCGCTCCCCGCTCTCCTCGACGATCCGGAGGAGGCGGAGCGGCTCGCCTCCGTAGTAGAAGCGGGCCGTGTTCCCCTGCGCGTCCGTCACCTCCAGGACCTCGGCTACGAGGGGGCTCCCTTCGACCTCCACCTCCTCGGTCCCTCGATAGGCGAACCGAAAGCCCTCGTGGCCGATGAAGAGAGGCGTAAACAGCGGATCGAAGGCGATCCCCTTCTGGATCTCGGCCACGAGTTCGGCGGGCATCTCCTGCCAGCGGCCTCCCTGCCGGATCCAGCCCTGCTCGCCGTTCCACAGGTAGACGACCTTGAACCGCTGCCCGCCGAGGGAGATCGTGAGCTCCTGGCGCATCATCTGCGGCAGGACGATCCAATTCTCAACGACAACGTCGAAGCTCTGGCCCTGCTGGTAGAGCGTTCCCTCCCCCTTGGAGTAGTAATCCTTCAGCCGTTCCAGCGCGGCCAGTCCGCCTTGGGCGGCGATGACCCTCTCCAGCAGCGCGCGGGCCTCCTCGTCCATTTGGGCCTTCCAGGCGACGGTCAGGGGCTGCCTCGCCCGCGCCCGGGCCGCTTTGAACTCCTCGTACGCGATCCCCCGCGCGTCGACGGGGGAGAGCCAGTCCACCACCTGAACGTCCGCCAGGGACACCCCCGGCACGAGCTCCGCGATCCCCTGCTCCTCCAGGGACTCCAGCACCGAGAAATCCCCTAAGAGCGCGATCTGCAGCTCCTCGGGGCGGAAGTGCTCCGCGATGAGCGCGTTGACCTCCTCCCGGGTGTAGGCGCGGACGGTCTTCTTGAAGTTCCGGATCCAGTCGAGGCCGCGATCGTAGAAGAGGGCGTTCTGCACCGTGTGCGCCAGGCCGTTTAGGGTCTCCAGGCGGAGCACGTAACTCCCGGCGAAGTAGCCCTGGGCGGCCTCCAGCTCGTCCGCGGTCATCCCCTCCCGTTGGAATTTCTCGATCTCTCGTAGCAAAAGCTCCAGAGTGGAGCGAAGCTCCTCGCTGCGGGTAAACGTCCACACCACGAAGTACCCCGGGAAGCGGTAGCTGGGGAAGCCGCTGGAGACCGCGTACGTCTTGCCCTCCTCGGAGCGGACCACCTGGATGAGCCGCGAGGAGAACGCGCCACCCCCTAAGACGTAGTTCGCCAGCTGGACCGGGAGGTAGTCGGGATCGGAGACGGCCAGCCCCCGATGCCCCAGGGCGATCTGGACCTGGGTCTGGCCCGGCTTGTGGACGAAGCGCGCCCGCCGCTCCTTGAGAGGGGTGAGCGCGACGGTGCGGCGCTCGGATACGGGGCGCTCCTCCCAGTCGGCGAAGGCCTCCTTCACCTTGGCGATGAGGGCCTTCGGGTCGACGTCCCCGGCGATCACCAACGTGGAGACGTTGGGGCGGTAGTACGCCTCGTGGAAGCGCACGAGGTCCTCGCGGGTGATCGCGTTGAGGGTCTCCTCCGTCGTCACGAAGCCCAAGGGGTGGAAGCCCCCGAAGAGGAGCTGCTTGAGGTGCTCGCGCACGAGTTCCCCGGGGTCGTCCTGGGTCGCTTTGACGCTTCCTATCAGGCGGTTGCGTACGATCTCCATCTCCTCCTCGGGGAATGTGGGGCGGATCACCACGTCCGCCAGAAGCTCCAGCCCCAGGTCGAGGTCCTGGGAGAGGACTTGGGCCGTGACGGTCGCGTAGTCGGTGGCCGCCGAGGCCGAGAGCTGCCCGCCCACGAAGTCGATCGCCTCGGCGATCTCCTCGGCGGTGCGCGTCTCGGTCCCCTGGGTGAGCATCGCGGCCACGAACTCCGCCAGGCCCGCCTTCGTCTTGAGATCCCGGACGCTCCCGCCCTCGGCGACTCTCAAATTGAAGTGGACGATGGGCAGCTGCCGCTGCTCGATCACCACCACCCTCAAACCGTTCTCCAGGGTCTCTTGGTAGATGGAGGGCAGGCGGATCTCCTCCGCCCCTTGCGCCTCCTGGGCCCGCAGGGCGGAAAGCTCCGGTCCGCCCACAACCCCCAGCAGTCCCACTAGGATCGCCGCAAGCACAACGCGCATCCCGCGGGTCATGGCAGCGTCTCCTCCTCTCCCTCTCCTTCCTCTCCCGGCTGCAGGGTGACCAGGGTGAGCGTCTCGTCCACGAGGTACTGCCGGGCTACGCGTTGGACGTCCTCGGGGGTGACGTCCGCGTAGCGCTTAGCCCCCTCCAGGAAGAGCTTGGCATCCCCTCCGATGACGGCGGCCTCGCCGATCGCGCTCCCCACCCCGCTGATCGAGTCCAGATTGAACACGTACTGGGCCGTCAGTTGGTTTTTCGCCTTCTGCAGCTCGCGCTCCTCTAGGGGTTCCTCCTTGAGCCGGTCGATCTCCCGGAGGAGGGCTTCCTTGACGGCCACAGGGTCCTTGTCGGGGGTGAAGAAGGCGAAGACGAGCATCATCCCCAGGTCTTTGTAGATGAGGGGGACGCCCCCGGCGGCGATGGCCAGCTTCTGCTCCCGCACCAGCGACTTGTTGAGCCGGGAGCTCTCCCCCGCCGTCAGGATCATGCCCGCGATCTCGAGGGCCGGCAGATCGTCGTGGCCCGCGCCCGGGAGGGGGTACCCGCCCAAGACGGCGGGGAGCTGGACGGGCATCGTGAGCGTCTCCTCCCGCCGGGCCGTCGGCTCCGGCGGCTCGATGACGACCTCCGGGGGCTCGGGGCCTCGGGGGATCGGCCCAAAGTACCGCTCCGCCAGCTCGAAGGCCCGCTCGGGCACGACGTCCCCCGCCAGGATGAGCACGGCGTTGTTGGGGACGTAATACCGCCGATAGAATCGCTCCAGGTCCTCCAGGGTGATGGTATCGAGGTCTTCGGGGGTCCCGGCGGCGGTCCAGGCGTAGGGCGTCCCCTCGAAGGCCAACGCCCGGAAGCGGTCGAAGGCCTGGGAGACGGGGTTGTTCTCCAGCCGCAGGCGATATTCCTCCTTGACGACCTCGCGTTCCGAGTCGAGGTGCTCCTGGGTGAGCACGAGGTTCTGCATCCGCTCGGCCTCCAGGCGCAGGGCCAGCTCCAGCGCCTCCGTGGGAACGACGTCGTAGTAGCCCGTCGCGTCCTCGCGGGTGAAGGCGTTGTTGATCCCCCCGACGCGGTCGATGAGGCGGGCGTGCTCCTCCGGCCCGACGTTCTTCGAGCCCTTGAACATCATGTGCTCCATCAAATGGGCCAAGCCCCGCTTCCCGGGCACCTCGTTCCGCGAGCCCACCCGATACCAGACGTTAACGGCCACCACGGGGGCCGTGCGGTCCTCGTAGACGATCACCTCGAGGCCGTTGGGGAGCGTGCGGGTGTGCAACCGGGGCTGGGGTTGGGATTGGGGTTGGGCCTCCTCCGAGGGCTCGGGGGCGACGGCGGAGGGAGGAGCCGTTCGGGGGCCGAGGGACTGCCAGATCAGAATCCCGACCGCCGCGAGGATCGCCGCGGCCAGCACGAGGAGGCCGGGCGAGATCTTCCGCGCCCGGGGCTGGGGCGATTTCTGCGGGGTGTCCGCACCTTCGGGTTGCTTGCCCTCTGTGGGTTCCATCGAGCCCCTCCTCCCTGTCTTCTGACGTTTGCTCCGTTCCGCGATGGGGCTCCGTTTACGGCACCGTGGAGATTCTAGGCGTCGGGGAGGAGGGAGTCAAGGGGAAGGAGCCCCGCTTGCACCCAGGCCTCCGCCGCTTCGAGGTCCCAACGCGTGGTGATCTTGAGGTTCCACTCCTCGCCGGAGACGCAGAAGGGGGAGACGCCCCCGTAGGCGAGGACGGCGCCCGCTTCGTCGGTGAAGCGTTCGCCCCGTCGCCGGGCCTCCCGGAGCGCGTCCGCAAGGAGCCTGCGCTCGAAGCACTGGGGCGTCTGGGCCCGCAGCAGCCGGCTGCGGTCCACCGGTCGGAGCAGCCTTTCCTCCCCGGGTCCGAGCTCGTGGAGGCTCTCCTCCACGGGGAGGACGGGGAGCGCCGCACGGTGCTCCCGAACGGCTTCCCAAAGGGCTTCCAGCAGATCCAGGGAGAAGAAGGGCCGGGCCGCGTCGTGGACGGCCACCCACTCGCTCGAAGCCGCCCGCACGCCCGCGAGCGCGGAGTCCTGCCGATGCTCTCCTCCATAGACCCGCTTGAACTCGACGTGCGCAGGCAGGGGGATCCGGGGCTCCACCTGCGTGCGGAACCGCTCTTCGTCCTCCGGGTGGATCACGAGGACGATCTCGCACAAGGGCGGAAAGCGGGCGAACTTCTCCAGGGAGTGGAGCAGGAGGGGCTTCCCCGCCAGGGGGACGTATGCCTTGGGCACGGGGCCCCCGAGGCGCTCCCCGCGGCCCGCGGCCAGCACCACCGCTCCCAGCTCTCGTCGCATGCTCTTAAACAAGTTTAGAGGAAGCGTTAGGAGCTGCTCTGCTGGTACTGGCCGTCGACCTCGCCCTTGGCCCGGACGAAGAGCATCTTCCCCGCGTCGGTCTGCAGGGAGCTGGAGACCACCGCACGGACCTTCTTGCCGATGTAGCGCCGCCCGTTCTCCACCACGACCATGGTCCCGTCGTCCAGGTACCCCACCCCCTGACCGATCTCCTGGCCGCGGTCGATGACTTCGATCTCGAGCTCCTCGCCGGGGATGAACGGAGGCTTGAGGGACTTCGCCAGCTCGTTGACGTTGAGCACCTCCACGCCGGAGACGCGGGCTACCTTGTTGAGGTTGTAATCGGTCGTGAGGATCTTCGCCTTCAGGTCCTTGGCCAGGCGGATGAGCTTACGGTCCACCGAGGGGACCTCGGAGACGTCCTCCTCCCAAAGGATAATGGGGGTGTTCGGGAGCTTTTGCAGCTCTTCGAGGATGTTGAGTCCCCGACGTCCCTTGCGACGGCGCAGGCCGTCTTGGGAATCCGCAATCCGCTGGAGCTCGCCCACCACGAAGTGAGGGACGTAGAGGGGGCCCTCCAGAAAGCCCGTCCGGACCAGGTCGTAGATGCGCCCGTCGATGATCACGCTCGTGTCCACCACCTTGGGCGTCTTCCCCCCGGGCGAGGACGGGTCGGAGGGGGACGGGGCAGCGTCCCCGAAGACGAACGCTCCGAGCAGATCCTCTTGGCTGTAGCCGATGCGAAACCCTAGATACGTCAAGAAGAGGAGGAGTCCGGCTTGTGCGAGTTGGAGGCCGAGGTTCGGCCGACCCGTCCCGAAGAGCAGCTCCAGGACCGCGTACCCCAGCAGACCGAACAGCGTTCCGATCAAGCCGAGGAGGCTGCCCTGAAGGAGTGCGACGCCCTTGCCTGCCTCTACGGCCTGCAGGGCGGCGCGCACGGCAGCCCGTGCTGCAGCCAAGATCGACGCCCCGACGATGGCGCCCACCAGCGCGTTCAGCCATACCGGTCGGATCCACTCCTCGGGGACGACGGCCGGGGCCGTGGGCAACGGATCTCCCGGGACGACCCACCCGATGGGGACCTGGCTCGCCCCCAAGAGGGCCCCCAGCGCGGACGCTATCAGATACGGCCCGATCCTTCGGATACCTCGCGTTACCGTCTCCATCGTCCTCTGCGGTCTCTTGCCCTTCTCTTCCCCGTTCGAGCGCTCCGGTATCTTACCGATCCCTTGACGGGGAGGCAACGATTCTGTTACCTTCAATCAGGACACAAAGGGGGCTTGCGCGGGTGGTGAGAGGGCAGATCCCGATCCGACAAAGGTCATTGCGGGGTATGGAGCCGGAGACGTGGACGGTCAGGCGGATCTTGGAGTGGACGTCGGGATATCTGCGTCGCGGCGGGGTGGAGACGGCCCGCTTCGAAGCCGAGTTGCTCCTGGCCCACGCGCTGCGCACCGAGCGCCTCGACCTCTATCTCCATCCGGACCGCCCCTTGAGCGAGGCGGAGCGGGCCCGCTTCCGCGAGCTCATCCGGAAGCGGCGCGAGGGGGTCCCGTTGGCGTACCTGCTGGGCACGGTGGAGTTCTTGGACGTGACGCTGCGGGTGGACCGGCGGGCGCTTATTCCCCGCGTCGAGACGGAGGAGCTCGTCGAGCTCCTCCTCCAGGACTGCGATGCACAGGCGCAAGCCCAGGGACCGGGTTGGCGGGTCTTGGATCTGGGTACGGGCTCCGGGGCCATCGTGATCGCCCTCCTCAAGCGCTGGCCGCAGGCGCGGGCCGTGGCCGTAGATCGATCACGGGACGCCTTGGAGCTGGCCCGGGAGAACGCGCGCGCCAACGGCGTGGACGGGCGAATCCACTGGGTGCAGACGGATTGGCTGCGGGGCCTGCGCGCTTCCTTCGACCTCATCGTCTCCAACCCGCCGTACGTCCCCTCGGAGGAGTACGCCCACCTCCCGCGGGAGGTCCGGGTGTACGAGCCCCGCTTGGCGCTGGACGGCGGCCCCCGCGGACTGCGGGAGCTGGCGCGCATCGCGGAAGAAGCCCCCAAGCATCTGACCCCCGGCGGACGGCTCTATCTGGAGATCGGCGCTCAGCAGGCTGAGGACGTCCGGCGCCTGCTGGAGGAGACCCGAGCGTTCGCCTCCGTGGAGGTCCTGCAAGACCTATCGGGGCGGGACCGCTTCGTGCGCGCCCGCGGGCGCTCCCGAGGGCGGGAGGCGGCAGGATGCCCGTGATGGTTCAGATCGCGGAGCTGGCCGTACGAGAAGGTAAGAGGTTCCTCTTCCGGGATCTGAGCTTTCGACTGGGACGGGGGGAGTGGGCCTGCCTGGTGGGGCCGCCGGAGCGGGGTCGGGCTCTGCTGGAGGTCCTCTGCGGCCTGCGGAGGCCCGAACGCGGTCAGGTGCTCGTGGACGACCGAAACGTCATCCGCCTCCGCCCGGAGAAGCTGCGGCTCCTCCATCGGCGCTTGGGGATCGTCTTCGGGGAGCTGGGGCTGCGCCGAGGCACGACTCCGGAAGGATGCATCATATTCAAGCTTCGCGCGTTAGAGCTCTCGGCGGAGGAAGCCCAGGCCCGCGCCCATCGGGCACTCTCGCTCGTGGGCCTCGGTTCGCCCCCCGACGCCGAGGTCCCCGAAGGGACCCCCAACGCGCAGGGCAGCAACCGGCAGCGGCGCGTGGAGGAGCTGAGCCCCGGGGAGCGACGCCTCCTGCAGTTGGCCGTGGCCCTCTGCGACGATCCCGTGCTCCTCCTGCTCGAGGAGCCCTTGGAAGGGCTCTCCCCTCCCGAGCAGCGGCGCTACCTCCGAGCGCTCGAGGAGGTCTTCCTGCGCCGGAGGTTGACCCTCCTGATGACGGCCCGCGATCCGGAGCCCCTACGGGGGAGTCCGGCCCTCCTCTACGCCCTCGAGCCGGAAGGAATCACGCCCTGGGCCGGGGAGGAGAGGTTCTGAGATGAGCAGCACGCCCTATCTGTTCCGGGAGCTCCTGCGCTCCCTCTCCTTGGGGAGCTGGGCACTGGCGGCGCTGGCGGTCGGGGCGCTGGCCTTGGCGCTCCAGCTGGTTGCCGTAGGATCCCTCCTGCGGGAGCCGCGCTCCGCGGCGCCCCGGGAGGAGCTGATCGCCGTCCCCTTGGGGACGCTCTCCCAACGGGAACTCGCGGAGGTCCACCAACGGCTTGCAGAAGACCCCGACATCGCCGGGGTGCGCTTTCGCTTCCCTCAAGATCCCCGGGGGGAGGCCCTGGGATACTATCGGATCACGCTGCACGAAGGGATCTCTCCCGACACCGTGATCGAACGCCTTGTGGGCTGGGGGGTCTTCGAGCGCGTGGAAGAGCCGCAGCCGGAGCCGAAGGGGCTCGTGCGGAGCTGGGCGGAAAGTCCGCAGGGGAGGTGGCTCCTCCTCGGGGGGATGCTGGCGATCGCGGGCCTCGCCCTCGGCCTCTTGGCAGCGAGCCTGCGCGCCGCAGAGAGGAGCTTCCGGGCGGAGCGCAAGCTGCTGGAGCTCTCGGGCGTCGATCCCGCGGTGATCCGTCGGCCCTTCGTGCTGCTCGGGGGACTGTACGCCGCGCTCGGCGCGCTCCTGGCCGCCGCCCTCGCCGCCGTGGAGGGGGCCTGGATCGCCTCGAACCCCTCCGGCCTCGGGCTGAAGAGAGTGCTCCCGGAGCTGTTCGAGAAGGGGGCGTTTGTCCGGTTGGGGGTGCGGGCGCTGCTGCTGGGAATCCCGCTCGTGGGGATCGGGGCGGGACTCGGGCAGCTCCTCGCTCGGGGCGCTTACAGATATCCCAGCCCGCGCAGCCGCTCCCGGATCTCCTCCTCCTCCTCGGGGGAGAGCGGGGAGCCCTCCGACCCCGACCGCGACCCCTCCAACGCGGAGAGACCCTCCTCCGCGTCCGCGCCGAAGTCCCCCGGACCTTGATCCTGAGCCGCCGTCCGGCCCCCGTCGAGGGTTTCCGAAGTCGAAGCCGAGCCCACGGGGTGCCGCGCCCGGAGCGCCTCGCTCGCCCGCCCGTCGAGCCCTGGAGGCGGGGGGACCCCCAGGAGTTCACAGATCGTGGGGAAAAGGTCCAGCAGCCGCAAACGAACCCTCCCTCGGGGCAACCCCGCACCGCAGCCCAGAAAGACCCCATACAGTCGGTGCCAGCCGGAGTGGGCCACCGCGTGCGTCACCGGGCGGTTCGAGAGGAACTCCGAGAGCCCCATGGGGGAGTGTCCCTCTGCGGGGAGGAAGACGAGGTCGGGGCTCTGAGGGTGCCGTTCGGGGCCGTATAGCTCCTCCGCCCGGAAGAGGCGCTCGACCACGGGCTCCCCCGTCCAGGGGTTGCGCCACTCTCTTAGCGCTTCCTCAACCTCCTCCAAGATCTTCGGCGCGCAGCGAGGGGGGACGATCCCTTGGGGCTCGCGGCCCCGGCGGTTCAGAAAGATCTGTCCTACGTTCCCGTAGGAGTAGGCCACCGTCCGGGACCAGTCCACGTTCGCGGTCGAGAGGGCGAAGCGGCTCAGCCACCGATACGCCTGCGCCGGATCTCCGCTCCCCCGGCCCAAGAGCCCCAGCCGAGCCTCCCAGGGATAGAGGTTCTCGGGGACGACCCCCAGCTCGTAGAGGGCCCTCTTCACCCGGGTGGGAAGGTTCCCCCGCAGGCGCAGAAAGCCCTGCCGCAGGAGCCAGGTGTTGAGGTGGAGGTTGTAGCGATGGGGGCCGAAGCCGTGGTCCGAGATCACCCAGAGGGTGTCACGCTCGTCCAGCAGCGAGCGGAGCTCGCCCACGAGCGCGTCGGCCCGGCGATAGACCTCGAGCACGGGCTCCTCGTCGGGGAGGGGGGACCCATAGCGGGGCCGGGGGTGCCGGTCGAGGGTGTGCCACATCTGGTGCTGGACGGAGTCCGTCTCCATCACATGGGCCAGGAAGACGTCCCAGTCCTTGCGGGCGGCCAGATAAAGAATAGCCCGGGCGCGCAGCTCCAAGGACCGTTGAAGCCGGGAGAACCACCCCGCGGCCCGACGCCCGCCGGGCCACGGCGGCGGCGCGAGGGGGTAGCGCCCTCCCAGCGCCTCCTCCAGCTCCCGTTGGAGTGAGGGCGGATGGGTGTAGGGACGCCCCGGCGGGGTCAGGAGATCCCCCACGGCGAACCCCCCGCCGCCTCCGCCCCGATCCCGAAACCGAAACGGGTACGTGAGGGGGAGGCTCACGACGCCCACCCGTTGGCCGTGGGCGCTCAGCCACTCCAGGAGCGTGGGCGAGGGGAGGGCGGAGCCGTCCACCGGCTCCAGGGCGTACGAGTGAGGACGGCGGCGGAGCCACTCGCACACCCCGTGCCTCCCGGGAGAGAGCCCCGTGAGGAACGACCCCCAGGCCGCGCCCGTGACGGGCGGGATCACGCTCTCCAAGGGGCCGAAGGCCCCTTCCTCCATGAGCCTCCGGAGGTGGGGCAGGCGGCCCTCGGAGGCCCAGCGCTCGATCAGCTCGGGGGAGGCGCCGTCCAACGCCAGGATGAGCAGTCTGCGGGTACGATCCCGATAGCGGGTGCCTCCAGACATCCCTCCAGACATCTAGGTGAAAAGCCTCCTTGCGGGCGTCCTCCTCTAGCGGGAGGGCTCCTTGAGCATCCACTCCGGGACCCGTCCCTGCCAGACGAGCGCGAAGTACGCCCGGTAGCCGTCGAGGGTATAGCGCAGCCACTCCCGGTGCAACCCGTAGCGGCGGCTCGACGAATAGACCCGCACCTCCGGCGCGTAGACGATCCGCTCCCCCGGCCTAAGCACCTTCCCCAGGCGGAGCCCCAACTCCAAGTCCTCCCCCAGGCGCAGCCGGGTGTCGAACCCGCCCACCCTTTGGAAGATCTCCCGCCGCACCGCGAAGTTGAACCCCCAGAAATGGGGCCTCCGGAGCCAAACGTGCACCCGCTGGTGCAGCGCGATGAGCCGCTCTAAGAGGAGCACCCGCTGGATCCAATGGGGGCGGTAAAAGCAGACCCGCCCGCAGAGGGCCATCACCTTGGGGTCTTCAAAGCGCCGGACGATCGCCTCCAGCCACGTGGGGGCCACCCGGGTGTCCGCGTCCGTGCGGGCGATCAGCCCATAGCGGGCCTCGCAAAACCCCCGCTGCGAGGCCGCGGCCACCCCACTCTCCTCCTCGTGGACCAGGCGCAGGGGCAGCTCCGGGTGGGCCCGATGGAAGCGCCGGATGAGCTCGCGGGAGCCGTCCGTGGAGCCGTTGTCCACCGCCACGACCTCGTAGGGCTTCCGAAGGGTCTGGCGCGAGGGGAGGAGCGCTTCCAGGCACGCTTCTATGGCCTCGGCCTCGTTATAGACCGGGATGACGACGGAAATCATCGGGAGGGACGGTGAGGGGACGGGGCTCCTCGGCGCTTACGGGGGCCAGGGCCCGGGGCTCCGGAGGCTGGGCGAGCACGCTTCGGTACAGCTCCTGGAGGCGGCGGCCCACCCGCTCGAGGCTGTGCTCTTGCGCGAGCCGCTCGGCCCCCTCTTGGAGCTTTTCATAGAGGGTCCGATCCTCGGCCAGCCGCCGAACGCATTCGGCAAACTCCTCCACGGTGCGGGCCTTGAGGCAGTTCTCCCCGTGATGGAGCCAATCTTCGTACTCGGGGAGGTCCCGCACGACCACGGGCCGCCCCAGCGAGGCGGCCTCTAGGATGACGAGCCCTTGGGTCTCCGTCTTGGAGGGGAAGAGGAGCACGTCTCCGGCGGCGAAGGCCCCGGGGGTGTCCTCCACGAACCCCGGGAGGATCACGTTCGGCGGCTTTTCGTCCAAGCGCTTCTCCATCTGCGGATGGAAGGCCAGCGCCTTGGGCCAGCGGTGGCCGTACCAGATGAAATCGTACTGAGGAAGCAGCTCCGCGACGTCTAAGAAATCCGTCACCCCTTTGCGCGGGATGATGTTCCCCGCCCCGAAGACCGTAAAGCGCGCAAGCCCAAACCTTCGGCGATAGAGGGCGCGCTTTTCGGGATCGAAGCGGAAACGTTCCCGGTCCACGCCGTTGCTGACCACCTCGATGCGTTTGCGCACCCCGGCCCGGAGGAGCTGGCGCTTGGCGAACTCCGTGGGGGTGAAGACCGCGTCCCCCTGCTCGTAGAAGAACTTCAAATACGCTTCGTACAGGGGCGCGATCACGTTGGACATGGTGAAGCTGTCGCGGAAGTCGTGGGCCCCCACGCTGTGGGCGTGGACCACGACTTTGATCCCTTCCCGCTTCGCTTTGCCGAGGTAGTAGAGCGACTTGGGTCCGAAGGCGTGGAGGTGCAAAAGGTCGTAGGGCTCGTCGGCGGGGTCGGTCACCACCTCGACGCCCGCCATCCGGAGGGCCTTGCGGTGGGATTCATAAGCCCGCTTGAAGCCCGATTTCGAGACGACCTCCTCCGCCTCCAGGTAGAGACAGACGCGCATGGTGCCCCCTTCTCTCCAACCCTCCATCGGCGGTCGGATGTCCCCGTCTCAACCCGCAATTTGCCTGCCAGCGGGCCGTCGACGTCGCAGCTCCGATCCCGCTCATTCCCACTCGATGGTTCCCGGCGGCTTCGACGTTATATCATACACCACCCGCGTGATCGGGGGAACCTCATTGGTAATGCGCGAGGAGATCCTCTCTAACACCCCGTGGGGAATTTTGTACCAGTCGGCGGTCATCCCGTCCCGGGAGTGGACGGCTCTTAGGGCCACCACGTACCCATACCCGCGCCCGTCTCCCCGGACGGCCACGCTCCGGACGGGCAGCAGCACGGCGAAGTACTGCCAGATCTCGCGGTGGAGCTTCGCCCGTTGGATCTCCTCCCGCAGGATGGCGTCGGCCTCCTGCAGCAGGGCGACCTTCTCCGGGGTGACCTCCCCGAGGATGCGCACGGCGAGCCCCGGGCCGGGGAAGGGCGGCTCGTCCACAATTTCCTCGGGGAGCCCCAGCGCCCGCCCCAGCTCGCGCACCTCGTCTTTAAAGAACTCCCGCAGGGGCTCCACCAGCTCAAACCCCAGCTGTGCGGGGAGCCCGCCCACGTTGTGATGGCTCTTGATCGTCTCGGCCCCGTGCGCCGTCCCCGCGCCCCCGCTCTCGATCACGTCGCTATAAATGGTCCCCTGGACCAAGACGTCTAGGGGCTCCTCCCGCTCCAGGCGGCGGGCCTCCCGCTCGAAGACCCGGATGAACGTCTCCCCGATCGCCTTGCGCTTCCCCTCCGGGTCCGTCACACCCCGGAGTTTCTCGAAGAACTCCCGCTTCGCGTCCACCGTCCGTAAGGGGAGGCCCAGCCGCTCGAAGACCCTCCGGACGCGCTCCGGCTCGCCCTTGCGCAGCAGCCCGGTGTCCACGAAGACGGGCACCAGTCGGTCCCCGATGGCCCGGTGGACGAGCACGGCGGCGACGCTGGAGTCCACCCCTCCCGAGACGGCGATCAGGGCCCGCTTGCCCTCCAGCTGCGCACGAAGCTCCTCGACCTTCGGCTGCACGAGATCGCCGGGCCGCCAACGCTCCCGGAGTCCACAGATCCGACGGAGCCAGTTGTGAAGCATCCGGGGGCCGTGGGGCGTGTGGTGGACCTCGGGGTGGAACTGCACGCCGTAGATCCGTCCCGGTTCATCGCGCATCGCGGCCAGGAGGGGCGGCTCGCCCGCGGAGTAGGCCAGCGCCCGGAAGCCGGGCGGGAGCTCCGCAATGACGTCTCCGTGGCTCATCCAGACCCGCCCCCTCCGGCCTAAGCCCAGGAAGAGGGGGTCGTCCTCCACGATCTCGATCTCGGCGACGCCGTATTCCGCCTTCCGAGAGGAGCGCTCGACCCGCCCGCCCAGGAGTTGGGCCAAAAGCTGCATCCCGTAGCAGATCCCCAGCACGGGAATCCCCAGCTTGAGAACGTCGGGGCCGAGGCGGGGGGCGTCGGGCTCGTAGACGCTGCGCGGCCCGCCCGACAGGACCAAGGCGCGGGGGCCTCGCTCCCGCACCTCGCGGGCGGAGAGGGTGGGCGGGGCCACCTCGCAATAGACCCCCTGGGCCCGGATCGCCTTGGCGATCAGGCGGGTGTACTGCGAGCCAAAATCCAAAATGAGCACCCACTCGTCCGTCACGCCTGCGGTCCCCTCCCGCTTCGCTCTCTGCGCCCTTTGAGGGTAGTAAGAGCCCTTGGAATTTGCAAATCCTGTTGCACTCCCTTGGGGAAGGGCCTAGAATCCCTTGGAGAGCGGCGTGGGTGGGCTCGGCCCCCTCCTGCGGGCTTCTCCGAGCGGAAGGGGTCGAGAACCTTCACCTCTAGGGATCCCAAGCCAAGCGAACGCGGGAACACGGAGCGGAGAAGGAGGGAGAGCCTCTATGCGAGGACCGCTGGACTTCGACATAGAAGACGAGGGCGAACGGTGGCAAGAGGTAGGCCGTCGCCTGGGGAGGCTGGGCGGCTGGACGGGCTGGCTGGTGGCCCTGGTCATCGTAGGGCTGTGGCTGGCCAGCGGGGTGTATACGGTGGGGCCCTCGGAGGTGGGGCTGGTCAAACGCTTCGGGAAGTTCGTGCGTCAGACGGGGCCGGGGTTGCACTACCGCCTGCCCAGCCCCATCGAGAGCGTGGTGATCGTCAACCAGTATGGGAAGCAAGAAGTGGAGATCGGAGTGACCCCGCCGGGACGGTTCGGTCGCGCTCCGGCGGAGGAGTCCCTGATGCTCACCGGGGACTTCAACATCGTCTACGTGGAGGCGACGATCGCCTACAACGTCACCCGCGATCCCCAGGCGTACGCCTTCGAGATCGAGGACCCGCAGTTGATCGTACGACAGGCGGCCCAAGCCGTCATCCGCGAGCAGGTGGCCCTCCAGGAGGTGGACCGGCTCTTCGCCTCCGAGGAGCGACAGCTCATGGGCGAGCGGATCAAGCAGGAGCTTCAAGAACTCCTAGACCGTTACGGCACGGGCATTCAAGTGCTCAACGTCTTCCTCCAGGAGGTGAAGCCCCCCACCCCAGAGGTTGCCGCAGCCTTTGACGACGTCAACAGCGCCGTGCAGGACAAGGAGCGGATGATCCTCGAAGCGCAGCGGTACGCCAACGAGCAGATCCCCCGGGCCGAGGGCCAGGCGCAGAAGATCCTGAACGAAGCGGAAGCGTACCGACAGAGCCGCATCCTGGAGGCCCAAGGGGCCGCCGCCCGCTTCACCAAGGTCCTGGAGAGCTACTACCTGGGGGAGACGGTCACCGCGGCGCGGCTCTACATCGAGACCATGGAGGAGATCCTCCCCGGAATGCGGAAAGTGATCCTCTCCACCGAGGGGAGTGGCCTGGTGAGCCTGCTCGACCTGGAGAGGCTCTTCCAGGAACGCCCGATGAGGGAAGGGGGTGAGGGCCGATGAGGACCTTGATCGGGTTCGCCCTGGTCGTGGGACTGGTCTGGATCGGGTTTGGACTCTTCACCTTTACCGTCGACGAGACCCAGAAGGCGGTGGTGCTGCGGTTTGGGGAGATCGTCCGCGTGGTCGAGGAGCCGGGCCTCTACTTCAAGACGCCCTTCGTCCAGCAGGTGCTCTATCTGGAGGACCGGCTGATGAGCTACGAGCTGACCACCCCGGAGCCGATCATCACCGCGGACAAGCAGCGGCTCAACATGGACAGCTACGTGCTGTGGCGCATCCGGGACCCGCGGGCCTATCGGGAGCGCCTCCCCGGCCTGCGGCGGGATGCCGAGGTCCAGCTCGTGCGGGCGATCCGCGACGCGCTGCGGGACATCGTGGCCCAACAACCCTTTCAGGAGGTCCTCAAGCGGGACTTCCTGGTTGAGGTCCAGCGCCAAGCGCAACGGGAGGTGGACGCCTTCGGCATCGAGATCGTAGACGTGCGCATCAAGCGGGCCGACCTGCCCGAAGCCAATGAGAAAGCTGTCTATCAGCGCATGATCAGCGAACGCAGACAGATCGCGCAGCAGTTCCGCGCCGAGGGCGAGCGCGAGGCCCAGCGCATCCGGGCCGAAGCCGACAAGCGCATCCAGATCCTTCTGGCGGAGGCCCGCCGCCGGGCCGAGGAACTCAAAGGCGAGGGCGACGCGGAGGCGTTGCGCATCTACGCCGAGGCCTACAACCGGGATCCGAACTTCTTCCTCTTCTGGCGGACGCTCGAGTCCTACAAGACCGCCCTGGCCCAGAACAGCACCCTCGTGCTCTCCACGGAGAGCGACTACCTCAAGCTCTTGGACATCATGGAGTCGAAGCGCCTGATCGAGGCGCTGAACCGGGAGTAGCTAGAGGTCCCAGCCGAGCAGCTCCGCCAGGCGCCGCATCGTCGGCCCGAGCTCGGCGTGGATCACCAGATCGGCCATCGCATCGAAGTCCGTGGGGTCGCGGTTGAGGATGGCGAGCCGCGCCCCGCGGGCTTTCGCTTGGGGGACCAGTCCCGCCACGGGATAGACCTCCAGCGAAGAGCCCAAGGCCAGAAGCAGGTCGCACTTCAGCACCTCGAGCTCGGCCTCCGGGAACGCGGGAGGGAGGAGCTCCCCGAAGAGCACCACATCGGGCTTGAGCAGCCCCCCACAACGGTCGCAGCGGGGGACGCCCTCCTCGCTCCCTTCCACCTTGCGGAAGACGGTCTCTATAGGGTAGGGCTGCCGACACTCCACGCAGACCCCGCGGGTGTAGCTCCCGTGGACCTCGAGGACGCGCTTCGAGCCCGCTTTCGAGTGGAGGCCGTCGATGTTCTGGGTGATCACCGCCCGGAGGAGTCCCTCCTCCTCCAGCTTCGCCAGCACCCTGTGGGTGACGTTGGGCTCAGCCTCGGTGAGCTTGGCAAAGCGCCACTTCCAGAACTCGTAGAAGCCCTTAGGGTCCCGTCGGAAGCCCTCGACGGAGGCGACCTTCAGGGGATCGACCTGGGCCCACAGGCCGCTCCCCGGGCTGCGGAAGTCCGGGATGCCCGACTCCGTCGAGACGCCGGCCCCCGTGAGGGCTACGGCGTAACGGGATCTCTCCAGCATCTCTCGGAGCTCTCGGACGCGGTCCATGGCCCTAGGAGCTTAAAGGGAAGCGCTCGCGTCTTGCAAGCCCAAGGGTTGCCATCCCCGGAGGGCTTTCATACCATAGCAAAGAGCTATGGCTGCCCACGGGAGGACCAAGGTCAAGATCTGCGGCCATCGAACCCTCGAAGACGTCCGCGCGGCCCGGGGGGCCGACGCGCTCGGCTTCGTGGTGGCTACCCCTGCTTCGCCTCGAAACCTCCCGGTGGAACAGGCCCGCGCGCTGATCCGGAGCGCGCGATGCTCTCATAAGATCGTGCTCGTCACCACCGAGAGCGACCCCGAGCGCTTGGCCCCGCTCGTGGAACGGCTCCAACCCCATGGGCTCCAGGTGCACCGGGAGCTCCCCCCCGCGGAGCTCCGAGGGATCGCCGATGCCCTGCCCCCCGACGTCGAGCTGTGGGGGCTGCTCGCCGTCCCTCCGGGCGCGGAGGTCTCGGAGCGGGTGGAGAGGGCCCAGGCGCTGGTCCAAGCCCCTCTGGAAGCGCTCGTGCTCGATACCCACAAGGACGGTCGAAGCGGCGGGACCGGGGTCCCTCACGATTGGGAGGTCAGTCGTCGAGTCCGCGAGGCCGTCCCGCTGCCCGTGGTGTTGGCTGGAGGGCTCACCCCGGAGAACGTCCGCGCCGCCGTCGCGTGCGTCCGGCCCTGGGCCGTGGACGTCTCCTCGGGCGTCGAGCAGGGGCGGTACGGACGCAAGTGCCCTCACAAGATCGAGGCGTTCTTGAGGGAGGTGCGCCGCGGTGGCTGAACGACGGAAGCGCAAGCTGCATGCCCCAGCTTCCGAGAGGGAGAGGGAGGAACCGCCCGAGAAGCTGAGCGCCTGGCCTCGGGAGGGGCGCTTCGGCCCCTTCGGGGGACGCTATGTCCCGGAGATCCTGATGCCCGCTTTGAAGGAACTCGAGGCGGCCTACGAGGAACTTCGAGAGAATCCGAAGTTCCGGCGGGAAGTGCGGGAGTATTTCAGCGACTACGGCGGGCGGCCTACGCCCCTCTACTGCGCCCGGAGGCTCACGGCGTGGGCCGGGGGCGCGCGCATTTACCTGAAGCGGGAGGATCTGCTGCACACGGGGGCGCACAAGTTCAACAACGCGATCGGGCAGGCCCTTCTGGCCAAGCACATGGGCAAGAGGCGCCTCATCGCCGAGACCGGAGCCGGCCAGCACGGGGTGGCGACGGCCATGGCCGGGGCCGTCCTGGGGCTTGCCACGGAGATCTACATGGGCGCCTTAGACATGGAGCGCCAGCGGATGAACGTCTACCGCATGGAGCTTCTCGGGGCCCAGGTCCACCCCGTGGAGACGGGCACGGCCACCCTCAAGGACGCGATCAACGAAGCCTTGAGGGACTGGGCCACGAACGTGCGCAGCACGCACTACGTCATCGGCTCCGTCGTCGGTCCGCACCCCTACCCCCGGATCGTGCGAGACTTCCAGCGGGTGATCGGCGACGAGATCAAGGGGCAGATCCTGCGCAAGGAGCGCCGTCTGCCCGATCTGGTCGTGGCCTGTGTGGGCGGGGGGAGCAACGCGATCGGGACGTTCTACCCCTTTGTGGACGACGAGGACGTCCGGCTCTTGGGCGTGGAGGCCGGGGGGTCTTCGCAGGGGAACGCCGCCTCCATCGTCCACGGCCGCGTCGGCGTGCTCCACGGCGCCAAGACGTATCTCCTCCAGGACGAGTGGGGCCAGGTGCGGGAGACCCACAGCATCTCCGCCGGGTTGGACTACCCCGCCGTGGGGCCGGAGCACGCCCTCTATCACCACGTGCAGCGCGCGGAGTACACGGCCGTGACGGACGAGCAGGCCGTGGAGGCCTTCCACCGGCTCTGTGAGCTGGAGGGCATCGTACCCGCGTTGGAGCCCGCCCACGCCCTCTACGCGGCGATCGAGCGGGCCCGAGAGCTGGGCAAGAACGGCCTGGTGGTCGTCACCCTCTCCGGCCGAGGGGACAAGGATTTGGAGGTCGTCCTCCGCCATGGAAAGGGATAAAGGACAGGGGACATGGCGGACCCGTCGCATCGAGCGCACCTTCCGAGAGCTGCGCGCCCGCGGGGAGGGAGCGCTCTTGGGCTACGTGATGGTCGGGGACCCCACCCCCTCCCGGTGCCTCGAGTACGCCCGAGCGCTCCTCCGGGGCGGAGTGGATCTCTTGGAGCTGGGGATCCCCTTCTCCGATCCCATCGCGGACGGCCCCGTCCTCCAGCAGGCCGGGGCTCGGGCCTTGAGGGCCGGGACCACTCCGGAGCACGCCTTCGAGGTGCTGGCCGCTCTGCGCCGCGACCCCGACGGCCGGGAGATTCCCCTCGTGGTGATGACCTACTACAACCCCATTTTGGCGATGGGCGAGCGGACCTTCTGCCGCCGCTTGGCCGAGGGGGAGGCCGACGGGCTGATCGTCCCCGACCTGCCCCCGGAAGAGGCCCAACCCCTCCGGGAGCAGGCCGAACGCTACCTCCTGGATTTGATCTTCCTGGCCACGCCGGAGACCGGGGAGGAGCGCCTGCAGGCCCTGGCCGAGCACACCCGTGGCTTCCTCTACGTGGTCCCCCGCTACGGGGTGACGGGCTCCCCCACAGAGGTGGACGAACGGAGGCGACGCTTCATCCGACGGGTGCGCGCCCGGCTGCCCGCCGAGCTGCCCCTCGCCGTGGGGTTTGGGATCTCCACCCCCGCGCAGGTCGAAGCGGTGCTCCGCGCGGGGGCGGACGGGGCGGTGGTCGGAAGCGCTTTCGTGGAGCGCATCGCCCAGGGCACCCCGCCCGAAGAACTGCGCGAGATGGCTGCCCGCCTCAAGGCCGCCACCCGCAGGGCCTCCACGCTCCCGAAGAGCTCCTAGACGGTAGACGGCGATGGCTCGGGACGGAGAACGCGGGCTGCCCCCCAACCTCTACCTGGTGGGGATGATGGCCTCCGGGAAGACGACCTTAGGGCGGATGCTCGCCGCGGCCCTGGGTCGTCCCTTCCTCGATTTGGACGAGCTGATCGAGGAGGAGGCGGGCCGGACGATCGCGGAGATCTTCGAGCAGGAAGGGGAAGAAGGGTTCCGCAGACGGGAGACCCGGTCTCTTGGGCGGGTAAGCGGCGAGCGGGGGCTCGTCGTCTCGTTGGGAGGGGGTGCGATCCTGAGGGAGGAGAACCGACGGATGCTCCGGGCCAGCGGCTACTCCATCTACCTGAAGGTGCGCCCGGAGACGGCCTTGGCGCGCCTGTCGGAACACCCCGTTCGGCCCCTGCTGCGGGGGCTTTCCCTGGAGGAGCGCCTCCGGCTCCTACGCCACCTGCTCCGCGTCCGGGAACCCTACTATCGAGAGGCTGATTTGGTCATCGAGAACGAGGGGCCTCCGGAGGAGACGCTGGAGCGCCTGCTGAGGACGTTGCGCCGGAAGGGGTGGGTGGGATGAGTGCAAGGACCCTCTGGGTGGAGTTGGGAGAGCGACGCTACCCCGTTTACCTCGAGGCCGGGGGGCTGGAGGAGCTGGGAGAGCTCTACCGGCAGCACGGATTGCAGGGGCGGGCGGCGATCGTCACCGACCGCACCGTGGAGAAACTCCACGCCCGCCGGGCGCTCCGTGCGCTCAAGGAGGCGGGGATCGACGCCCAAGTGATCCCCGTCCCGCCGGGGGAGTCGAGCAAATCCTGGGAGTGGGCCGATCGGCTCTACACCCGGCTCCTCTGGGGCGGCTTCGACCGGGAGTCCGTGATCGTGGCCGTGGGCGGGGGGGTCGTCGGGGATCTGGCGGGTTTCGTGGCCGCTACCTATCTGCGGGGGGTCCGCTGGGTCCAGGTCCCCACGACGCTCTTGGCGCAGGTGGACGCCTCCGTGGGGGGGAAGACGGGGATCAACCACCGCTTGGGGAAGAACTTGATCGGGGCCTTCCACCAGCCCCGGTTCGTGCTGATCGACCCGCAGGTGCTGGAGACGCTCCCCGAACGGGAGCGCCGGTCGGGGATCGCCGAGGTCCTCAAGGTGAGCCTCGTCCGCGACGCCGAGCTCTTCGCGTTCCTCGAGGAGCACGTAGACGGGCTCATCCGGCTCGAGCCGCCTGCCGTCGTGGAGGAAGCCCTCGCGCGGGCGGTGAGGATCAAAGCGGAGATCGTCGCCGAGGACGAGCGCGAGGTCAAGGGGGTGCGGACGTTGCTCAACTTCGGCCACACCGTGGGCCACGCCCTCGAGGCGGCCACCGGCTACAGACTCCTGCTTCACGGCGAGGCGGTGGCCTGGGGCATGCGGGTGGAGGCCGCGCTCTCGCGGGCGCGGGGGGCGCTCTCCCCGGAGGAGGAGGAGCGCGTTCGAGCCCTGGTGCACCGCCTGGGCCTGCCCCCGCTCCCCCCGGCACTTGACATCGAGACTCTAATGGAATATATTCGTCGTGACAAGAAGGTGCGGGCCGCAAAGCTCCGCATCGTGCTCTTACGGGGGATTGGTCACGCCGAACCGGTCGAGATCCCGGAAGTAGAGCTCCTCGGAGCTCTACGGGAGGGACTCCAATCGCGGTGAGGTGAGAGGGAGCGCCGCATGCCGAGCAAACCGAGGGTGTTGGTCTTAGACGGCCCCAATCTCAACCTCTTGGGCGAGCGCTCTCCGCACATCTACGGGAGGCAGACCCTCGCCGAGGTCCGCGCGCTCCTCGCCGAGCACGCCCGAACCCGAGGGGTCGAGTTGGAGTTCTTCCAATCCAACCACGAGGGGGCCCTCATCGATCGGCTGCACGAGGCGCGCCATCGGGTCCAGGGCGTGGTGATCAACCCGGGCGCGCTGACGCACTACAGCTATGCGCTGCGGGACGCGATCGAGGCCGTAGGCCTCCCCGCGGTGGAGGTCCACCTCTCGGACCTGCATGCCCGAGAGGAGTTCCGCCGCATCTCGGTCATCGCGCCCGTGTGCATCGCGCAGGTCAGCGGCCGGGGGGCGCAGAGCTACCTCGAAGGGCTCGACCGGCTTATCTCCTATATGAGCGCAAAAGAAGCGACTGGAAGTTCATGGAAGAGTGGGGTATAGTGGAGGGGGGACCGCCGAGGCCCCTTCCCCCCGGGCCTCGGTCCGACCCGAGACCGCATTCCATACCAACTAGAGGAGGTGGGCAGCGATGCCGATGGACAAGCTGAGCATCTACGTCCCGCAGGACAAGCGCCAGTACCGCTTGATCGAGCGGTTGAACAAGCTGGCCAAGAAGCGGGACCGCTCGGTCAACTACCTCGTGGTCCAGGCGATCATGGAGTTCGTCGACCGCGAGGAGAAGAAGGACAGCCGCGGCAAGTAACCGCATCCCCCTTGGACCAAGGAAACGGGGAGCGGATCGGGCTTGCAACCCCCCACCAAGCTCGGTAAGCTCCCCGTTGTTCTAAGCCGGCGTAGCTCAGCAGGGAGAGCGGCCGCCTTGTAAGCGGCAGGTCGTCGGTTCGAGCCCGACCGCCGGCTCCCCGATCCCTCGCTCCCTGCCCCCTACAGGGCAGAAGGGAGAGTCGAGTAGAGAAGAGAAGTCGGATCGGGTAGAATACCCATCCCGAGTGCATCGGTTGGAGGGGTACCCAAGCGGCCAACGGGGCCTGGCTGTAAACCAGGTGGCACTGCCTTCGGGGGTTCGAATCCCTCCCCCTCCACCCCTCTCGTTTGCCGTCCGGAGGGCATCCCGTTATAATAACGAGACCGCGCCCGGGTAGCTCAGTGGTAGAGCGTTCCCTTGGTAAGGGAAAGGTCGCCGGTTCAATCCCGGCCTCGGGCTCCCGAATTCCCTTCTCGTACGGGGCACCCCCCGATCGAGAAGTCGATACGGAAATCCGGAGGAGGTTTGCATGGCGAAGGAGAAGTTCGAGCGGACGAAGCCGCACGTCAACGTCGGCACCATCGGCCACATCGACCACGGGAAGACGACGCTCACCTCGGCGATCACCCGCGTGCTGGCGCAGCAGGGGAAGGCGAAGGAGAAGTCCTACGCCGATATCGCCAAGGGCGGCGTCGTCCGGGACGCCTCGAAGATCCTGACCGTCCAGGTGGCCCACGTGGAGTACGAGACGGACAAGCGCCACTACGCCCACATCGACTGCCCCGGCCACGTGGACTACATCAAGAACATGATCACCGGGGCGGCCCAGATGGACGGGGCCATCTTGGTGGTGGCCGCCGACGACGGGCCGATGCCCCAGACCCGCGAGCACGTGCTGCTGGCCCACCAGGTCAACGTCCCCTACATCGTCGTCTTCCTCAACAAGGTCGACCTGGTGGACGACCCCGAGCTGGTCGACCTGGTGGAGATGGAGGTGCGGGACCTCCTCAGCAAGTACGAGTACCCCGGGGATGACGTGCCCGTGATCAAGGGCTCGGCGAAGAAGGCGCTGGAGAACCCGAGCGACCCCGAGGCGATCCAGCCCATCCTCGACCTGCTCAACGCGCTCGACGAGTACATCCCCGAGCCGAAGCGCGAGGTCGACAAGCCCTTCCTCATGCCCATCGAGGACGTCTTCTCCATCAAAGGCCGCGGCACGGTGGTGACGGGCCGGGTGGAGCGCGGTCAGCTCACCCCCGGCCAGGAGGTCGAGATCGTCGGGTTGCGGGACAAGCCGATCAAGACCGTGGCCACTTCGCTCGAGATGTTCAACAAGACCCTCGACCAGGTGATCGCCGGCGACAACGTCGGGATCCTCCTGCGCGGCGTGGAGAAGGACGACGTGGAGCGCGGCATGGTCGTCGCCGCCCCCGGGAGCATCACCCCGCACACCAAGTTCGAGGGCGAGGTCTACGTCCTCTCCAAGGACGAGGGCGGACGGCACACCCCCTTCTTCTCGGGGTACAAGCCGCAGTTCTACTTCCGCACCACCGACGTGACCGGCACCATCACCCTGCCCGACGGGGTGGAGATGGTCATGCCCGGGGACAACGTCACCATCACCGCCGAGCTCATCAAGCACATCGCCATGGAAGAGGGGTTGCGCTTCGCCATCCGCGAGGGCGGACGCACCGTGGGCGCCGGGGTCGTGACCAAGGTGATCGAATAAGCGATGGCCGAGCACGTGACGCTCGCCTGCACGGAGTGCAAGCGCCGGAACTACCACACGACCAAGAACCCGCGCACCCATCGGGCCAAGCTCGAGCTGCGCAAGTACTGCAAGTGGTGCCGCAAGCACACCGTGCACCGCGAGGTCTAAGCGCGGGTATAATGGGTAAAGGAGAAGGCCCGAAGGTGTAGGCCCGTAGCTCAACTGGCAGAGCACCGGTCTCCAAAACCGGGGGTTGGGGGTTCGAGTCCTCCCGGGCCTGCCAAGCGACGGAGGGGAATTCACGACCATGGTCGAGCAGCTCAAGCGGTTCTTGCAGGAGGTCCGGGCGGAGTTCTACAAGATCAGCTGGCCGAGCCGGATGGAGACCTTCGGGCTCACCGTCCTGGTAATCACAATGCTGACCCTGTTGACGCTGATCTTGTTCTTCTATGACTTCGCCTTCGGGCGGGCCATCGGCTTCCTCTTTGAGCTCTTCGGCGTCGTGCGCCCCACCGGGTAGGCTTCCGACAAGGGGCGGCGCTCCGCACGTACCGGGGGAGAGGGCGAACGGCATGAAGAAGTGGTATGCGATCCAGACCCAGGCCGGGTCGGAGCTCAAGGTCAAGGAAGAGCTGGAGAAGCGCGTTCGGGAGCAGGGCCTCGAGGAGAAGTTTGAGGCCTTCCGCCTCAACGGCGAGGTGGCGTACTTCCTCGCGCCCGTGGAAGAGGTGATCACCGCCAAGAGCCACCGCGGGCGGGCGGCGGAGTACCGCGTACCCTACGAGTACAAGCTGGCCATCGAGCCCAATCAACGCATCAAGCGCGGG
This sequence comes from Candidatus Bipolaricaulota bacterium, assembly GCA_026982655.1. GTDB lineage: Bacteria > Bipolaricaulota > Bipolaricaulia > RBG-16-55-9 > RBG-16-55-9 > JALUUA01. Next base: position 26,518 of record JALSGO010000009.1, read on the forward strand.
GATCTTCTGGCGGTCAAACCCGAACGCTGCATCGAGTACGACGCCAAGGTGGTGAGCGTCGAGACCCTCCAGCGGGTCATCATCGAGCTTACGAACCGCAACGAGGAAGTCTACCTGATCCCGGAGGACAAGCGGATCCGGCGGGACATCCGCGTGGGCGAGAAGGTGCCCGCCAACGTCCCCTTAACCAGCGACCGCGACCCGCGCTTCTTCACCAAGGTGAAGGGGAAGGTGGTGGACCGCTCGCGGGTGAAGCGCATCGTCTTGGAGCGCGAGGACGGCGAGCGGGTCGTCGAGGAGATCCCCGAGCACTACGCCGTACGGCTCAAGGAGGGGATGCAACTGCGCAAGGGGGACCTCCTCGAGAAGGAGCACCGCCTCTACTCGAAAGCCTCCGGGATGGTCAAGGTCAAGGAGTACAAGGACAAGCGGGTGGTGACCGTCCAGCGGATCGAGAAGCGTCGCCTCTTCCCCGGATACGTCTTCACCAAGGCCGAGATGAGCGAGGAGGTGCTGGGGCTCCTCGACGGGATCAAGGCGAGGTTCGTGGGCGACCCGCCGCTGCCCGTCCCCGACGAGGACATGAAGGTCGTCCAGCGCAAGGCAGGCGTGCTCGAGGTGCCCACCGCGCCGAAGCGCGAGGGCCCGGTCATCGAGGTCGACTTCGAGCCGGGCGAGGTGGTGCGCATCGTCGAGGGTCCGTTTGCGGACTTCACGGGCGAGATCCGCGAGATCGACAAGGAGAACGAGGAAGTCACCGTCATGGTCAAGATCTTCGGGCGCGAGACCCCTGTGAAATTGAGCTTCGACGGGATCGAAAAGCTCTAAGCTTGGGGGCGATCCGCGGTCAGCTCAGCCTTCAGCCAGAGGACCGAGCGCTAAGGGGCGACAGCGGAGGGAGTGCTGAGAGCGGACCGCGGAGGGCTCCTTAAAGGAAGGGATTCGTATGGCGACGATACCGGCACCGGGAAAGCGCGTAGAAGCCGTGATCAAGCTGCAGATCCCCGCGGGCGGGGCGACCCCCGCGCCGCCGGTCGGCCCCGCGTTGGGCGAACACAAGGTCAACATCATGGACTTCTGCAAGCGCTTCAATGACGCCACCAAGGACCAGGAGAAGGGCCTGCTCATCCCGGTCCAGATCTACGTGTATCACGACAAGAGCTTCGACTTCGTGCTCAAGAAGCCGCCGGCCTCGGAGCTGTTAAAGCGCGCGGCGGGGATCCCCAAGGGCTCCGGGGTCCCGCACACCCAGAAGGTGGGGCGCGTCACGAGGGAGCAGCTCAAGAAGATCGCCGAGATCAAGATGCCCGACCTCAACACGGACGACCTCGAGGCCGCCATGCGCATCCTCGAGGGGACGGCGCGCAACATGGGCATCGAAGTGGTGGAGGGGAGCTGACGACCATGGCCACGAAGACCGAGCTACGACTGCGGAAGAGACACGGACGCCGCTACGCGGAGGTCGCCCAGAAGGTCGACCGCTCCCGCCTCTACTCGGTGGACGAAGCGATCGCGCTGCTCAAGGAGACGGCGAGCGCCCGGTTCGACGAGGCCGCCGAGGCCGTCTTCCAGCTCGGGGTCGACCCGCGACGCAACGAACACCGCATCCGGGGGACGGTCACCCTCCCCCACGGGACGGGGCGGTCCGTCACCGTGCTGGCCTTCGCCAAGGGCGAGGCCCTCAAGGAGGCCGAGGAGGCCGGGGCGGACTACGTCGGCGGCGAGGATCTGGTGAAGAGGATCGAGGAGGGGTGGCTCGAGTTCGACCGCGTGGTGGCCACGCCCGACATGATGGGCATCGTGAGCCGTCTGGGCCGCATCCTGGGTCCGCGGGGCCTGATGCCCTCCCCGAAGACGGGGACGGTCACCAAGGAGATCGGCCAGGCCATCAAGGAGATCAAGCAAGGGAAGCTCGAGTTCCGCGTGGACGAGTACGGCCAGGTCCACTCGATCTTCGGACGGGTCTCCTTCCCCGAGGAGCACTTGAAAGAGAACCTGTTAGCGCTGGCGGCGGCCATCTTGGACGAAAAACCCGAAGACGTCCGGGGCCGCTACGTCCGGCGCGTGGCCGTCTCCACCACCATGGGGCCGGGCATCAAGGTCGACCCGGATGAGGTCGTGCGCCTGGCAGGGGAGAGGATCTGAGATGCCGACCGCGGAAAAAGAGCGCATGCTGGAGGAGTTGGAAGAGCGCTTCCAGCGCTCGCAGGCGCTGGTCTTTACGGGCTTTCGGGGGCTTACGGCCAACGAGATGGTCGAGCTCCGCAGGGAGCTTCGCAAAGCGAATATAGAGTACAAGGTCATCAAGAACCGGCTGGCGAAGATCGCCGCCCAGCGGGTCGGGCTCGACATCGACCCCCTCCTGGACGGCCCCACCGGGATCTGCTTCGGCTACGACGACCCCGCCTTGGCCTTCAAGGTGGCGGTGGAGTTGGCCAAGCGCTTCGAGAAGTACGAGGTCCGGGGCGGGATCAGCGAGGGGCAGCTCGTGGACGCCGAGGGGGCCAAGGAGTTAGCCTCCCTGCCCTCGCGCGAGGAGTTGTTGGCGCGCCTGGCCGGGGCCTTCCAAGGGCCCATCCAGGGCTTCGCCGGCGCCCTCAACGCCTTGATCCGGGAGCTCGTGACCGTCCTGAACGAGGTGGCCAAGGTGAAGCCCGACGAGACCGCCCCCGCCGCTGCGGAAACCGCCGGAGCCGAAGCGGGGCCCGCAGCCGGGGGAGCGAAGGCGAAGGCCGAAGCCCAAGAGCCGGCGGAAGGACAACCCGAAGAACCCGAAGAACCCGAGCAAGCGAAAGAGGAGAGTGAAGCATCATGACGATGACGGCGGAAGACATCCTCGAGGCGATCGACAACATGACGGTCAAGGACCTCCACGCGCTGGTCAAGGCGCTGGAGGAGAAGTACGGGGTCAGCGCCCAGGCCGCGGTGGCCGTAGCCGCGGTGCCCGGGGCCGCCGCCGGAGCGGCGGGAGCGGAGGCGGCTGCGCCCTCCACGGTGAAGGTCGTGCTCACGAACGCCGGCCAGCAGAAGGTCCAAGTCATCAAGAAGGTGAAGGAGATCACCGGCAAGGGGCTCAAGGAGTGCAAGGAGCTGGTGGACAACCTCCCCGCCGTGCTCAAGGAGGGCATCAGCCCCGAAGAAGCGGAGCAACTCAAGGCGCAACTCCAAGAGCTGGGCGCGGAAGTCGAAGTACAGTGAAGCGGTTAGCGGTCCGCTTGCCGCTTTCCTACGGCTGATGGCTGGCCGCTGATCGCTGCTGGCGGAAAGCTCTCATTCCCCAAGGAGGGGCATCGACTGTGGCTGTGAGGGAGAGGCGTTCGTACGGGCGGGTCCGAGGCGTGCTGGATCTCCCGTATCTTTTGGAGTCCCAGCGCCGCTCGTACGAGTGGTTCTTGACCCAGGGGCTGACGGAGATCTTCGAGGAGGTCTCGCCCATCGTGGGCGAGGGGAAGAGCGGCTTGGTGCTCGAATTGAAGGAGCCCCGACTCCTGCCTCCGCACAACACGGAGGAAGACTGCAAGGACAAGAACTTGACGTACCAAGCCCCCCTGCGGGTGAAGGGGCGGCTGCTCAAGGACGGCAAGCTCGTCAAGGAGGACGACCTCTTCCTCGCCGACATCCCCCTGATGACGGAGCGGGGGACGTTCATCGTCAACGGCAGCGAGAACGTCCTGGTGAACAGCTTAGCCATCGCTCCCGGGGTCTACTTCACGCAGGAAGCGCCCCAGGAGTACCACGCCCAGGTCCGCCCCGAGAGCGGGGCCTGGCTGGAGATCATCCTGGACACGAGGCGGGGCCGGATCCTGGCCCACATCGACCGCAAGGCGACCGTGCCGGTCACCACCCTGCTCAAGGCGTTGGGGATGACGACGGAGCAGATCGTCGAGCGCTACCCGGTCGTGCTGGCGCCGGTCACCGAGGAGAAGCTGCGGCGGTTCTTGGGCTGCCGCGCGCTGGAGGCCATCCGCGACGGGGACCGAACGATCCTGGCCGCCGGCGAGCCGCTCACGGAGGAGTGCGTTGAGGAGATCGTCCGGGCGCGGCCTGCGGAGGTGCGCCTCCTCAACCCGTACATCCAGCGGAGCCTCGAGGAGGACAAGGCCGCGGACCCGAAGGAAGCGCTTCAGATCATCTACAAGCGGATGCGCTCCACGGAGCGGGCCACCCTCAAGACGATGCAGGAGTTCTTCCACAAGCTCTACAGCAACCCGGAGACGTACAACCTCTCCCGGGTGGGGCGCTTCTTAGTCAACAAGAAGCTGGGCACGAACCGCGACGAGAAGGACGCCGTTCTCCACCCGGACGAGATCGTCCTCATCGTGGATCGCCTGCTCCGAGTACCGGACGATCCCCGTCTGCTGGACGACAAGGACCACCTGGGGACGAAGCGGGTCAAGACCCCCGGGGAAATCGCCGCGGACGCGCTGCGCCGGGGGCTCAAGCGCATGGCCCGCATCACCGCCGACCGCCTGGGGAAGTACTCCCTCGACGAGGACGAGCCCCTGCGCAACCTGCTCCTCTCCCGCGTCGTCCAAGGCGAGATCAATCGCTTGTTCTACACGGGACGGCTCTCCCAGTATCTGGAACAGGTCAACCCCCTCACGGAGCTCACCCACAAACGACGCCTCAGCGCCCTGGCGGGGGCCAGCAAGCGCCGTGCGAAGCTCGAGGTGCGAGATGTGCATCCCAGCCACTACGGGCGGATCTGCCCCATCGAGACGCCCGAGGGCCAGAACATCGGGCTCATCACCTCGATGGCCACCTACGCCCGGATCAACGACTTCGGGTTCTTGGAGACCCCGTATCGCGTCGTGAAGAAGGGGGTCGTCACCGACGAGGTCCGGTGGTTGATGGCCGACGAGGAGGAGCAGTACTTCATCGCTCCGGCCACCACGCCCGTGGACGAGAAGGGGCGCATCCTCGACGAGGTGGTCGAGGTGCGCACGGGCAAGGAGGAGTTCCGCAAGGTACGCCGGGAGCAGGTCCACTTCATCGAGGTCTCGCCCGCCGCGTTGGTGGGCGTGTCCGCCTCCCTGATCCCGTTCCTGGAGCACGACGACGCCAACCGCGCGCTCATGGGCGCGAACATGCAGCGCCAGGCCGTCCCCCTCGTCCGACCTCAGGCCCCCTACGTGGGGACGGGGATCGAGCGGGCCGCGGCCCGCGACTCCGGGCGCCTCGTGCTCGCGGAGGAGGACGGCGTCGTCACCTACGTGGACGCCACCCAGATCCGGGTCCAACACGGCCGCAAGGAACGGGTCTACAAGCTCGTCACGTTTGAGAACTCCAACCAGGACACGCTGCTGCACCAACGACCTCTCGTCTCCAAGGGCCAGAAGGTCCAGAAGGGCGACGTGCTCGCCGACGCCGAGAGCACCGACCAAGGGGAGCTGGCCCTCGGGGCCAACATCCTGGTGGCCATCCTCCCCTTCGAGGGCTACAACTACGAGGACGCGATCGTCATCTCCGAGAGGCTGGTGAAGGACGACGTCCTCGATTCCATCCACATCCAAGAGTTCGAGGTCCGCGCCGAGGAGACGAAGCTCGGGCCCGAGGAGATCACCAGCGACATCCCCGACACGAGCAAGGAGGAGCTGCGCAACCTGGATGATAAGGGCGTCATCCGCATCGGCACCGAGGTGCGCACCGGGGACATCCTCGTGGGCAAGATCACCCCGCGCGGGGAGAGCGAGCCGACCCCCGAGGAGCGGATCTTCCGCTCGATCTTCGGGGAGAAGACCCGGCCCGTGAAGAACACCTCCAAGGCGATGCCCCCCTGCGGCGAGGGCTGCAAGGTGATCCGCGTCAAGCGCTTCTCCCGGGACAAGGGGGACGAGCTCGAACCGGGCGTCAACGAGCTGGTGAAGGTCTACGTGGCCCAGCGGCGCAAGATCGCCGTGGGGGATAAGCTGGCGGGTCGACACGGGAACAAGGGCGTCATCGCCAAAATTCTGCCCGAGGAGGACATGCCCTTCCTCCCCGACGGCACCCCCGTGGACATGATCCTCAACCCCTTGGGGGTCCCCTCGCGGATGAACTTGGGGCAGATCTTCGAGATGCACCTCGGGTGGCTGGCGCATCTTAAGGGCGAGTACGTCGCGTCCCCCGTCTTCGACGGGGCGCGCGAGGAGGACATCTTCGATGAGCTCCACAGGCTGCGGGAGGAGAAGGGCCTGGCCGACGGCGACGGGGTGGAGAACCCCGAAGGGCTCTACGACGGGAAAGTCATTCTGAGAGACGGGCGCACGGGCGAGCCCTTCGAGCACCCCGTGGCCGTGGGGTACATGTACATCCTCAAGCTGGAACACATCGCGGAGGAGAAGATCCACGCCCGCTCCACGGGGCCGTACTCGCTCATCACCCAGCAGCCCTTAGGGGGGAAGGCCCGCATGGGCGGCCAGCGCCTGGGGGAGATGGAGGTCTGGGCCCTCCAGGCGTATGGCGCGGCCCACACCCTCCAGGAGATGATCACCCTCAAGAGCGACGACCCCCAGGGCCGGGTGCGCCTCTACAAAGCGATCCTCAAGGGGGAGGAGTACCCGAGACCGGGGCTGCCCGAGTCATTCCGCGTCCTGGTCAAGGAGCTTCAGAGCCTGGCCCTCTCCTTTAAGGCCTACGACCGCGAGGGCCGCGAGCGAGACATCGACTGACGGGGCCTACCGTGACGCTGGGCGACCTCCTCAACCCGGTCACCGTCTCACTGGCCATCTTCGTTGTCGCGTACATCCTCCTGTCTCTCGATAAGATCCATCGGACGATCATCAGCCTGGCGGGCGCCACCGCGATGGTCTTCGCCGGGAAGTTCTTGGGGTTTAGCGATA
>JALSGO010000010.1 GCA_026982655.1 Candidatus Bipolaricaulota bacterium
CTCTGCGGCGGCCCCATCGACGCGAACACCACCCGCAGGCTCTTCCGCGAGGGGAAGGCGGGCCAACGAATGGTGGCCGTGGTGCTCCACAAGCCCGGCACTCAGGGCAAGCGCTACCGCCTCCCCACCGAGCGCGATCTCGACGCCTTCCGCAAAGCCGAAGAAGCCTTGGAAGAGAAGCGCGCGAAGCTCTGGGAGAAGTGGGGCATGGACCCCGTGCCGGATGAAGAGATCCCTGAAGAGCGTGCTACGGGCAACTCGGGCTTCCGTGTCTTGCTTTATGAACTGACCCGCTGGGGCGATCTCTTCAACCCCCGCCAGAAGCTGGCGCTGATCACGTTCGCCGAGAAGGTCCGCGAAGCCCATGCCCGGATGCTCGACGAGGGCGCGGAGGCGGAGTTTGCCAAGGCGGTCGCGACGTATTTGGGGCTGGCTTTGGACCGCACCTTGATGTTCACCACAACCCTAACTCGTTGGAAGCCAGATGCAGAGTGCCCTGTGGATGTATTTGCCCGCCAAGCCCTTCCTATGGCTTGGGATTATGTAGAAAACAATCCAATCGTCAGCCACAGTGGCGCGTTTTTAGATCAAGTTGAGCGTATGCTTTATTGCCTTCCTTTAGCATTTTCAGGCAATCAATCAGCAAGTATTCACAAAGGATCAGCCACACACGTGCCCTTCCCCTCCGCCCACTTCGACGCCGTGCTCACCGATCCGCCCTACTACGACAACGTCAATTACTCCGCGCTCTCGGATTTCTTCTACGTCTGGCTCAAGCGCACCGTGGGGGATCTTTACCCGGAGCTGTTCGCCACGCCCTTGACGCCCAAGTCCGAGGAGATCGTGGCCGACCCGAACCGCCAGGGCGGACGCCAAGAGGCTGAGAAGTTCTTCGAGGAGAAGATCACCCAAGCCTTCCGGGAGATCCACCGGGTGCTCAAGCCCGACGGGATTGCCGTCATCGTCTTCGCCCACAAGACGACGGACGCCTGGGAGGCGATCATCAACGCGCTGCTCAAGGCGGGGCTGTATCTCACGGCTTCTTGGCCCGTCCACACGGAGATGGGGGCGCGGCTCAATGCTCAAGAGACGGCCTCGCTGGCCTCCAGCATCTACATGGTCTGCCGGGTGCGCACCTCTCAGGACGTGGGGGACTACCAGACGGTGCAGCGGGAGATCGAGCGGCGGGTGCGCGAGAAGCTGACGCAGTTCTGGGAGAACAACATCAGGGGCGCGGACTTCTTCATGAGCGCCATCGGCCCCGCCGTGGAGGCGTTCGGGAAATACGCCCGAGTCGAAAAGCTCTCGGGCGAGGAGGTCACGATCAAGGAGCTTTTGGAGCACGTGCACAAGCTGGTGGCGAAGTTTGCCCTGGAGCGCATTTTACACACGGAGCTGGGCGGCATCGACGCGCCCACGCGCTTTTACGTGCTGTGGCGCTTCGCCTACAACCACGCCCGGGTCAAGTTCGACGAGGCGAGGAAGCTCGCCCAGAGCGTCGGCGTGGAGCTTACGGAGCACTGGGACGGGCGGGGCTTCGTGAGGCGGGCGAAGGACGGGGTGCGGGTCCTCTCGCCCAAGGAGCGGGACCGCGACTTTCTTGCGCGCGACCGCGTGGACACGATGGTGGACGCGCTGCACAAGGCGGTTCTGCTCTGGGAGCGCGGGGACCGGAAGGGCTTGGAGGAGCTGTGGCTGCACAGCCCCTACCCTCAAGAGCTGCTCCAGCGGGTGGCCCAGGCCGTCGCCGAGGTCCTTCCCGAGGGCGACAAGGAGCGGCAGCTCTTACAGGGGCTGCTCTACGGCTGGCGGGAATCTACGGCCACGCGTGAGGCCCCCGGCCAGCTTGGGTTGCGTCTGAAGGCAAGGGACAAAGGCGAGACGTAAGCGGAGTCAAAAGGGTGCAAAAGGGAGTGAAACCAATGGCGCTCAAGGCTTGGCGAGAAGTGGCGGTGCCCCACCGGGACATCCGCGAGGGGAACTTCGATGAATCCACCTTCGCGGCGGACTTGGCCGACGTGCGGGCCGATCGTGGGCCGCTGGAGTATCGCGACCCGGCGACGTTCTTCCGCAAGACCTACCCCACCAAGGGGATGGTCCGGCTGCTGGGAGCGGTCCTCCGCAGGCTCGCGGGGCTTCAAGGCGGCGAGCCGGTCATCCAGATCCAGACGCCCTTCGGCGGCGGAAAGACCCACAGCTTGGTCGCGCTCTATCACCTCTTCCGGGCAGGCCCAGAGCAAGAGGAAGCCGACCTCGTCCGGCGGGTCTTGGAGGAGGCAGGCGCTGAGGCCATCCCCGATGCGCAGGTGGCCGTCTTCGTCGGCACGGCGGCCGATCCCTTGAAGGGCAAGACCCCCTGGGGCGAGATCGCCGAACAGCTCGGGCACTACGAGCTGCTCAAGGAGCACGACGAGGCGCGTCGCACCCCCGGCAAGGACCTCCTCCACGAGCTCTTGAAGGCCGCTGGCAAGCCGGTGCTGATCCTCATGGACGAGATCGCCCACTACGCGGCCAAGTGCGTGGACCCCCGGGCCGTTCGAGAGGCCGAGGGGAGCCTCGAAGAGGGTCGGGCGTATCAAACCCAGGTGCTCACGTTCTTCCAGGAGCTGACGGAGGCCGTCAAGGTCTCTCCCCATGCGGCGCTGGTGATGACCCTGCCCTCGAGCGCCCCCTACGGCGAGGAGGGGGAGCGCACCCTGCTCCAGCTCCAGCGAATCGCGGGGCGCATGGAGGCCGTCTACGAGCCCGTGAAGGGCTGGGAGATCTACGACGTCCTTCGCACGCGGCTCTTCGAGCGGATCGAAGACGAGGGGGAAGTCCAGCGCGTCGCCGACGCTTACTTCGAGCGGTATCAACGCCTGGGGAACGAGGTGCCCGACGAGGTGCGCGAACCCGCGTATCGCGACCGCATTCGGCGGGCCTATCCCTTCCATCCGGAGCTGATCGACGTGCTGTTCGAGCGCTGGGGCTCGCTTCCGACGTTCCAGCGCACGCGCGGGGTCCTCCGCCTGCTCGCGGAGATCGTGTCCGACCTCTATCGGCGAGAACACCCGGCTCCCCTGATTCACTCGGCGCACGTGAGCCTGGCCCACTCGAGCATCCGCCGCGAGCTGGTCAAGCACATCGGGAGCGAGTTCGACAGCGTCATCGCCTCCGACATCGCGGACACGAACGCCAAGGCCCAGCGCTTAGACGCCGAGTTGGGCTCGGAATACGCCCGCTTCCACGTCGCGTCGGGGCTCGCTGCCGCGATCTTCCTCTACTCGTTCAGCTCCGGTTCACGCAACGGGGTAGGCCTGCCGCAGCTTCGCGTGGCCCTGCTCCGCGAGGATCTCCCTCCCGCCTTGGTGGGCGACGCCCTCCATCGCTTGGAGGACACGCTGTGGTATCTCCACGGGGATTCCGGGCTCTATCGCTTCTCGGCTCAGCCGAACCTCAATCGCATCGTCGTGGATCGGGAGAGCGTCGTCGACGAGGCCCAGATCCAACAGGAACTGCGCGACCGACTCGAAGCGCTCGCGGGAAACGAGCTGAGGGTCTTCTTGGAGCCAAGCTCCCCGGGGGACGTTCCCGACACGCGGGAGCTGAAGCTGGCCGTGCTTGCGGAGCCCTCCGAAGCGCTCGTGCAGGAGCTGCTGGAGCGGGCCGGGACGACGTTTCGGACCCACAAGAACGCGCTCTTTGTGCTGGTGCCCGACCCCGGCGGCCTGGCGGATCTGCACCGCCTCGCCCGCCGCTACTTGGCCTTGCGCTCCATCCACGACGATCGGGCCCTCTTCGAGCAGCTCTCGGAGGAGAACCGTCGCAAGCTGCAGGACCGCCTCCGGGACGCCGACGGCAGCCTGAATCGAGGGCTCCTCATGGCCTATCGCCGCTTGTTTAAGCTCGGCCCGGAGGGGATAGAGAGCCATGACCTGGGGCAGCCCACGGTCGGCGAGCGCACCACGCTAGCCAAGCGGGTCTACGACTACCTGGAAGCCACGGATTTGCTGGCCCGACAACTGGCCCCCCGACGCGTGCTCCGGGCGCTCAGCGAGGGCGAGACGGAGAAGCCCCTGGACGAGATCTACGAAGCGTTCCTGAACTACCCGCACCTGCCCATTCTCGCAAGCCGCTCGGTCCTGGAGGAGGCCGTGTGCCGGGGCGTGGAACAGGGGGAATTTGGGGTGCGTGTCGGAGACCGCACCTTCTTCCGGCAACCCATCCCCGCTGCGGCGCTGGAGGGCGCCGTCCTCGTGCGGAAGGAGGCCGTTCCCTCTGAAGAGGGCGAGGGACAGGGGGCCATAGGCGTAGCAAGACGGGAGGCGGGCGCCACGGATCGGGAGGTCCGGGCTCAAGACAGGGCAACTGGCACCGGAGCGGTTGTCGGCGAAACGGAAAGTGCAGACCGGGTGAGCAGTCTGGACCTTACTCTCAAGCTCCCCTGGAACCGGCTCTCGGACTTCCTGCGCGGCGTCCTGATGCCATTACGGCAAGAGGGAGCGGAGATTGAGCTGGAGGTGCGCCTACGAGCCCGCTCGGAGGGAGGCATCTCCCAAGCGACGCTGGAGCACAAGGTGAGAGAGACGCTTCGCCAGCTCGGTGCCGAGATCGAAGAGGAGCGCGAGGGAATAGATTCTTGAGAGTTGCCAGTTCCCCTGCTCAATCTGGGCCTACTGGACCTTCCGACAGACGGTCTTTTCGGGCCTCGTCTCGTCCCGCCCCGTAAGAGGGGTTCACCACACGATATCTCTCCACCGCCGGATGCGCCCTTACCCCGCGCCGGAACGCCTCCTGCGCGCTCCGTTCCGCCCGCTCGCACTCCGCCTCGATCTCGTCGGGCGTCCGGCCCCGCTCCTCCATGGCATTTTGATCGTGCTTCGCCACCCGACAGCTCACCCGAAAGTACGTCACCCCGTGCGTGCGCGACCCCTCCAGCGTGGGCACCTCCTCCACGGGCTCCGGCGGCGGAGGCCCCTCGCACTTGCAAAGCCGCACTCGAGATCCCCGTTCTCCCCGCGGGTGAGGCTCATGAGATAGAGCGCCCTGCTCCCAGCAGGAGCAGCAGCCCCCCAGCGGGGACACCCAGAGCGATGGGAGCGATCCGCGCGTTGCGTCTCATGACGTTTGGGAGACGGGCACGTGATCGGGACAGTCCACCCGCAGCTCCTCGGGCTTTAAGGACCTCTGCAGCAGGCGGCAGTACGAGGGCCGCTCGAAGTACGCACAGCTCAGGCACATCCGCACATACGGGATGCGCCCCCGCCGCTGCAGCGCCCCGATGAGCTCGAGGAGCACCCGCAGCGCCTGGGCCTTCGCCTCCCGAGGCAGCCCCTCCAGAGGCCCTAAGAGGGCCTCGGCCCAGCCCGCCAGCTCCTCTGCAGTTCGCTCCCCCTGCGGGGTCAAGCGCAGCGCCACCGCCCGCCCATCTGTGGGAGAGGACTCCTTCCGTACGAGGCCCTTGGCCTCCAGCGCGGAGAGGGCCTCGCTCACCGTCCCCATCGCCAGCCCGAACGCCCCCGCCAGCTCCTTTACCCCTATGGGTTCGTGACGAGGACGACGCTCAATGACGAGGAGATAGCCGAGGAGCTGGGCCTGAAGCGGGCTGAGCCCGTGGACCCGCGCCCGGCGGCCCAGCTCCCCCTTAAGCGCTTGGGTCAAGCGCTCCAGCGCCGCGACCAGCTTCGCGTCCAGCTCCCCCTCTCGGGCCAAGGGCTACCAGTCCCCCTCTTTTGCATAAGGATAGCTCCAGAGGGCCGTCTGCAGCACCACCGCCTTCACCCACGCTTGGTGCATCTTCTCCACCTCTTCGTCGGAGTGCCCCTTTTTCGCCAAAAACGGCTGGATCGTCAAGGCGATCGGGGCCGTGAGCGCGATGAGGTAGCGCAGGGGGACGTGCTCGGGGGCCTGCACCCCGTCCGTCCGGTTCTTCTTCGTGCGATGGTGCCGCAGGGCGATCTCGTGCTGGTAGTCGAGCCACTGCTGATCGTAGGGCCGGCGGCACGTGTCGAGGATCCACTGCCCGAAGCGCTTTCGCACGGCCTCCAGATAGCTCGGCAGGGGCTGCCCGTCGGGACCCGTGAAGTAGTACAGCAGATGGGGCACCGAGCCGACGAAGCCGTACCACACGTCCAGGACCTCGTCGATTTGGTCTTCTAAGACGTCGCCAGCCCGGCGCAGATAGCGTTCGTCCTCGGGGGTGAACCCCACCGCCGCCTTGAGCTTCTCCAGCTCCTCCCCCGTGATCGGGGACCTCGCCGCCTCCGGAGTGCCGTACGCATAGCCCGGAATCGGCATCGGCATCGGCATGGAGATCGCCTCCTTCGCTCAGGCCTATAGTTCGGAGTCCGAAGTATAGGGCGGTCCGGCGGGCTTGTCAAGGCGGGGCCACCGGACATACAATTGTGGCAATTGAGGTAATTCGAAAGGAGGAGGGACGATGACCCGCACGGGAGCGACGGCGCTGCGCAACCGGATCGGCGATCTTCTCGCTCGGGTGCGCTACCGCAAGGAGCGGGTGATCATCGAGCATCGCGGAA
>JALSGO010000011.1 GCA_026982655.1 Candidatus Bipolaricaulota bacterium
CCTTGACCATGTCCTCCTCGCGCTCGCTCACCGTGAGCACGATCACCGGGATGCGCCGTAAATTTTCGTCCTTCTTGATCTCGGCCAGCACCTCGTGCCCGCTCACCTTGGGGAGCTTTAAGTCTAATAAGATGAGATCGGGCCGAGGGGCGTCGGCGTGCGCCCCCTGTCGGCGCAGGAAGTCCAGGGCCTCCTGGCCGTCGTTGACCACGAAGAGCTCGCTGCTCTCCTTGAGATGGGTCTTCTTGAGCGCCCGTTCCGCAATCAGCACGTCCTCCGGGTTGTCCTCCACAAGCAGTATGCGCAGTTTTTTCGGCTTCACGGTAGGTCGACCTCCCCTTTCTTCCTGTCCTGCCGGGTCCTCCTAGGGTTTGGATTTGGGTTTGGGTTTGGGTTCGAGTTCGGACTCGGGCTCGGGTTCAGAGATAGAAGCCCGAGGAGAAGCGGCGGACACCTTCGCGGGCGGAGGGGCGTGATGGCGATGGCCGTTCCCGCTCAGCCGCACCCCTTCCGGGCGCTTGGGGACGCTGAAGTAGAAGGTGCTCCCCTCGCCGGGGGTGGACTCCACCCAGATCCGGCCTCCCCACTCCTCGACGATGCGCTTGCAGATCGCCAGCCCCGCGCCGGTGCTCTCCGGGTCGTCCACGGGGCCCAGGCGCTCGAAGAGCTCGAAGATCTTCTCCCGATAGCGCTCTTCGATCCCCATTCCGTTGTCTCGGACCCAGAAGACGAACTCGCGGGGCTTCTCCTCGCAGCCCACCTCCACGCGCTTGTGGGGCTTGTCGTTGTACTTGACGGCGTTGCTGAGGAGGTTCGCGAAGAGCTCCGCGGTCCGCGTGCGGTTGGCCGCGATCGTGGGCAGCTCCCCCGGGACCACGAGCTCTACGTCCTGTAAGGTCGCCCCCAGGTCGTCCTGCACCTCCTCGAGGACTTCCTTTACATTCACGGGCTCGAGGGGCTCGCGCTTCGTCCCGATGCGGGAGAGTTTCAGCAGGTCGTCGATGAGGTTCTTCATCCGCACGGAGGAGCGGTGGAGGCTTTCTAAGAACTTCACGCCCTGCTCGTCCAGCTTCTCTTGGTAGTCCTCCAGCAGGAACTGGGTGAAGGCCTGAATCGTCCGGAGGGGTTGCTTGAGGTCGTGGGAGACCACGTGGGAGAACTCCTCCAGCTTGCGGTTGCTCTCCTCCAAGCGGCGGGTCTTCTCCAACAGTTCCCGCTCCAGCTTCTTCATCTCCGTAAGGTCGATGTAGTGGTCGATCCGCCCCCCGCGGTAGCGCTCCGTCTCGATGGGGATGGAGCGGAACTCCAAGATGCGCTCCTCGGAGGGGTGGCCGTTCCCGTTCCCGCCCACCCGGGCCTTGAGGGGGAAGACGAAGTTCTCCTCCTCGGCCTCTAGAAGACGCTCCAGCGTCTCTTCATCGGGGAGTCGGTCCTTCACTTTCAGGAGGAGCCGCTGGAGGTCCTCGCCGATCATCTCGTCCCGGTCGAGGTGGAAGAGGTACCCCAAGGTGCGGTTGGCCCAGATGATCCGCCGATCCCGGTCCAGGAGCACGATGCCCGTGTCCAGCGTGTCGATGGCGTCCTCGATGAGGTAGCGATAGCGGGCCTCGGCCTCCCAGAGTTTGCGCTCGAGCTCCATGCGGTCGGAGAGATCCCGGAGCTCGATCCAGATCTCCTCCGCCGAGAGGCGTCGCAGGCGCAGTTCCGCAGGGAACGTCTCTTTGTCCCACGAGACGGCCCGCAGGGTGAAGCCTCCGGCCTCGCCTAGGGTGCGGGCCCGCTCCATCTCGCCGCGGACCCGCTCCAAATCGTCGATGTGAATGACCTCCGAGATGTGCTTGACCGTCCCCAAGAGCTCGACGGCCCGTTCGTTGCGGTCCAGGACCCGACCGCTGGGGTCGACGATGAGCATCGGGTTGAACGCCCTCCGGAAGACGTCCTCCGGGTACTGCTTGGGCTGCTTCGGGACGGGGCGACTCTTGCGCTCCTGGCGGCGGATGGCTCCCAGGGTCCCGCCCACGGCCAGAGCGCCCAGCGAGAAGCCCAAGGCCCAGCCCCAGGAGCCGGGCTCCCAAGGGAGGAGGGGCAACGCGAACAGGGGGAGCGCCACCGCCAGCAGCACGTTCCCCCCGACCTCCCACAGCAGGGCCGTGAGGAGATACCCCACGCCCAGGAGGGCGAAGACGACCTTGGGGGAGTGGACCGAGGTTCCGTACAGCAGGGCGAACAGGGCGGCATACACCGCCGCGGTGAGGAGGGCTCTCCCGATTCCGGTCCACGCTGTTCGATTCATTCCTTCTCCACCGGGGTGGGCTGCCCCCAGTCTAGGCGCCTCGGTGCGCTCGGAGAAGGACAGCTGTCCGGGCCGGGGGCCCCGTTTGTCTTGGCGAAATCATCCCCTTTATTTAGATGATCAAGCTCTCGTCCAGGGAGAAGGGGAAGGGTTCGGCCATCTTCTGGAGGCTGTCGGGATCCAAGACGGTGATCGCCCGGTCGTTGACAGAGATGACCCCGCGATCCTCGAGCTCCCCGAGGGTGCGAATGGCCGTCTTGGAGGAGACGCCGGCCATCTCCGCCAGCTCGGTGCGCGAGAGCTCGATGCCGCTCTCCCCCAGCTTGAGGATGATGCGGGCCAGGCGCTCCTTGCTCCCGTTGTAGCTGCGCTCGGCCAGCTTGCACTGGAACGCCTTCAGCTCCTCGGAGAGCTTCTCGAACATGCGGAAGACCACCGAGGGGTGGCGCTCCAAGAAGCCGAAGAAGTCCCCCCGCTCGAGGAAGCCCACCTCCGCCGGGGTGAGCGTCTTGGCGTAGGCGATGTGGACCCCCTTGTCGAAGAGGGTCGTCTCCCCCAGGGTCTCGCCGGGTCCGACGATCTTTAAGATCTGCTTTTTCCCGCCCAGGGTGCGCTTGACCACCTTGACTCGTCCGGAGAAGACGAGGTAGAACCCGAAGGCCGGGGCCCCCTCTTGGTAGATGATCTCCCCCTGGCCATACTTGATCCGCCGGACCATGTTCTCCAAGACGGCGAGGTCCTTCGGACCCAAGTCGGCGAAGATCTTGAAGTCCCGGAGCTGCGTCATCCCTCTCACCACCCGCCTGCGATATGGAATTGAACTGGCTTCGCCCCTTCTGGCTGCCTCCGTCTCCCTCCCGTTGACCTGTCCCCGGTCGGTCGGCAGGCCCTCGAAGCTCGGGCTCGGGCTCCGAGGTTACCGTATTATGATCGAACATCCCGACGATGTCAATAGGCGTTCGGCCCCTCAAGACGGGGCGGATAGGGGCGGCGGATCGGGTCTTCGCTCATCCTCTCATCTTGCTTCCCCCCGCGCCGTGCACTCGACCGACACGGTCTTCGCGGTGTTCTTCCCCAGCTCGTCAACTACGAGGACCTCCCAGACGACCCGACCCTCTTGGGAGCAACGTGCCGTCAGTCGGAACGTCCCGGAGATGCGCCCTTTGACGTCGGGTGTGAAGACGCGGGCTACCGGCTTCAGCACCCCGGGGGAGGGCTGCATCTCGACTCGGGACAGGATGGCAAACGCTACATCCCGATCGGGATCTCGGAAGACCACGCTCACAGCGAACTCGGATCCGACGGGAACCCGCCCGGGGAAGGTGAGGTCTAGGATCTGAGGACGCATGCTCCAATTCAGATCTCGCGCGAACAGGCGTGCCCGTCGGCATTGCTCGGGCGTAAGGGCACGTCCCCGCCCTCCGGAGACCATCAGGTTGCCGGAGAGATCCGAGTGGAAGAGCCCGAGGTTGTGGCCGAACTCGTGGGCAATCGTCCGGGTGGGGATGCGGCCCAAGCTGCGCCACGCCACCAAGCTGATCCGGGCGTCCCTCCGGGCGGAGGGCAGCGCGCCCAGTCCCAGCACGTCGACCAGGGCGTCCACCACGAACAGGTTGATAGCACGGTACACGCGCTCTCCGGAGGGGAGGGCTCGGTTGGCCAATAGAGGGAGAGCCCGATAGTAGCTTGCGAACTCCTTGCGCTCTTGCAGGAGGGTCCTCCCGCTCGGGAGGGCAAGCCGTTGCGCCGCGACCACAGCCAGGACGTTCTGCTCAAAGCGCAGGGAGCAGACGGCCCACGTGCGGTTGACCCGCTCCAGGGCAAGCGCGACCAGTTGCCGAGCCAGGCCGCTGGGCGTTCCCAGCCAAGCGCCGGGCGCGGCAAAGGAGGGATCCCTTGCCAGAGGTGAGGGCGTCCCCCCAACGATGAAGACGTTTACCGGAACCGTGATCCAATCCTCACTGGCCTCGCGATCCCGATCGAGATCGGACACGGGTTGGGCCGACGCAAGGAGCGCCGCCCCCCCGACGACCAAGAGCCCAAGAAGAGCGCTGAGGCCCATCCTGCGGAAGCCCTCTTCGCCTTCGCCCCGGATCACAGCGGATCACCTCCCCGCGCTTCTCTGCTCCTTCGTGTTTTATTATATGCTTTTCGTGCCCTCTTCCGGAGGTTTGGCATCCCGCCTATGGTCAATATACCGGAATGCGGAGAAGGATTCCGATCAGGCCGAGAGCGCCCACCACAACGGCCGCTTGGATCCAAGGGGAGGAGACGACGAGGAAGATCCAGGCGGCCCCCAGCGCCGTAAACACCAGCGCGATCACCTTGGCCCCTCGCGGCATCGCGCGCCGCTCCTCCCAGTTCCGAAGGTAGACGCCGAAGCGGGGATGGCGGGCGAGCCACCCGTACAGCCGGGGGGAGCTGCGGGCGAAGCAGTACGCCGCCGCGAGCACGAAGACCGTCCCGGGAAAGAGCGGCAGGACCAGCCCCAAGAACCCCAGCCCCAGGAAGAACGTCCCGAGCGCGCGGTACAGGAGGATCCTCATCGCCGTCTCAATCTCGGAGGCCGAAGCTCCCGCCGAAAGCGCTCCGCAAAGCGCACACCGACCCGCTCCTTGACGGCTTCCATGGGCACGGGGCGCCCCAGCTCCCGCTCCATCGAGGTCATCACCGAACCGGGGAAGCCGCAGGGGGAGATCCAGCGAAAGTACGAGAGGTCCGTCGAGACGTTGAGCGCGAACCCGTGGTACGTCACCCAGCGCCGCACGGCCACCCCGATGCTCGCGATCTTCTTGCCCGCGGGGGTCCAGACCCCCGTGGCCCCCTCCCGACGTTGGGCTTCGATCCCGAAATCTTGGAGCACGTCGAGGAGCAGTTCCTCCAGCTCCCGCAGATAGCGGTGGAGGCCCCGCTCCTCGCCCTCCAAGCGCAAAATGGGGTAGCCCACGAGCTGGCCGGGGCCGTGATAGGTGGCCTCCCCGCCCCGCTCGACCTCGTAGACGCGAACCTCGGGGGGAAGCGTGGGGGTCCGCAGGGGCGGCTGCGCGGGGCGCTTCCGGCCCAGCGTGATCACGTGGGGGTGCTCCACCAGCACCAAGACGTCGGGGATCTCCCCCCGAACCCTTCGTGTGACCAGCTCCTTCTGCAGCTCCCACGCCTCTCGATAGTCCCGGAGCCCCAGGTCGAGGAGCCACGCCTCCCCCTTTCGCGTTCGGGATCGGAGGGGGACCTCCCCGCGGGATGGGTCGAATGCCGCCGTGGTCGTAGACTTCAACCTCACGCTCCCACCAGGAGGTACTTCGGGTCCTCCAGGAAGGCCTTGACGTCCTTGGCGAAGGCCGCGCCGACGTGGCCGTCGATCACCCGGTGGTCGAACGAGACGGAGATCCACATCACGTCGCGGACGGCGATCTCGTTGTCGACGACGAGGGGCCGCTTCTTGATCTCGTGGACCCCTAAGATGGCCACCTCGGGCGTGTTGATGATGGGGGTGGCGAAGAGCCCCCCGATGGGGCCTAAGCTCGTGATGGTGAACGTCGAGCCCCTGATGTCCTCGAGGTCGATTTTGCCCTCGCGGGCCTTCTGCGACAGATATTGAATCTCCGCCGCGATCTCCAGCATGCTCAGCCGGTCGGCATCCTTCACGACGGGGACGATCAGCCCCTGGTCGGTGGCCGTGGCGATCCCGATGTGATAGTAGCGCTTTAGGATGATCTCTTCCTTCTCGTAGTCCACGTGGGCGTTGAGGGTGGGGTGCTTCTTGAGGGCGGCGACCACGGCCTTGACGATGAACGGAAGGTACGTCAGCTTCACCCCACGCTCCTCGGCTACGGGCAGCAGCGACTCGCGGACCTTCACCAACTCGGTGACGTCCACCTCGTCGACGTAGGTGAAGTGGGCCGCGGTGGACTTGGCGTGGTGCATGTGGTCCGAGATGCGCTTGCGAACCCCTTTGATGGGCACCCGCTCCTCGAGCTCCTCGTAGCGGACGGGCCGGGGTGCGGACCGCGGCGGCGCTTCCGCCTTCGGGGCCTCCGCGGTCACGGGGGGAGCGGCCTCGGGTGCCGGAGCCGGAGCTGTAGACGTAGGCGTAGGAGCGGCCACCGGGGCACCGCGTTCCGCGAACCTTCGCACATCCTCATCGGTGATGCGGCCTCCGGGGCCGGTCCCCTCGACTTGGGTGAGGTCGACGCCCAGCTCGCGGGCCAGTTTACGGGTGGCCGGGGTGGCCAGCACCCGCTTGCGCTTCGGAGTCGGAGGGGCCGGGGACGTCGGGGCTGCGGGGGCCGCGGAAGGCGTCGGGGAGGCGGCTGCGGCGGCTACGGGCTCAGGGGCGGCGGGGGCAGGAGCGGGGACGGCCTCGCGCTCCTTGCCGTCGGATTTGGGGGCCTCCCCGGCCTCGCCGATCACGACGAGTACGGAGCCCACCTCCACCACTTCGCCCTCTTTCGCGCGGATCTCTAGAATGGTCCCGGCCACGGGGGAGGGCAGCTCCACGGTGGCCTTGTCCGTCATCACCTCGACGAGGGGTTGATCTTCTTTCACCGTGTCGCCCTCCTTGACGAGCCACTTGACGATCTCGCCCTCGTGGATCCCCTCGCCGATGTCGGGGAGCTTGAACTCAAACGCCATCTTCGCGATCACTCCTTTTGTAGTTCGCCTTCTCGATCTCAGCTCACTCCACTCAATAGCGTGCGACTCTTAGGATCGCATCGAGCACGCGCGCCTCGCTCGGGAGGTACTCCGTCTCCAGCGTGTAGGGGAAGGGCGCATCGAGCCCCGTGACCCTTACCACGGGGGCCGCCAGATGGTCGACGGCCTCCTCGGCGATCGTGGCTGCGATCTCCGCCCCGAAGCCGCAGGTCTTGGGGGCCTCGTGGACGATCACGGCCCGGCCCGTCTTCTCGATCGACGCGAGCACCGCTTCCTCGTCGAAGGGGAGCAGCGTGCGCAGATCGATCACTTCTACGGAGACGTCGTGCTCCTCCTCCGCTTGTTCGGCGGCGGCGAGAGCCACGTGGAGCATCGCCCCGTAGGCATACACCGTGACGTCCTCCCCCTCGCGGGCGGTACGGGCCTCTCCCAGGGGGACGCGGTAGTCCCCCTCGGGGACCTCCTCGCGCAGGGCCCGATAGATGCGCTTAGGCTCCATAAAGATTACGGGATCCTCTTCGTCCAAGATGGAGGCAAGAAGCAGTCCCTTGGCGTCGTAGGGGGTGGCGGGCACGACCACCTTGAGGCCGGGGGTGTGGCAGAAGTACGCTTCCGCGCTCTGGGAGTGGTACGCGCCGCCCTTGATCCCGCCGCCGTAGGGGGTTCTTATCACTACAGGGCAGGCGTACTCCCCGCCGGAGCGGTAGCGGAACTTGGCCAGCTCGCTCACGATCTGGTCGAACGCCGGGTAGATGAAGTCCATGAACTGAATCTCCGCCACGGGCTTGAGGCCGTAGAGGGCCATCCCAATGGCGGTGCCCACGATGCCGGACTCCGCCAAGGGGGTATCGACCACCCGCTCCGGGCCGAACTCTTCGTACAACCCCTCGGTGGCCCGGAAGACGCCCCCGACTTTCCCGACGTCCTCTCCCAACACCACGACGTCGGGATCGAGGCGCATCGCGGTGCGCAGGGCGTCGTTTACGGCCTGCAAGAGCGTACGCGGCGGCATCGTCTCCTCCGCGCATATCCTACGCAGCCATCTCCCCTTCGACAAGCCCTCCCCTGACGTGGTTTCGATTACCGATGCGGATGCCCCATTCCGGTAGGCTGCAAAGAGCGAGACGACCGGACCGAGTGGAGCGTCATGGAGTCGTCCGAGAGGCCGCATCCACGCAGGAGATCACGCACAGAGGGGGGGAGGAGAGAGCGAATGCACGAGCAAGGGGCGAGCGCTTTCCCGGGCCGAGGTCAAGCGGGAGGACCGATGAGGATGGGGATGGGGACGAGGACGGGCTCTTCCTTCGTCCTCCTCTTGCTTGGGATGGCCTTATCCCTCCTTGTCGTCTTGGTTGTCTTGGAAGTCCCGGGGAGGGCGGACGTGACGGGGAGTTTTCGTCTCGATGTGGGGTTTTCTCCCATCGATTGTCGTTTCTGGTTCCTCAGCGATCCGGACGCCGGCGGCTTCGAACCGCTGAGCGACCAACCCTGCGAGGGGACGATCTTTCGGTTTGACGTGCAGACGGATGCGGGGGTGTTTGTCACCGTAAGCGGGCTGACGGCCGGGTTCCACGTGCACATCGGGACCACAGGGTTTGAGGACGCCTTGATCTCCCTCTCGATGTCGTTGGGGGCCTTGGACCTCGCGGGCACGCTGGTGTTCGCCCAGCCCTTTGCGGATGGCCTGCTCCCTACAGGGCAGCGGGTGCCCCTCTGCCTGGAAGAGGAGATCGGCTCCGGCTCTTGTCCCCTCCTCTTCGTCAAGAAACGGCTGGAACTCACCCTTTCGCTGGGGGGGCTGACCTGGGAGAACCTAGCTCTGTTTGAGGACGTCAACTTCCCGGACTACTGTCAGGACTTCTTCGTGGGGTCTCTCGAGGTCTCCTATTACGACCTCTTCGGATGCGTGCCCCCGCTCAAGGGGGTGGACACAAGCCTCACCTACGGCGCGCAGTCGCAGCAGTTCGGCTTCGGAGACGTGATCGCGCTGGAAGGGCAAACCCCCTCGGGCATCACGGTACGAGCGACCACCGGGATCTGTGCCGAACAGTTGGTCAACGCGATCAAGAAACACGTCTGGCGGTACACGGTCAACCGCGATTGCTACGGTGGGGTGCAGACCCCTTCGGTCAAGCCCCCCATGGTGTTTAGCTTCGAGACGCTCAGCTTGGAAGGGATCCCCTTAGCCGCGGGACTCCGAGCCGACGTGCGGATCCGATGCGGCAGTCTGGCCGGGAGCGCGGAGGCCGGAGCCTTTTTCGCCTGTGCTTTCGAGGGGGTGGGCACGATCACCGGAGGGCCGCTCTTCGACACGGTGACGATCACGCTGGGCACCTTCAGCCCCCTGGGGGCCGGGATGCTGTCGGACCTCGAGGTGCAGGCGGCGGGCGGACCGGTCACCCTGCAGATGCGCATCAGCCCCTCCACACTGCTCCCGACGTTTGTCCTCTTCACCGCGACCTTTCCCGTCAATCCGGACACGAACCCGGCCGAGCTGCGGCTGCAGCTGCGCGGGGATCCTAGCCTCATCGGCGTGGACGGACGACTCCGTCTCTGGCGGGCGGGGCTGCGCTTGCAGATCGATCTGAGCTACGATATCGACCCTCTCACACGCACCCTGGACTTCGATCGGCTGGCGGTGGGAGCGGAGGCAGCTGCCGGGGTGATCGGCTTTGACGCCGAGGTCATCCTCCTGGAGACGGGAACAGATCCGGAAGGCGCGTTCCTGGTAGGCGGTGCGCTCGGGTTGACCGTGCGCTTTTAAGACGATGGGTTCGGAAGTCGTCTAGCGACGAGGGTGCAGGAGGGAGACGATCCCAGCCCGCAGTTCTTCGGGGAAGCAGAGTCGATCCCGCACGACGAGCCGATTCGTGACGGCCCGGATCAGCTCCGAGTGCTCCGAGAGCTCCCGAAGGTTCAGCTCCCGATCCACGAGGAAGATGCTCTCGCCCACCTCTCGGGGATCGCGCCGGAAGAGCCCGTCGATGTAGGGGTCGCTTACGGCCCGATCGAGCACCACGTAGTAGTCGGGCTCCAAGCCGCGCCCGCGGGCCAGCTCCTCGAGTTCGGGTTTCAGGGCTTCGTAGCGCTCGGCCTCGATGGGGACCGTCTTGAAGATCCGTCGCTGCCGAAACCGTCGACAGAGGTCACTCAGAACGGGGTCGTCGCTCCGGCTCCAGATCCGCAGCGCGTAGCCCAGCACGACGTCGTCCAGCTCGAGGAACTCCTCGGGCGTAAGGGATCGGGGGCCCACCAAGAGCTTCCGCAGGGGGTCGGGGGCGAAGATCGCCCGTCCTTCACGGAGGAGCTCGGCGGCCCGGCGCAAGATGCTCAGCACCAGAACCCCCGCGGCCCGGCCCGTCTTGTGGTGGTAGACCTGCTGGTACATGTAGTATCGGGCCAGCACGTAGCTCTCCACGGCCCGTAAGCCCTTGTCGAGGTCGACGGCCACCTCCCAGTCGCCGTCCCGCTCTACGATTCTCAAACTGTGTAAGAGCCACTCCAGATCGAACCGTCCGTACCCCACGCCGGTGTGGTAGCTGTCCCGGAGCAGATAGTCCATGCGGTCCACGTCGAGCTGGCTGCTGATGAGCTTTACGGCGAACGAGGGCTTGAACGTCCGCTCGAGGACCTGGGCTACACGTTCGGGGTAGTCGGGGTGATGCGCTTTAAGGATCTGATGCGCTTCCCCCTGAGGCCAGCGCAGGAGCTGAACGGACCGGCGCTCGTGGTCCTCGCCCGTGAAGGCCTCCAGCAGGTGCGAGAGGGGGAAGTGGCCGATGTCGTGGAGCAGGGCCGCGGCCAGCAGCAGCTCCCGGTGCTCCCGGAGCTGCTCGACGACGGCGCGGAAGCGGGGGTCGTCGCCCAGCCGCTCCATGCGCTCCAGGATGCGCTTCATCAAAAATGCAGCCCCCAGGGAGTGGGAGAAGCGGTCGTGCCGGGCCCCGGGATAGACGACATAGCTTACGCCCATGAGCTTGATCGAGCGGAGGCGCTGAACTTCGCGGGCCTCGATGAGCTCTAGGACGAGCTTATCCCGCTCCAAGTCGAAGCTTAGGAGGTTGTGCACCGGGTCGCGGAAGACCTTCTCCATCGTCGTCCTCTCATACTCGCTAGGATCGCCCCCTCATCTCATCGGTCGCCGAGCCAGAGCAGGGAGACCTCGTCCGGGTCGAGTGCCTTAAGCTCCGGATCACCGGTGAGGAGGAAGGCGTTCTGTGCTTGGGCTGTGGCCACGGCGAACGCGTCGGCGTAGGAGATCGCCCAACGCATTTTAATCGCGGCTGCGCGAAAAACCAACGTGTGAGTCGCCCGTACGATCTCGATGGGAGCTCGCCGGATCTCCGCCACAATGTCCTGAGCTTCTTCCACGCTTCCCGTGACCCGCCCCACGACGTAGAAGACCTCCCCGAGGTTGATGACGTTCATGGCGAGACGAACGGCCTCGGGGTTACCCGGGATTCGTTCTCCAAAACGGCGCAGAGTCGTCCGGCGGGCCTCCGAATTGCCCTCCGCCCAGGCGACCAAGTCCCGCACTCCCCCTCCCGAGGGCTCCCCTTGGAGCCAGGCAAGCACCGCCCAAGCATCCAAGACTACCCGTACCCAGCCGGAGGCCTGGGGAGATGCCTCATCGGCTGCCGCCCTTTTGGTCACGTCTCCGTTCCTTCTCCCGCTCTTGCCGGTGGGTTTCCCGTAAGAACTCGAGAAGGTCATGCGTGCGCAGGCGCCCGTAGAGTCGCTCGCTTACTCCCTGACGAACGGGCCGGAGCACGATCGCCTCTCCCTCGATCTCCACGCTCAACCGGGTCCCGGCCCGCAACTCCAACGCCTCGCGGACCGCTTTGGGGATCACGATCTGTCCTTTGGTGGACAGCACCGTCGTCGCCACGAGGATCACCTCTTACAAGGATTGTAAGACAAAGGCGAAGGGGGCACAAGCCGGGGAGCCGGAGCTCCCGCGCCGTCGTCCCGCTTAGACTCAGGGATAAGGCCCCCGCATTGGGAGAACCCTTCCCTATGAAGTATCATTCACCGTTGAGTTGCTGGAAGCTCCACAAGGAGAGATCATCCTCAAGTGAGGCCCATATAAGAATGAACGCTGCCGGAGAAGCGATTCGCGTAGAAGACGGCTCCCTCCGGGTGCCCCCGCAGCCCCTTATCCCCTACATCGAGGGGGACGGGATCGGGCCGGAGATCTCCCGGGCGGCTCGGGCGGTGCTCGACGCCGCCGTCGAGCAGGCCTATGGGAATACGAGGCGCATCCGCTGGGTCGAGATCTACGCCGGGGAGAAGGCTCAAAAGCTTATGGGAGAACTCCTCCCCCGGGAGACCCTGGAGGCGATTCGGGAGTTCAAGGTGGCCCTGAAGGGGCCGCTGGCGACGCCGGTGGGCTCCGGCCACCGCAGCCTCAACGTGGCGTTGCGCCAGGAGCTGGATTTGTACGCCTGCGTACGACCGATCCGCTACCTGCCGGGGGTCCCCAGCCCTCTCAAAGACCCCCAAGACGTGGATTTTGTGATCTTCCGCGAGAACACGGAGGACGTCTACGCCGGGATCGAGTGGGAGCGGGGCAGCCCCGAGGCCCGCAAATTCCGAGAGCTCTTGAAGGACCACTTCGGAGTGGAGATCCGCCCCGACGCCGGGGTGGGGGTCAAGCCCATCAGCGAGTTCGGCACCAAGCGCCTGGTGCGCAAGGCGATCGCCTACGCTCTTAGCCACGGGCGGAAGCGGGTTACCCTCATGCATAAGGGGAACATCATGAAGTACACCGAGGGGGCCTTCTGCCGGTGGGGCTACGAGGTGGCCCGCGAGGAATTCCCCGAACAGACGATCACGGAGGAGGAGCTCTTCTCACGACACGGCGGAAAGATCCCCGAGGGCAAGGTGCTGGTCAACGACCGGATCGCGGACATCATGTTCCAGCACGTGATCACGCCCCCCCGGGAGTTCGACGTGATCGCCACGCCCAACCTCAACGGCGACTACTTGAGCGACGCCTGCGCCGCCCAGGTAGGGGGCGTGGGGATGGCCCCCGGAGCCAATCTGGGCGATGAGGTCGGGGTCTTCGAGCCCACCCACGGCACGGCCCCCGACATCGCGGGGAAGAACGTCGCCAACCCCACCGCGCTCATCCTCTCGGGAGCGCTGCTGCTGGACCACTTGGGGTGGACGGAGGCCGCCCGACTCGTCCACGAGGCGCTCGCCCGCACCTTCCAACAGAAGCGGGTCACCGGCGACCTCGCGCGCCTCCTGGGGGGGACCGAAGGGCTCTCCACCGACGCCTTCGCCGAAGCCGTCGTGGAAAACGTCCAAACCCTTTCCGAGACCGAGGAGGCTTGACGCGATGCCGACCGAGTTGCGGTATGCCGAGCCGACGCCCGCCGACCCCAACCTCTTCGTGGTGGACGCCGAGATGCTCGGCATGAAGGGCTACGGCGGGCTCTACATCCTGAGGGCTCCGAAGCCCGCCCTCGTCGAGACGGGTTTCTCTCATACGACGCCCAAGGTCCTCAAGGCCCTGGAGGAGCTGGGGATCGCCCCGGACGACGTGGCCTACATCGCGGTCACCCACGTCCACATGGACCACGCGGGCGGCGCAGGCTTCTTGGCCGAGCGCTGCCCCAACGCTCGGGTGATCTGCCACCGCGTGGGCGCGCCCCACTTGATCAACCCCGAAAAGCTCGTAAGGAGCGTCCAACGGGCCGTGGGGCCCTTGTTCCCCTACTACGGGGAGATGAAGCCGATCCCCGAGGAGCGCCTGGTGATCGTACAGGGCGGCGCGCGCTTCGAGCTGGGGGACGGCTACGCTCTCGAGGTGATCGACGCGCCGGGCCACGCCCCCCACCACGCCTGCTTCTACGAGCCTCAGACCCGGGGCCTGTTCACGGGGGACGCCGTCGGGATCTACCGCCGAGAGATCGGGTTCATCATGACCACCCCGCCCCCGTCGTTCCACTTCGAGGAGAGCCTCGCCACCCTCAACAGGCTGCGGGAGCTAAAACCGGAGTGGCTCTACTTCACGCACTACGGTGCCCACCCGGAGCCCTCCACGCTCCTGGACGAGTACGAGAGACGTCTCCGGGCGTGGGTAGGCCGAATCGAGGCGAAGTGGCATGAGCTGGGCGACGAGAACGAGGAAGCCCTCTACACCCACTTCCTAGAGGAGGAATCGCAGAGCCCCCTGGCCCGGCTCTACGAGCCGCACGCCCTCCAGGCCGAGGTGCGCATGAACGTCACCGGCGTGCTCCTCTACCTGCGGCGGAGGCGGGAGTCCGGCACGGATCGCAACTAGCTCGACGAGGGACTAAGGCCCGGAAAACCGCTCCAGCTCCTCCAAGAGGCGTTCGGCCTCCCGCTTGGCGATGCGGTTCCAGAAAGGCCATTCCCCGATGGGGGCCCCGAGCACGATCCGGATCTCGCGTTCGACGAGCTCCCGATCCCGCACGCCGTTCTTGTTCCCGAAGGCGTCGTAGGTGAAGCCCCAATACTCCGCGTACACCACGCGGTTGGTAAGGTAGTCGGGAACCAACTCGATCGCCCTTTCCAGATGGGCTTTGCCCTCTTCCGGGTTCCCGCCCAGGAAGCCGGGTGTGGTCACCAAGATGGCCCCCAAGGCATTGTGGCAGCTGGCCCCCCAGAAGGTCTCGTCCAGCTCCAAGCAGCGCCGGTGCATGACGATGAGCTTCCCCACGCCCGTGAGCCCCTGGAAGGGATCGAATTGGAAGATCCCGCCCCAGTTGTCTGCGGTCCAGAGGAGCGCGGCCACGTCCGTCACGAAGCCGATTGCCTTGGCGAAGTCGCGCTCCTCCCACTCGGCAAAGTCGGGGTTGAGGCGCAGGCTCCGGAACCCGTAGCCCTTTCCCGCCTCCAGCCACCGGCGCTTCTCGTCGGCTTCCCCTTCTTCGAATTCTAAGAGCACGCTCTTTTCGTAGTAGAACTGGGCCAGGCCGTTGAGCACCTTCGCTTGGTCCTCCCGGGAGAGGGTCTCCAGCCGGGGCAAGAGGTCCTCATACAGCGCGATCAGCTCGTCCAGGACCTCGGGCCGGTAGCGCTCCGGGAAGAGCGCCTCGGCGTGGGCGAAGACCGTCTCCGGCGCGGAAGGAGAGGGAACAGGATCCAAGAGGATCGCTCCGGAGGTCGCTCCCAGCCCTCCCAGGCTCGCGACCATCCCGAGGAGGAGAACGCGCAAGCTCCCTGCTTGCCGACGTGGACCCGTTCCACGGGCCGGATCACGCATTGCGGTGCACACCTCCTTGGTTTGCCCTGTTGGGTTTGCCCTGTCGTTTCGAACGCCTTCTCGTCTGGTTCTACGCCGTTCCCTCTCGTCCCGGGGGAGGAGGATCCGGGGGAGCGGTGGAGACCTGCTGTGTCAGGAGGATGGCCCCGAGGAGGAGGGCCGCTCCGATCCACTGCCCGCCCACCAGGCGCTCGCCGAGGAGGACGTACCCGAAGAGCGCCGCGAAGATGGGTTCGCTGGAGAAGAGAATCGCGGTCCTCCCCGCTCCCGAGAGGGGTTGAAAGCGCGTCTGCACCCAGAGGGCCAGCGCGGTGGCGAACACTCCCGTCATGACGATCCCCTTCCAGGCCTGCCAAGAACTCGGGAGCGACGGGTCTTCCCATAGGAGCATCCCCGCCCCGCTGAGGACGGCTACCATGCCCACTTGGGCCATCAGGATCGGCACGTGCGTCTCCGGCCGAGTGTAACGACTGAGAAGCAGGATCTGCAACGCGAAGGCCCCTGCGCACAGGAGGGTCAGGCCATCCCCCACGTTCCAACGAGGGATCCCGATCCCCTCCTCGACGAGGGGCATGGCTCCCCACGAGACCTCCGCCCCGAAGGCGATGCCCATCAGCCCCAGCACCGAGAGCACGGCTCCTGCCCAAATCGCTCGAGGCACCCTCTCCCGGAAGAGTCCGGCACCCAATACGGGGACGAGCACCACGGAGAGGCCCGTGAGAAACCCGCTGTTTGTCGCCGTCGTGTAGAGCAGCCCTATCGTTTGGAGGGCATACCCCCCGAAGAGGACGGCTCCGAGAAGGGCTCCCTTACGCCAAACGTCCCCGCTTCTCCCCACCCCTCGCAGTTGTGGCCCGACGAGCACGCCGAGCAAGACCCAGGCCAGCGCGAACCGATAGAAGAGGAACGTGAAAGGGGGGACCTCCTCCAGGCCCTCTTTCACCAAGACGAAGGTCCACCCCCATACCGCCGCCACACCCAGCAGGAGCAAATCGGCCCACCGCCCGCTGCGGCCGCTCGAGGGGATAGCGGGAGCAGGGGGAATCGCTGCCTCCCGCTTCGCCTGCGCGGATACGGCATCGCGACGTTTGCCGGCCGGCATGATATTATAGTAGCGCACCGAAACCGAAGGGGGCACGCCATGTACCGAGACCTGGACCGGCGCCTTCTCCAAGCCCTTCAGGAGGACGGTCGGGCCAGCCTGAGGGAGCTGGCTCAGCGCCTGGGGGTCTCCTCGGTGACCGTGAGGAAGCACCTCCGACACCTACAGGAACGAGGGGTCATCCGCCGGTTCAAGCCCGTCCTCGACTACGAGAAGCTGGGGTTCCCGATCACGACGATCACCCAGATCAAGGCCAAGGGGAACCGCATCCCCGAGATCGTCCGAGCGCTCAAGCAAGACGAGTGCCTCACCCACGTCTACGAGATCACCGGGGAGTTCGACATCTTGGTGATCGGGAAGTTCAAGGACCAGGAGAGCATGAACCGCGAGATCAAGCGGCTGTTGAGCCATCCGGCCATCGAGGAGACGAACACCTCCGTGGTCCTCTCCGTGGTCAAGGAGGACGCGGAGATCTACCCCTAAGCCTTTAGATTGTAGATGACCCATGCGGTTGACTTCCCAAAACCCCTCGGTGTATCGTAAAAGGGCTTCCGTTCGCAAGACCCTAACACCCAGGACCGAGAGGATCCAGTGAGGACGAGCAACGGAAGAGTACGAGAGGAGAGAGAAGGAAAGGGGCGAGCGATGAAACTCTACCTCAACGGCGAGTTCGTTCCGGAAGAAGAGGTCAAGATCAGCGCCTTTGACCACGGGTTTCTCTACGGCGACGGGGTCTTCGAGGGGATCCGCGCCTACGACGGCTACGTCTTCAAGCTGGAGGAGCACCTCGATCGCCTCTACGACAGCGCGCGGGCCATCAAACTCGAGATCCCGCTCACCCGCGACCAGATGCGCGAGGCCATTCTCGAGACGCTGCGGATCAATCAACTGAGGACGTCGTACATCCGCCCGATCGTCACCCGCGGCGTGGGGGACTTGGGGATCGACCCGAAGAAGTGCCCCGGCCCGCCCACCGTCTTGATCATCGTCCGCGAGTGGAAGTCCCTCTACCCCGAGGAGCTCTACGAGAAGGGGCTGCGGGCGATCGTGGCCTCCACGCGGGCCCGCCCGCCGGAGAGCCTGTCGCCCACCATCAAGTCGCTGAACTATTTGACCAACATCCTGGCCAAGCTCGAGGCGAACGCCGCCGGGGCCGACGAGGCCATCATGTTGGACGTGCGGGGGTTCGTGGCCGAGGGGACGGCGGACAACCTCTTCCTGGTCAAGAGGGAGACGCTGTACACCCCGCCGGTGGCGACGAACCTTCCGGGGATCACCCGCGGGGTGATCCTCGAGCTGGCCCGGCAGGCGGGCTACGCCGTGCGCGAAGAGTACTTCGGGGTGGCGCAGCTCTACACCGCCGATGAGGTGTTCTTGACGGGGACCGCCGCGGAGGTCGTGCCCATCGTCGAGATCGACGGACGCCCCATCGGGACGGGCCGCCCCGGCCCCGTAACCCGGGATCTGCGGGAGCGCTTCAAGGCCCTCACGGGCCGACCCGAAACGGGCGTGCCCATCTACGAGAAATGAACACGAAAGAGCAAGGAGCGTGACGAAGTGCGTTCAACGATCGCCAAGACGGCGTCTATCGGGATCCTCCTCGCCGCCCTGGGGGTGGGGGCGGCGGGCGTCCCCGCTTGGTCCCAGGAGCCGGAGGGGGATCCCGCGGGGGGGACGTGGGCCGTCGGCATCCAGGCCAACTTCCCCTTCCTGGGCATTAGCTTCCGCTATTGGTTGAGCGAGACCGTAGGAGTCGAGGTCAACCTAGCGCCGCTTCCCGACTGCGAGTTCGACTACGATCCCTGGAGGCCGCCTCCGGAGCCGGAACCGGGGGAGGAGCCGCCTCTTCCGCCTCCTCCGGTGGAGGAGCCCACGTGTCCGAACGCGCTCAACCTGCACTTCTCGGCCCGGGGGCTCTTCAAGGTGAGCGACAACCCGCGCGCGGACTTCTACGTGACCGCCGGGCCCTCGTTCACGTTGAAGTTCGTCCAGGACAAGCCGATGCGCGCGGAGCGGGCCATGCTCGCCGTCTTGGGGGAGATCGAGATCTCCGACTGGCCCATCGAGCGCGTCTTCCCCGTGATCGACTACGGCTTCTCCATCAACCTGCTGAACCTCTACGACTTCCGCTGGATCTCGGGGGGAGTGGGGTTTCACTTCTACTTCTGAGCCCGATCTTTTCGGTTGCGATACAGCAGGCGCAGAGCCGAGGTCATGAGGCCTTGAACCCCCTCGGCCTCCCGGAGCATTCACCTTGCGAAAGGAGGCGCAGATGCGATGTGGGGTTGGGTCAAACTCCTGCTGCTCGCCGTAGGGGTAATGGTCCTACTCTCCCTCGGCTTGGCCTTTGCGATCACGGGCTTCGTCCTCCAAGCGCTGCAGGCGCACGGCGTGGATCTCGACGTGAGCTTGGACGTCGACCGCCCGTACGCGTTTTCCGAGACGGTCGAACAAACGATCGAGGCGACGGGGAAGACCACCCTACGCTTGGAAAACCCCCGAGGCGTCATCCGGTTGGTGGGATGGTCCCAGAACGCGGTTGCCTTGGAGATCACCCGAAAGGCGGACTCTCCCGAACTCCTCCGTCGGCTTGTACCGAGGATCTCTACGGAGGGCGAGAGGATCGACGTTCGGCTGACGGATCCGGAGGATGCGGAGGAGCGGGAGGGGCGAGCCTCCTGGTGGGTCGATTACGTCGTGAGGGTTCCCCCAGG
The DNA here is from genome assembly GCA_026982655.1 of Candidatus Bipolaricaulota bacterium. GTDB lineage: Bacteria > Bipolaricaulota > Bipolaricaulia > RBG-16-55-9 > RBG-16-55-9 > JALUUA01. The sequence continues at coordinate 18,999 of JALSGO010000011.1, forward strand.
GCTTCGGCTCCGGATCGAGCAGAAGGTCGGCGAGGTTCGCCTTCGGGACTACGAGACTCCTAGGGAAGTGAAGATCGAGCTTGGGGTGGGGAACCTTACGCTTCGAGACGTGCGCGCCTCCGAGGTGGAGGCGGACGTCGGCGTCGGCGGGGTGGAACTTCTGGGCCTAGCCGCCCCGAGGGTGTGGGCGGACGTGGGCGTTGGGGATTTGAAGGTCACGATCCCCAAGGGCGTGACGCTTCGGGTGAACGCCCGGGTGAGCCTGGGAAGCTTGGACGTCGAAGTTCCTCCCGAGCTTTTCGTAGGCCCTTGGGAGATCGTGCGCAGCGGGGTCGGACCCCAAAGCGGCTCGTTCCTGCTGCAGACGGGAGATGCTGAGCCTGAGACGATCGGGGATCTCAGGCTTCGCGTGGGGGTTGGGAATCTCACGATCGGCCTGGAGGACTGATGTCGGCAGCTCTACCCGGAGAAAGAACGATGCGGCGAAGCCTCCCGCATGTTCATGTTGACGCCATCGGATCTCTCCCCGTAAAGTCTTGTGCGCAGGAAGCCGTAGGAAGGGGGGAGAACGATGGTAGAGCGAGTTCTGCTGGTGCTCTTTCTCATCGGGGTGATCGTCTCGGCGGGGTTCTTCCTGCAGCTCCCCTTGAGCGTCTACGAGGAGCCGACCCCCGCGGGGACGACCCCGTCGCCCGCTCGGGAAGAGCCGGAGAGCGGCGAGCGGCTAGCGGCGTTGGAAGCGCTCATCGAGCGGCTGACGAGCTATCCCGATCCCTCGGGTGGGCTCCGGCGCGTCCGGCTGCTCCCGGGGGAGCTGCCCTCGGGACTGCCGTTTGAGATCCCGCTCCCGCCGGAGGCCCGCGTGATCGGGAGCGCGGTCGGCGAAGCCGACGGGACGATCCTCCTCGACGTGCCCCAGTCCCCGGAGGAGGTCGAGGCCTTCTACGCCCGGGAGCTGGCCGCCCGCGGCTGGGAGGAGCAGCGCCCGTACTTGGAGGAGAGCGGCTTCGTCTCCGCCGGAGTCGAAAGGGGCGGCGGTAGGTTCTGCCGCGGCAAGGGAGGACCCTCCCTGCGGGTGTCGGCCTTCGTCCGGCCCGAGGGGACGACGGACCTGCGGATCTTCTACACCCTGGAGTCCCGGTTCTCCTTCTGCGACCGTCCCCGGGCGGTCCGGGAGAAGCCGCTCCTCGAGGTCCGGGAAGAGGTCCTGCCGCGCCTGGTCCATCCCGAGGGCAGCCGCCAGCGGCGCGGCGGCGGGGGCGCAAGCGACGATTACGTCAGCAGCTATGCCCTCGTGCGGCTGCCCTCGACGTCGGCCTGGAGCGCGGAAGGGTTGAGGGCGTACTACGCCGAGCAGCTCCGGGCGGCGGGCTGGACGCCGAGGGAAGAGGGGAAGACGGGCGCGGTCGCCTGGAGCCGCTGGGACGTCGCCTACGAGGGGGAGCGCTGGCAGGGGCTTCTCTTCGTCGTCGACCGCGGCGAGGGGTGGTTCTTCACGTACCTGCGGGCGGACCTCATGGAACCCTAAGCGGATCCGGGGTTGCCGGAACCGCTCGGACCGGATACGCTGGACGGCATCATGGTTTCCCCAAAGCCCCGAGTCCGTTTCGCGCCCAGCCCCACGGGGGAGCTCCACGTGGGCGGGGCCCGAACGGCCCTGTTCAACTGGCTCTTCGCCCGCAAGCACCGGGGCGTCTTCCTCTTGAGATTTGAGGACACGGACGTCGAACGCAACCGCCCGGAGCTCGTCGAGCCCATCCTCGAGAGCTTGAGGTGGCTCGGCCTCGAGTGGGACGAGGGGCCGTACTTCCAGAGCCAACGGCTGGAGCTCTATCGGGAGTACGCCCAAAAGCTCTGGGAGGAGGGCAAGGCCTACCCCTGCTACTGCACCCCGGAGGAGCTGGAGGCCAAGCGCCGACAGGCCCTGGCCGAGAAGCGCACCCCCCGCTACGACGGGACGTGCCGTCATCTCACCCCCGAGGAGCGCCGACGCTTCGAAGCCGAAGGCCGAAGGCCCGCCTTGCGGTTCGTCTCCCCCGGGGAGGGGACCACGGTCGTCGAGGACGTCGTCCGCGGTCCCGTCGAGTTCCGCAATGAAGAGATCGACGATTTCATCCTCGTACGATCGGACGGACGCCCCACGTACAACTTCGCCGTGGTCGTGGACGACCTCACGATGGGGATCACCCACGTGATCCGGGCCGACGAGCACCTCAAGAACACGCCCAAACAGATCCTCATTTACCGAGCCCTGGGGGCGGAGTTGCCCGTCTTCGCCCACGTGCCCATGGTCTTGGCCAAAGATCGCACGAAGCTGAGCAAGCGCCACGGGGCCACCGCCGTCTTCGAGTACAGAGAGCGGGGGATCCTCCCCGAGGCCTTGGTGAACTACCTCGCCCGACTCGGCTGGTCCTACGGCGACCAGGAGATCTTCTCGCGGGAGGAGCTCATCGAGAAGTTCTCGCTGGAGGGGATCCACCCCTCGCCCGCGATCTTCGACGAGGAGAAGCTCCTCTGGCTCAACCAGCACTACCTCAAGACGGGGGACCCTCAGCGCTTGGGGCGGCTTGTCCGGGAGTTCGCGCTCAAGAGGGGCTTTCTCGCCGAGGAGGAAGCGGAGGAGATCCCGGAGGAGCGCTGGGCCCGGGCGGTGGAGCTCTTCCGCGAGCGCAAACGCACCCTGGTGGAGCTGGCCGAAGCCGCCGTTCCCCTGCTCACCGAGCGCGTGGAGTACGATGCAAAAGCCGTCACGAAGTTCCTCACCTCCGAGAAGGCGGCGCTGCTTCAGGAGCTGAGCGGACATCTGGAGTCGGTCCCCAACTCCGAGTGGACCGCGGAGCGCTTGGAGCGCGAGATCCGGGGGTGGCTGGCGGAGCGGGGCCGCGAGCTCAAGGAGCTCGCGCAGCCCTGCCGGGTGGCGCTTACGGGCGTCACCCGGGGCCCGGGGCTCTTCGAGACCCTGGAGTTCGTGGGCAAGGAGCGAACCCTCCGACGCCTCCGACAAGCTCCTCAAGCGTCCCCGCCCTCTCCCGCGGGGAGCTGAGCGTCGACCGCTGCAATGCGCATCACCGGCGGCACCTTGCGGGGTCGAAAGCTGATCGCTCCTAAGAGTTCCGCGATCCGCCCCATGCGCGATCCGGTCCGCTCGGCGCTTTTTAGCATCTTGGACGATTTCGTGGAGGGAAGCCGCTTTCTCGACCTCTTTGCGGGCACCGGGAGCGTGGGGATCGAGGCCCTCAGCCGCGGAGCTTCGTTTGCGGTCTTCGTGGATCGGGGGCGTGAGGCCGTCGAGATCATCGAGCGCAACCTCCAAGAGCTGGGGCTCATCTCCCGTGCGGAGATCGTACAAGACGACGTCTTCCGCGCCCTGGAGCGCCTCCGTCGCCGGGGGGAGCGCTTCGACTTGGCCTTTGTGGGCCCGCCTTACGGGCAGAACCTCGCCCACCACACCCTGGAGCGCTTGGGGGAGCTTTCGCTCCTTCGCGACGACGCCGTGGTGGTCACCGAGGTCTTCAAAAAAGAGCGGCTCGAGGATCGCTACGGGGCGCTGGAACTCGTGGACGAGCGGACGTACGGCGACAACGTCTTGAAGTTCTACCGAAGGGCCGACTAAAGTGAGGGGTCGCGATGGGGGACTTCTGGATCGCTTTGCTGATCGCGCTGGTAGCCGGGGCGATTGCCTATTGGCAGTACCGGGCGGCCCAGCAGCGCCGCCAGGCCCTGCAGAAGTGGGCCGCCTCCGAGGGGCTCACCTTCGACCCCGGGCGGGACTTCACCGTGGACGAGCAGTTTCCCTTTGCGTGTTTGAGACAGGGCTCTCGGCGCTACGCCTACAACCTCACCGCGGGGAACTGGCGCGGCTACCCCTATCTGGGCTTCGATTACCACTACGAGACGTACTCTTACGGAAAACACGGTCGACGAACCCATCATCACCACTTCTCCGCGGTGGTGCTCAAGTGCCCCATCCCCTTCCGCCCGCTTTTTATCCGGCCCGAGGGCTTCCTCGACAAGCTCACGGAGTTCCTCGGCTTCGACGACATCGACTTCGAGTCCTTGGAGTTCAGCCGGGCGTTCTACGTGAAGTCCCCCGACAAGCGCTGGGCCTACGACGTCCTCCACCCCCGCACGATGGAGTTTCTGTTAAACTCCCCGCGGTTCAGCCTCCAATTTGACGGGGAGTACGCGATCGCCTATCGTTCGTATAGGTTTTCCGTGGAGGAGTTCGAGCAGGCGGCGGAGGTGCTGCGCGGGATCTTCGAGCGCCTGCCGCGCTATCTCGTTCAAGAACAGAGGAGCGGGGGGTGAGGGCGACGTGGACGCGATGTATCTCACGCTGATCATCCTGGCGGCGATCGGACTGTGGGCCATGGTACTGTACAACGGCCTCATCCGCGCCCGGAACGCCTGCGACGAGGCGTGGTCCAACGTCGAAGCCGAGCTCAAGCGGCGGTACAACCTGATCCCCAACCTGGTGGAGACGGTCAAGGGCTACGCGGCCCACGAGCGGGAGACCCTCGAGCGGGTGATCGAGGCCCGCAACCGGGCGCTCGCCTCCACGGGGAGCCCCTCGGAACAAGCCAAGGACGAGAACGTTCTCGTAGGAGCTTTGAGGCAGCTCTTTGCGCTCGCGGAGAACTACCCCCAGCTGCGGGCGAACGAGAACTTCCTCAAGCTCCAAGAGGAGCTGGCCAACACGGAGGACCGCATCCAGGCGGCCCGGCGGTTCTACAACGCGAACGTGCGCGACTTCAACAACCGCTTGGAGGTGTTCCCCTCCAACGTGATCGCGCAGTGGCTCGGGTTTACGAAGCGGGACTACTTCGAGATCGAGGACGCCCGCGTGCGCGAGGTGCCCCGGGTGCAATTTTAGTCTTAGTCGGGAGCCACCAGCTCGATCTCGAAGAGCTTGGGCCACCGCTTTCCCGTGACGAACAGTCGGTCGTTCTCGGGATCGTAGGCGATCCCGTTGAGGACGTCCTCTTGTCCGGTGCGCCCTTCGGGGGGCAGCAATCCCGTGAGGTCCACCCAGGCGCCTACCCGACCCGTCTGCGGGTCGATCACGGCGATGCGGTCCGTCTGCCAGACGTTGGCCCACACCCGGCCCCCGATGAGCTCCAGCTCGTTGAGCCGCACCACGGGCCGTCCGCGGTCGCGGACCTCCACGCGCCCGATCTCCTCCAACGTGTCGGGGTCCCAAAAGTACAGGGCGGCGGAGCCGTCGCTCATGATCAGGCGTCCGTTGGCCGGGTCCGAGGTGATCCCCCAGCCCTCCGTCCCGTAGGAGAACTGCCGGAGCAGGGCGAAGCTCTCTTGATCGTAGACGAACCCGGTGCGCGACTGCCAGGTGAGCTGGACGATCTTCCCGTCCCAGAGGGCGATCCCCTCGCCGAAGTAGCGATCGGGCAGCTCGTGGATCTGCAGAACTTCCCCCGTCTCCAGCTCCACCCGACGGAGGGAGGAGCGGCCCCACAGCCCGGTCCCCTCGTAGAGGACGCCCTCTTGGGGGTCGTAGACGAGCCCTTGGGTGAACGCCTCCGGGTCGTGGGGGTAGGCGTTCACCACGCGATAGCCGTAGACGGGGGGATCTTCGGGATCGAACGCGATCCGGGACGCTTGGAGGGTTCCCTCGTCCGGGGCTTGCGAGGGTCGAAAGAGAGAACAGGCGCTGAGCGCGCTCAAGAGCAGGAGGATCCCTAAGCCGAGGGTGAGGAGTCGGGCCCGGGCACTCATCGGAGCCCCCTTGGATCGAGAGGGGATCGCGGAGTGTTAGGACGCGAACCCGAAGGGTTTCGCTCGCTCGTCATAGGGTGGAGACGACCGGGCTCGAACCGGCGACCTCCGGCTTGCAAAGCCGGCGCTCTCCCAGCTGAGCTACGTCCCCTTATGATTAAAGTGGTGGGGCTAGAAGGGATCGAACCTTCGACCTCACGCTTATCAGGCGTGCGCTCTACCACTGAGCTATAGCCCCACGCGCGGGGATAAGTGTATCGGAGCCCGGGAGGATCGTCAAGCCTTTCGGGAGAGCCCATACCGTACCCGGACCTGTCCCGCGTCATTGCGCTGGGACAACCGGCCGGGTAGACTTCATCTCAATCATGGTCCGTGAGGTCGTGGGGGTTTTTGCATCGAAGTGGGTTGTGGGGGGCCTGTTGGTCCTCACGCTGTCCGGGATGTTCCTCTCCCTGACCCGCCCCGACCTCCTACCGCCCGTGCAGTTCTTCCCGGTCCCATGGTTCGGGGGCGGGGTGTGGTACACTCGACTCCTCTGGATGCTCTTGGCCGTCAGCCTCTTGGCCCTTGCCCTCCGCAGCCTGCCGGGGGCTCTCCGCAGCGTGCAGGAGAACGGTCTGCTCGGCGCCCTGTATCGGTTCTTCACCTCGATCCGCTTGGCCGTGGTGCTCATCGCGCTCCTGGTGCTCTTGGGACTGATCAGCACGCTGGTGCCCCAGCTCGCCCTCAACCGACGGATCGACTTGATCGCCCGCTATGGCCAAGAGAACTTCGATCTACTCTACGAGCTGGGGATTTTTACCATCTTCAGCACGTGGTATAGCTACGTGATCACAGCCCTCTTCGTGATCAACTTGAGCGCTTGTACGATCAAGCGTTTGCGCGCTTCCATCCGATACGCCCGCACGCCCATGACCCCCAAGCGCCCGGATGCCCTACGACGGATGCCCCACTACGCGGAGTTGATCCTCTCGTCGACGCCGACGCCGACGGCAGGGGGCTCCTCCGCGTCGCTGCAGGAGCACGTCATGGGGGTACTTCGCCGGAGGCGCTTCCGCATCCGGAAGGAAGGCAACCAGATCCTGGCGGAGAAGTGGCGCTCGGAGCGCTTTGCCATCGACATCTTCCACATCAGCATGCTGGTGACGATTGCCGGCCTGCTCATCACCGACCTCTTCGGGTACAACTACCTGACCGTTCAATACGAAGGCAGCGTCTTTTCCGTGCCGGGGCGGGACTTCCAGGTTCGGGTAGACGCGCTCTGGAGCGAGAACTATCCCGGAACGGAACGGGTGATGGACTGGAAGACTCGCCTGACCATCCTCGAGGAGGGGCGCGAGGTGGAGACGGCGACCATTGAGGTCAACCACCCCTACACCTACCAGGGGATCAGCTTCTACCAAGCCGCCATGGGGGAGGACTGGCTGGGGAAAGCTCGCGTCGTAGTCCGAGTGGTCCGCGCCGACGACGGGGCCGACCTGGGAGAGTATCGGGTGATGGTGGGAGAGAGCTTCCTGGTGCGCGACGCGGGCCTCCAAGTTCGGTTCGTCGCCTTCCTGCCCGACTTCGCCCTCGCGGACGGAATCCCCTACAGCAAGACCCTCAAGTTGCTCAACCCGGCCGCCTTCTTCGAGGTCTACGACGTCGAGAGCGGAGAGCTCCTGTTCCGCACGTGGTCGTTCTCCCAGCTCCCCGAGATGCAGCTGGTCGTGGACAACCCCTATCGGTTCTTCTTGGAGGGGATGACGGCATGGGAGTTCACGGGCATCGAGGTGAGTTGGGACCCCGGCCTACCCATCGCCTATGGGGGGTTTGCCCTCATGACCCTGATGACCTTGGCGTACGTCTTCCTGCGCCATCAGATGATCTGGGTCCACCTCGATGAGGAGGGAGGCCGGCTGTGGGTGGGGGGACGGGCCCGCAAGGGGGATCTCTCCACCGTCTTTCAGCGTATCGTAGACGACCTTTGTGCCCACCCCTCCATCCGCAGGGCGGACCCGGACCTCCCTGCCTCTGAGGTGCAATTCCAAGAGAGGGCAACCCCCTCTCGCGAGCAAGAGGTAGTACAGATGTAAGGAGGGACCCATTCCATGAGTGTATGGAGCGACAGCACGTTTTACTTCTTCCTGAGCACGCCGGCCTACTTCCTGGCGATGTTCTTCTATCTGCTGGCGATCGCGTTTCCAGCGAGGCCTGCTCCCCCTGTGAGGAACTCCGGCGATCGCAGGCCCTCTTCGGGCTTGAGCGTACTGGGAATCGCGGCGGTTCCCGCAGCTCCCCCGCACCCACGGGAGGGGGAAGGAGCCTCGAAGTTCTCCTGGTACGCCCTGGCGCGGGGGAGCCTGTGGATTGGGGTGATCCTCTCCACGGCGGGGATCGTGCTGCGCACCTTCGAGCTGGGCCACGCCTCGAACTGGGCGATCACCGTGTTCCTGCCCGTGACCACTACCTACGAGACGCTCACGTTCATGGCCTGGATCATCCCCCTGGCCTATCTCTTCCTGGAGCGGCGCTATCGCTTCCCTGGGGTGGGGGCGATCGTGACCGGGATCGCCTTCGCCATGCTGGCGGCGGCGGCCTCTCCGGTGATCGCGCCGCGGGCCGTGGCCCCCGTCGTCCCCGCGCTCCAGAGCTACTGGCTCGTGATCCACGTCATCTTCCTGATGATCGGAATCGCGCTCTTCACCACAGGGTTTGGGGCCAGCGTGCTCTACCTCTGGAAGCGCCGCCGGGGGGGGAACCCGGAGCTGCTCCAGAAGATCGAAGAGCTGGCTTACAAGGCCAACGCCCTCGGGTTCCCCTTCTACGGCATCGGAGGACTGATCTTCGGCTCGATCTGGGCTAAGGAAGCCTGGGGACGCTACTGGGAGTGGGACCCCAAGGAGACCGCGATGCTCATCGCTTGGCTCGCCTATGCCCTCTACCTCCACGCGCGGCTCTTCCTCGGCCCGCGGGACGTGCGGGTGTCTTGGCTCTCCATTGCGGCCTATATCGTCGTGCTCTACACCTGGATCGGGATCAACTATTTCGTAGCCAGCCTGCACAGCTTTACGTGAGTCCTTCAAACCGCAAAGGAAAAAGGAAAGAGAAAGAGGGAAGGGCGGCCCTTGGGGCCGCCCTTGGAGGTGAGAGGGTTTGCAACCACTTGGCTCGGAGAGCCAAGCCCAAGGAGGTGATACCGCTCCCACTATAGTCGAAGGGCCGACCGGAATCTGTGATTTCGGGCACAGTGGCGACGGACAACCCGCGTTCCGAGAGGGTCAGGCCTCCTCGGAGCGAAGGAGTTTGTGCACATAGCGAAGAGCTTCCTCCCGACTGCGCAGCTCCCCGGCGTAGATCTTATCGTAGATCCTCTCCAACAGCTCCCCGATCCGGGGTCCCGGAGGCACCCCCAGCGCGAGGAGGTCGTGCCCGTCGATGAGCCTGCGGGCCTCCGTCAAGCGTTCCAGCTCTTGGAGGTCGATCAGCAGCCGCGGGAGGAGCTCGATCACGGGGAGCCAGCCCCGGGAGCGCATCGCGCTCGCCTGGCAGTCTGCGATCATGAGCTGCACCAGCTTCGCGAACCACGGATACCTCCGACGAAAGTCCTCTATGGGATGCGAGGGGTCCTCACGGGATTTGAGAAAGCGGACCTGCTTGCCCCGCCCCATCTCGGGGAAGTGGCCGATCCGCTGGTGCTCCTTCACCAGGAAGACGACGAGCTCCGTCTCCGCGTTGCTGAACCGGAGGCGCTTGCAGATCGCTTCTGCCATGCGCGCCCCGATCGCGTCGTGCCCCGCGGCGTTCTCGCCTTGGTTTTTCTCCAACGCCTCGCGCTTCCCGACGTCGTGGAGGAGCAGAGCCCACTTCACGAGCGGGTCTTCCACGAACCCATCCGCGGCCTCCAGGGCCAGGAGGGTATGGACGTACACATCCCCTTCCGGGTGATATTCTTCCGGCTGGGGCACCCCTTGGCAGGCCTTGACCTCAGGCAAGACGATCTCCAGCAGGCCCAGCTCGTCCAGGAGCCGCACCCCGCGGGCGGAGCGGCGGGTCTTGAGGATCGCCAGCAGCTCGTCGCGGATCCGCTCGGCGGAGATCAACATAATGCCTCGGCGGTGCCGGCGGATGGCCTCCCGGGTCTCGGGGGCGATCTCGGCGTCGAGCTTGCAGGCGAAGCGCACCGCCCGCAGCAGCCGCAAATAATCTTCCCGAAACCGCTCGTCGGGGTCGCCGATCGTCCGGAGGATGCGCTTTCGTAGGTCCTCTATGCCTCCTACGAGGTCGACGACGGTCCCGTCGGGCCGGGCGGCGAGGCCGTTTACGGTGAAGTCCCGCCGGCGGACGTCTCGGTCGAGGGAGCGGACGAGCTCGACGCGCTGCGGACGGCGCCCGTCGTACTCCCCCTCGGTGCGGAAGGTGGCGACCTCGTAGAGCCGTCCGTCGGGGGCCTCGATCTTGAGCACCCCGAAGGCCTTTCCCACCTCGACGATCCGGCGGTCGGGGAAGAGCGCGCGGATCTCGTCGGGGAAGGCGGAGGTGGCGAAGTCCACCTCTTCGGGGACCCAATCCTCGTCCCCGGCCCACTCGGCCCAGAGGGCGTCTCGGACCACGCCGCCGATGAGGACGGCCTCGTGGCCCGCCTCGGTGAGCGTTCGGAGGATCTCGCGGGCGAAGGGGTGATGGGCGAAGATCTTCTCTAGGGGGACACGGGGCGGGTTCGGCGAAGAGCCCATGAGGGGTGGGCGGTGAGGGACTTGAACCCCCGACCTTCTGCACGTCAAGCAGACGCTCTGCCAACTGAGCTGGGATTTTTCGCTGAGGAACCGGATTTTAGGCCGTCCCGTCTCCTTGGAGCCTTCCCCAAGTGCGTCTGCTCAAGCTCCCTCCCTCCCGCGTCACCTCCTTCCAGAAAGCACCCTAGCATAACCCCTATCCCCGGTGTCAAGTCCTCCCCGCACCTGGGACGGTGACGGAAGCACTTCCTCTACCTTGGGCCTCTTCCCGAGGTAAAATCCTGGGCATGACGCAGAGGGATGAGCTACTCCGGGAAGAGCAACGGGTTAAGCGCCACGTCTCTTATGCCCTGCAGTCCTACGTGCAGTGGGGCTGGCGTGGGGATTACCAAGAGCTGCGACGGGAACTCACCCAGGAGGCGTGGCTGGGGTTGCTGCTGGGACGGCGAAGAGGACAAGACAGCAAGCACGTAGACAACGCCATCCGACGCGCGCTCAATAGGTGGTGGCGCAGGGAACGAGAGTGGCTGGAGCACGTGGAAGTGCGCTCCATCGATGCGCCGGGCCTTTAGCATACCCCCTGGGGGGTGAGAGGGGGAGGCCGGGGATGCCCTGCGCGCCTAAGATTTTCAGAGGGAGGGGGATCTTATCGGAAACGGCCAAATGGCCGATTTCGATAAACTCCTAGGCCAACCCCGGCCTCAACGCTGCCGAATGGGGACGCAGACTGGGCGTCCCCGAACGCACCGTCCAGCGCTGGGTCTCCCACATCACCGAACGCTGGAGGAGAACACGCGAAGTCCAAGCTTGGCACCTCTACAAGCTGGGTTGGACTCAAAAAGAAATTGGGGAGAAGTTGGGAGTTGATCAGAGCGTCGTTAGTCGCCTTATGCAAAACCGTCAAATGACGGATTTGCATAAACTCCTCGGCTCGGACTGGAACGAGAAGGGTGTTCAGCAGGAGGCCGAGCGTTTGGGGATCCTTTGGGTTAGTCGCCTTGTCCAAAAACGGCCATTTGGCCGAATTTGGACAGCTCCTGGGTTCCGACTGGAATGAGAAGGGTGTTCAGCAGGAGGCCGAACGCTTGGGGATCCTTTGGGTTAGTCGCCTTATGCAAAACGGCCATTTGGCCGATTTGCATAAACTCCTGGGGGTGAGGGGAGGCCGGAGCCCCGGAGAGAGGCCCCGGCCCCCGGTCAGGTAAGAGGGAAGGGATCAGCCACCGTAAGTACACCTACCGCACCTCATCCCTGTCATGACGCGCTCATCTGCCGGGCCTCCACACTCCGGGCACCGGAGGACCGGCACCGTCAGCTCAAGCCATCCCCGACGGTCGCAAGCTTGGCAGTCGCAGAGCTCCCCGTCCAGCAACGTCTTCTTCCAACCTTGGCCTCCGCACTCCCCGCAGGCCACTCTCACTGTCGTCCACTCCCATGTGTCCTTGACTTGGCGCTCATTGGCCCGTATTTTGGATTTGGCGACGGGAGCCGGGTGGAGGTCCCCGGCCAGGGACGCCCGGCTCTCTGTCGTGCTCTCAGCCCCATTCTGGGAGAGATCGCGCTCCATCAGCTCCGCCCCGATCGCCGTCCTCAACGCCTCCAGCTCTTGCTCCGTAAGCGTGTTGAGGCTTTCGATTAGACTTTGTGCTTTTGCACTGAGCATTTCCGGCTCTCCCCCTTTCGGATTTGACGATTTCAACCGCCAGCATGTGCTTGCACCACTTGATTTCCTTGCCCCTTCTTCGGTAGTCAGGACAAGTGCACGTCCCGTTGACCATGTAGAAAGCTCCGTGAGAGCCCTCTACAATCCAATAGTCGTCCGCGCCTTCGATCCGGTGAACTTTACCCGCCCTCACGATCTCCTTGGCCTTCTCCAGCCGCCGGTGGGCCGCCTCAATCCGCTGCACAACCGTCATCACTGATCCCCCCTCTCCTCTCTCAGTAGCTTGCTTTCGCTTCGCTTGCTTTCGCCGGTGTTCACTTGTCAAAGATCCTTTGATCTTGCACTGTAATCATACCACATGGTGGCATGATTGTCAAGGGGGTAACGCCGGGTAAATGAAGGGACATTCGTCACCAGAAAAAGTGGCTTACCGACACTGCAAGTCTAACTTGCAATTGGTAAACGCAAGTGGTATGATGACACCATGTTTCTCGCGAAACAGAGGAAGAAGAAACCGGAGGGCGGATACTGGACAGCTTGGGTGCTGCGGGACAGCTATTGGGATCGGGAAGAGAAACGGATCAAGCAACGGTATATCGCTTACGTTGGGAAAAAGCAGACGATCACGGAGTCCCAAGCCCGGGAACTGGCGTGCAAGGTGGCAGTGAAACTGGGGATCACGGAGGAAGAGGCGTGGCAGAAGCTGCGGAGGGTGAAGCGCCTGCGGATCGTGCCGGATGAGGAGCCGGAAGGCGGGGTGCTCACCCTGGCTCAGCATCGCAAGCGCGTCGCCCCATGACGGCCCACCGCAAAACCGTAGACGTAGAGCTGGAGCGAGCCGAGGACGTGCGGGAGCGCCGTACCTTCGAGCTTGAGCGGGGCAAGGTCCGGGCCTTCCGGCTGCAACTGGAGGTCCGCGTACAGGGCGAATGGAAGCCCGTCATCCGCTACGACACCGCCCACGGGTTCGTCGATTGTGATCGCTACGACTTGACAGGGAAGAAGTATAAGACGATACTCAACGTGTCCTTGGAAGAGGGTTTGACGTTGGCTCAGAACGACCTAAATGCGAATTGGGCCGTTTACCGAGAACGATTCCTCCAGGGGTTGAAGCCCTAACTTGAGCCATGGGCCGGGGAAAGAGACAAAGGGAAAGGGAAGGAAAGATGACTACATACGAGCGCAAGAACACCCAGCTTATCGCCCTATTTGACGAGTTGACCCGCCGCCGACCGGATCTGCTGGGCGAGATCCCCAGCAGTGTTGCGTTGGTCATGCAGATCGATGGGGATGAAGAGTTCAACCGCTGGGCCCGGGAAGTCGCCGAGCACAACAGCCCCGACCGTCCGAAGTTGTTGGTGGTCTTCCGCTTCGCGCAGCTTCCCCCGAAGAAGGCCCCTGCGTGGGAAGACGTACAAGCGTGGGAGTTGCAACCCGCCTAAGCTTCTCCCCAAAGGCGCTTAGCGAGCGTATTGAGCACCCGCCGCAGCCTGCGCTCCCAAGCGTCCGAAAACCGGAAGTTGCCCGTCTCCAGCTTGCTGATGTCATCCCGCCTAACTCCCGACAAGCGTGCCAGATCCGCTTGGCGCATCCCCAGCTCCTTGCGGGCCTGCTGAAGCAGAGAGCCATAGGCTTTGGCCACCCAGCGGGGGTCGTCGCTAAAGGTTTTCGCAGTAACTTCCAAAGCCTCCGCTAGCCGCTGATGCCAACGCTCGTCATCCTCCAAGAGCTGGGCCTCCCGATAGAGAAACCTTCGACGTTCTTCCTCATTTGCAAACTTAACTAACGCGATGTGCAAGTTTCTAATGAGCCAACAAGGTGTCGAACTGCAGCGGCTCTCTTCCCCTTTGCAGGTTGAGGTAGACCGCCAAGGTGTGGCTCAAGACCTTGCGGTAGACCCTCACCCCCAAGTGCCACCGGTCCCGAGCCCACGTCCGTTTCGCCCGAAACCGCTCGACCCGCTGCCCAATCACCGTCTCAATGCGTCGGCGCTTTTGGGTGAGCCACCGGCTCCACCTCCCCGGGTCCTG
>JALSGO010000012.1 GCA_026982655.1 Candidatus Bipolaricaulota bacterium
GCGGCGCACGGCGCGGGTGTGGTGGAGCATCTCCTCGAGGGTGACGGGCACGGTGCTCTCGTACCCCAAGACGTTGTTTCCCACGGAGTCGCCCACCAAAACGACGTCGATGCCCGCTCGGTCGGCCAGCCGTGCCGTGGGGCAGTCGTAGGCGGTGATCATGCTGATCGGCTCGCCCCGGGCCTTCATCTCGAAGAGCGTAGGGATCGTGACCTTCCCGTCGGCCATCCTGCTCACCGGAGCTATGGTAGTCGTGTCGACCGGCTTGTGCAATGCCGCGATCGTGTGCTACCCTCACCGACGGTGATCTCGAATGACCCCGTCCGTACCGGTGATCGACATCCACGTCCACATCCAGCCCTGGCGGATGCTCAAGCCCGATGTGCTCGAACTCTGGAAGCGTTATCACGCCGACTTCGATCGTCTCCTGAAGCTTGCGGAGGCCCCCGGCGAGTTCTTGAAGCTCCTGGACGAGTGGGGGGTCGAACGGGCGGCGCTCATCAACTACGTGAGCCCCGACGTGATGGGCTTCACCGACGAGACGAACGCCTTCGTCGCCCAATACTGCCGAGCGGCCCCCGACCGTCTCCTGCCCGTGGGCTCGCTCCACCCTCGCTACACGAAGGACCCCGAGGCCGAGATGGCCCACCTCGTGGAGGAGCTGGGGATCCGCATCGTCAAGATCCACCCGCCCCACCAGCTCTTTTACCCCAACGACTACCTCAACGGCCTGGACGCCCTCGGAGCGATCTACGAGAAGGCCCAAGAGTATAAGATCCCCGTGATGGTCCACACGGGGACGTCGGTCTTCCCCGGCGCGCGGGTCAAGTACGGCGACCCCCTCGGTTTGGACGACGTGGCGATCGACTTCCCCAAGCTCACGATCCTGATGGCCCACGGGGGGCGGCCCCTGTGGACGGAGCCGGCCTTCTTCCTCCTGAGGCGTCACGAGAACGTCTGGCTCGACATCTCGGGCATCCCGCCCCAGAATCTGTTGAAATACTTCCCGCGCTTTGCGGAGATCGCGCACAAATCGCTCTTCGGGAGCGACTGGCCGGGCCCCGGCGTAAGAAGCATCCGAGCCAACGTGGAGCGCTTCCTCGAGCTTCCGCTCCCCGAGGAGACGAAGCGCGCCGTGCTGTACGACAACGCGGCCCGGCTCTGGGATTCCCTGCTCAAACTCTAAGAGATGCCGTTGCTCCGTTGGCTGTGGGTCCGCCGCTGGCTTTGGCTGGGGCTCCTCGTGGGCCTGCTCGTTTTGCTGCTCCCCCGGCCCGAGGGGCTCTCCCCGGAGGGGCAACGAGCCCTGGCGCTGCTCGCCACGGTGATCGTCTTTTTGGTGACGGAGCCGATCCCCCTGCCCGCCACGGCCCTTTTGATCGCCTTCGGCCAAGCCGTGCTTGCCCTGGGGAGCCCCAACGAGATCGCCCGCTCCTACATGAGCGACGCCGTCTTCTTCATCATGGGCTCCTTGATGATCTCCGTGGCCTTGGTCAAGCAGAAGTTCGACGTGCGGATCGCCTTCGCGCTCCTTCGGCTTACGGGCCCCAACGCGTACCGGGTGGCCGCGGGGCTGGCGACCGTCTCGGCGCTCTTGGCCTCGTTCATCGGGGAGCACACCGTGGCAGCGATGATGCTCCCCGTGGCCTTGGGGATCCTGGCCGCGGTGGAGCGCGACCGCTCTGGGGCTTCCACCCGGCAGCTGGCCGCGCTGCTGCTGCTGTCCATCGTCTACGGCTGTGCGATCGCCGCCCTGGGGACGCCCTCCGGCGGGGCGCGCAACGCGATCATGATCGACTTCTGGCGTCGGATGTTCGGCATCGAGGTGGACTACCTGCGGTGGATGCTCTACGCCTATCCCTTGGTGTGGTTGCAGCTGCCGTTCGTCCTCTGGGTGCTGAGCCGGACCTTTCGGCCCGAGGTGGTGGATCTCCGCCGGGCGCTGGTCCGACTGCGGCGCCGCGTGCGGGAGACGGGGCGTCTCTCGCGGCGGGACGCCGAAGCTCTCGGCCTCTTCCTGTTGATCCTCGTGGGCTGGATCGCCTTCAGCGGGCAGCTGGGGTTGGGGATGGTGGCCGTGCTGGGGGCCGCGCTGTACCTGGTGACGGGGCACGTCCGTTGGGAGGACCTCAACGCGGGCGTCAACTGGGGCGTGGTGTTGCTCTACGCGGCGGCGATCTCGCTGGGCTATCGGTTGCAGACGACCGGCGCGGCGGCTTGGCTGGCGCAGACCCTTCTGGGCTTGGCCGGCGGGGGGGAGGGGAGCTTGCTGCTCCTGATCGCGTTGTTGATGGTCGCGTTCACCAACTTGATGAGCAGCGGTGCCGCGGTGGCCGTCCTCGGGTCGGTCACCCTGCAGATGGCGGCCCTTTCGGGCACGAGCGTGTTGGCCGCCGGCTTTGTGACCTCGCTCTCCTCGGCATTCGCCTTCCTCACGGTGATCGGGACCCCGGCGGCCACGATCGTCTACGGCAGCGGCCGGCTCCGCCCGAGCGACTTCGCCCGCGCCGGGGCGCGCCTCCTGGTGGCCTCCGTTATAATCCTCCTGCTGCTCGCGCGGTTCTACTGGCCCCTGCTGGGGCTTTAAGAAGGGAGCGAGATGCGAAAGATCCTGGTGCCGATCGCCTACTGGGAGGCCTGTCAGGTGGCTCTTCAGTATGCGGGGCGACTCGCCTTGGGAACGGGCGCGTCGCTCACGGTACTCCACGTGGCCACCCCGCCCCGGGAGACCCTACTGGGCCGAGGCCTCTCCTCGGAGAAGCTCGAAGATTGGGGAGTGGAGCCCCCGCACTTTGAGCTGCTCCGTCGCGCGCAGGACTCCCTGCAAGAGCTCGGGCTCTTCCAACTCGACGAACGCGAAAAGCCCCTAGCAAAGCATGCCTTGAGGGCGATCGCCCACGGGCTCTACGAGGTGCACCTGGTGGGCGTGCACGAGCAAGACGTGCGCTTCCGGCTGCGGGAGGGTCCGCCCGTCCGGGAGATCCTCCGGGAGGCCGAGGACCCGGAGTACGACCTCGTTCTCCTGGGGACGCGGGGGCACACGGGGCTTCGGCGCTGGCTCCTGGGGAGCGTGGCCCAGGAGGTTGCGATGGGCGCGCCCTGCTCGGTGCTCGTGGCCAAGAACCTCCGGCCCGATCAGGGACTGATGGTAGGGGTGACGGGCCGGGAGACGGCCCTGGAAGCCGTCCGCCAGGCGGGGGAGATCGCGGGCACCCTGGGCGTTCCGCTGGCGCTCCTCGCCGTGATCCCGGAGGAAGGGAAGAGATCGGAAGCCGAGCGGCACCTCCGAGAGGCCCGTTCGGTCCTCCCCTCCGAGCTTGCGGAGCGCGCGGAGGAGCGGGTGCGGGTGGGCGATCCGGCGCAGATCCTCATAGAGGAAGCCAGCGAGGAGTTTATGCTGGCGTTGGGCCGCGTCCGGCGCTCCAAGGTGAAGGAGATGCTGCTGGGGGACATCTCGATGAAGATCTTGGAGCAGTCGCCGGGGCCGGTGCTGCTGGCCGCCCCGCCGCGCCCGCTGCCTGCCTCGGAGGCCGAGGAGCCCTAAATGCCCGAGTCCACGCTCTTTCGGGACCTCCTCTTGGCGATGCTGGCCGCGGCCGGCGGGGGAGCGCTGGCGTATCTCGTAAAGCTCCCGCTCTTTTTGGGCTACATCGTCGGAGGGGCGCTCGTGGGGCCCTTCGTGGCCGCGCCGGGCACCTCCGAGTTCCGGGTCATCGAGCAGCTGGCCGAGCTGGGGGTCCTGCTGCTCATGTTCACCCTGGGACTGGAGTTCTCCCTGAAAGAGCTGGTCCGGATGCGGGGGGTCGCCCTGGGCGGGGGGCTTTTGGGCATCGCCCTCATGATCGCGCTGTTCCTGGGGCTGAGCCAAGGGATCGGCCTCCCCCTCCCGGAAGCGTTGGTGCTGGGGGCGACCGTCTCGGTGAGCAGCACGATGATCATCGCCAAGCTGCTGCTGGAGCGGGGGGAACTCGACACCCGCCACGGACGCCTCGCCATCGGGACCCTCCTTGTAGAAGATTTGGCCGTGGTGGTGATGCTCTTCCTGCTGCCCGCCCTCGCCGCCCTCCTAAGCCCCACGGCGAGCCCGGAGACGGGAGCGGGCGGCGACGTGCTCGGGATCTTGGGGGCCTTCGGGAAGGGCGTGGCCGTGGTGGTGCCCGTCTTCTGGCTCGCCGTGCGGGTGGTGCCCCCCTTGCTCGATCGGGTGGCCCGGGCGCGCAACTTCGAGCTCTTCCTGTTGGTCGCCCTGGTGCTCAGCCTGGGGACGGGGCTCATCACCGCTCAGGCGGGTCTGTCACCCGCGCTGGGGGCCTTCTTGGCGGGGCTGGTCATCGGGGAGTCGGACTACGTCCACGAGACGCTCGCCCGCGTGCTTCCCCTCCGGGACCTCTTCGTGGCCCTCTTCTTCGTGTCGATGGGGATGCTCCTCGACCCGGAGCTGCTGGCGGGGAACCTCCCGCTGGTGGGGCTGCTCGTGCTCGCGGGCGTGCTGGGCAAGGGATTGGTCCGGGGGGTGCTGGTTTGGCTCTTCCGGCAGCCCGTGAGGGTGGCCCTCTTCACCGCGCTGACGTTCACCCAGATCGGGGAGTTCTCGTTCGTGATCGGGAAGATGGGCGCGGAGCTGGGGCTGCTCTCGCCCGCGGGGTACAACGCGCTCCTGGCCGCCTCGCTGCTCTCGATCTTCGTAAGCTCGTTCTTGTTCCGACTGGCCCCGCCGCTCTGGGACCTCGTACGCCGGAGGTTCCCCCGGCTGGAGGGGCCTCGGGCCCTCGAGTTCGAGGGAGAGGTCCCCGAGGGGGGCCCCTTGGGGGGCCACGTGATCGTCTGCGGCTACGGGCGGATGGGCAGCGCCGTGGGGGAGGCCCTTGCGCGCTTCCGGGTCCCGTTCGTGGTCGTCGAGCGCGACCCCGAGAAGGCCCGAAGACTCAAAGCCCAGGGGACAGGCGTGATCTTGGGGGACGCCGCGCACGAGCCCGTCATCGCCGCCGCCCGTCCGGAGCGGGCGCGCCTGGCGGTGCTGGCTCTTCCGGACTTCCCGCGGGCGAAGGGGGCCTTCCGGCACCTGCGGGCTCGGAACCCCTCCTTGCCCGTCCTGGCGCGGGCCCACTGGGACGAGGAGCGGGAGGAGCTCTTCCGCGAGGGCGTCTCCGAGGTGATCCAGCCGGAGTTCGAGGGAGCCATCGAGTTGATCCGCCACGCGCTGCTGCACGCCGGCGTGCCCGCCCTGGAGCTGGAGGAGTACCTCCACGAGCTGCGCCAGCGGCGCTACGGAGCGCTCTTGCAGGAGTGGCTCCAGCGGGAGGACCCCCACGGGCGGCTCCAGAAGGTCCAAGAGGTCGAGATCCCCCGGGAGAGCCCCTTGGTGGGACGCTCTTTACGGGAGTGTCAGATCCGGGAACGCACGGGCGTCACGGTGCTCCAGATCCGCAGGCGGAAGGGGCAGACGGTGCTGAACCCGCCTCCCGAGACGGTGATCGAGCCGGGGGATCGGGTGCTGGTGCTGGGCACCCCCACCCAGATCGTGGAGTTCCTCGAGCTGAGCCGTTGTCTATAGGAATAGAGTGGCTTCTCGCCCGCGCCCGCGCCGGTCTCGCGGGACCTTGGAGGAGAGAGCGACGATTGGGGCAGAAGTGGTGGAGGTTCCACAGCCGGGGGACCCGCATCGCTTCCAGGCCCCACGGCCCGGCGGCCTCTTAGGCTGCCCACGTCCAAGGGTAGGGGGAAGCCGCGAACCGTTGAGCCGCCGGGGGAGTTCTGCTACGCTATAAGGCACGGAGGATCACGATGAGCCCATTCAAGGAGAAGGTGCGGGTCGTCTCGGGGATTCAGCCCACGGGAGAGCTGCACATCGGCAATTACTTTGGGGCCATCCGGAACTGGCTCGCCCTGCAAGACGAGTACGAGTGCTTCTTCTTCATCGCGGACTACCACGCCATCACGGAGGAGTGGGACCCGGAGCAGCTCCGACGCAACACCCAGAACTTGGTGCTCGACCTTCTGGCCTGCGGGATCGACCCCGAGCGCTCCGTGCTCTTCGTGCAGTCCCACGTCCCGGAGCACACCGAGCTCTGCTGGGTCTTCAACGCCCTGGCGGGGTACGGCGACCTCCAGCGGATGACCCAGTTCAAGGAGAAGCGCGAGCACGTCGAACGCACGCAGGAGTTCGTGAGCGTGGGGCTCTTCGACTACCCTGTCCTCCAGGCGGCGGACATCCTCATCTATCACGGAGCCAAGGTGCCCGTGGGGGAGGACCAGCTGCAGCACTTAGAACTCACCCGCCGCATCGCCCGGAGGTTTAACGCCCGCTTCGGGGCGTACTTCCCCGAGCCGGAGCCCCTCTTAAGCGAGGCCCCCCGCATCATGTCCCCCGCCGCTCCGGAGAAGAAGATGAGCAAGAGCTTAGGGCCGAAGCACTATCTGGCCCTCTTCGAGCCCGAGGAGAGCTTCTGGGAGAAGATCAAGACGGCGGTCACGGACACGGGTCCCCAAGGGGAGACGATGAGCCCCGGGGTAGCCAACCTCTTCCTGCTCCTCAAGCTCTCGGCCGCCCCGGAGGTGTACGAGGGCTTCCGGGCCGAGTACGCCCAGGGCACGATCCGCTACGCTAAGCTCAAGGAGGCTGTCTTCGAGCACTTGATGGAGGTTCTCCGGCCCCTCCGGGAGCGGCGCGCCAAGCTCACGGAGGCCGACGCGCGGGCAGCCATGGAGCGGGGGGCGGCCAAGGCCCAAAAGGTCGCCCAAGAGACGCTGCACGAGGTGCGCAGGCGCATCGGGGTAGGACCGGTTCCTCCCGATGACGTCGGAACATCCTGAGGTCGCCGGGATCGGGGACGGTTGAGAAGCGCGTTGAGGTCTGCTATGATGGCCGCGGTCCCTTGCGATGTCGGCCTGCGGGAAGGAGGCATCTCGTACGCGAATGGACGCGAACCCCGAACAGACGGGCGGAGCCACGGAAGCGGTCGAGCGGGTGATCCGCGCGATCCGCGAGCGCTTCCCCGACGCCGTGATGGAGGAGACAACGCTCGCGTCGGGCTGGAAGGCGCTCGTGCTCAGCCCCAAGGGCCTGCGGGACTGCATACGGCTCGCCAAAGAGCTGGGCTTTCGCGCCTTCTACGACCTCACCGCGGCGGACTACTGGGAGATCGAACCCTACTTTCACGTGCTCTACGTCCTGCACTCTCCCGATCCTCCGGCCAAGCTGGTCTTCCAGGTGCGGGTGCCGCGGGAGGATCCGGTGCTCCCCTCCATCGTGGACCTCTTCCCGGGGGCCAACTGGTACGAGCGGGAAGTGTATGATTTCTACGGGATCCGCTTCGAGGGACACCCCAACCTGACGCGTCTGATCATGCCGGACGAGTGGATCGGCCACCCCCTGCGCAAGGACTACCCCCTCACGGAGGAGCCGGTGCAGTTCAAGGGGCACATCCCGGAGAAGCTGCCGAGCGAAGTGATCCCCAAGCAGTACGAGCCTTACCCCGATCGGGCTCGAGACGGAGACCGGAGTGGAGGGAAGGGATGAGTCGAGAGCGCGTCACCCGAGCCGGGGAGCAAAAACGCCTCGAGGAGCGCATCCGCCATACGAGCCGGGAAGAGCTCGACCTCCAGCGGGTGGGCGTGGACCAAGAGACGGGCCGCGAGACGATGCTCCTCAACATGGGGCCGCAGCACCCCAGCACCCACGGCGTGCTGCGCTTGGTGATCGAGCTCGATGGCGAGATGATCGTAAGCTGCAAGCCCGTCATCGGGTATCTGCACACGGGGATCGAGAAGGAGTGCGAGTACCGCACCTACCATCAGGTGGTGCCCCTCATCGACCGCCAGGACTACTTAAGCCCGCTCAACGAGGAGATGGGATACGTCTTGGCCGTGGAGAAACTGCTGGGGATCGAGCCGCCCAAGAGGGCCCAGTACATTCGGGTGATGTGCGCGGAGCTCTCCCGCATCGCGAGCCATCTGGTTTGGCTGGGAACCAGCGCCTTAGAGCTCAACGTCTCCAGCGTCTTCATGTATTGCTTCCAGGATCGGGAGCGAGTCCTGGACCTCTTCGAGATGGTGTCGGGGGCCCGGATGTTCCCCCGGTACTTCCGGATCGGCGGGGTGATGCGGGACCTACCGCGGCGGGGGTTTGTGGAAAGCGTGCGGACGTTCCTGAAAGATCTGCGACGCAACCTGCAGAAATATCACGGTCTGTTGACGAACAACCCCATCTGGAAGATGCGCAACGTGGGGATAGCGCGCATCACCGCGGAGCAGTGCTACGCCTACGGGGTGACCGGACCCATCTTGCGGGCCACGGGCGTAGCCTACGACGTGCGCAAGGCGTTTCCGTACTCATCGTATCAGGACTTCGAGTTTGAGATCCCCACGCAGACGGCCGGAGACGCCTACGCCCGGTATCTCGTGCGCATGGCGGAGATGGAACAGAGCGCACGGATCGTCGAACAAGTGCTCGAAAGGCTTCCGGACGGCCCGATCGTCGTCGAGGACCCGAAGATCCGGAAGCCGCACCCCCACCGAGGGCTCTTCGTGCCGCCGGGCAAGTCGTACGTGACCGTCGAGTCCCCGCGGGGGGAGAAGGGCTACTTCGTGGCGAGCGACGGGAGCAACAAGCCCCTCCGGGTGCGGATGCGTTCGCCCTCGTTCGCCCACGTCCAGGCTCTCCCCCTCCTGATCGAGGAGGCGTACCTGGCCGACTGTGTGGTGGCCATCGCCAGCATCGATCCCGTGTTGGGCGATGTCGACCGCTAGTCCACCCGCAGCCCGGAACGCGCCGGAGGACGAAGGGAAAAACGGGGAGGGAAAAATCCGAAGATGTCCGTCAAGAACGCGATCGAAGGCTTAGGGGCGCTACTTAAGGGGATGAGCATCACCTTTCGCTACCTCTTCGAGCCGCCCGTGACGATCCAGTACCCGGATGAGAAACGCAAGCCCCCCGCGATGTTCCGCGGGCGTCACTACCTGCGCCTCTGGGAGGACGGCACGGAGCGCTGCATCGCCTGTCACCTCTGTGAGATCGTCTGCCCGGCCCAGGCGATCCACGTGGTCGACGCGCCCAACCCGAAGAAGAACCCCATCTCCAAATCCCACCGCTACGCGGCGGACTTCCAGATCAACATGCTCCGCTGCATCTTCGTAGGGGATTGCGAAGAGGTCTGCCCCGTCGACTGCATCGTCTTAAGCGACGAGTACGAGATCTCGGGCTACACCCGCGAGGAGCTCATCTACACCAAGGACATGCTCGTGGAGAAGCACCCCGGGGCCTCGGGCCGCGATCCCATGGTCAAGCGCGGCGACGGGCGGATGGAGTGATCCTCTTTGCTTGCTCCCAAAGCTCCGCGAGCCGGAGCGCAAGTCCCGGCAGGAGCCTCGAGCGGAGGGTCTCGTCCCGCGGCGGGTAGGTCGCTGTGTGGCGGAACTCGTGGGACTCGGGGCCAGCTCGTACTGCTCTAGGGCCTCGCGATCGGGGTCGATGAGCCAGTATTCCTTCACGCCGTGGCGGGCGTAGATCTGAGGTTTGAGCGTTCGATCTTGCTCCTCGGTGAACTCGGAGAGCACCTCCACGATCAAGTCCGGCGCCCCCTGGACGTTTCGCTCCGTGAGGAGGGGAAGCCGCTCGTTCGACAGGAAGAGCACATCGGGTTGGACGACGTTCGTGCGCGAGAGCACCACGTCCGTCGGGGCGACGAAGACCCGGCCTCGCTTCTTCCGCCGGCCAAACTCCCGAAGCAGCGCAAAAACGTTTCCCACGACCGTCTGGTGCTTCGTCTTGGGTGCGGGCGACACGTAGACCTCCCCCTCCAAGATCTCATAGCGCCTGCCGTCGTTGGGGAAGTGCACGTAGTCTTCATACGTTAAGACGATCTTTTGCACCGGGGCCTTGGCCATATCCGCTCACCGCCCGCAGTGTACCGGAACGCGTCGGGAGGGACAAACGGCCTCCTCTTTGAACCGCGAAGATCTCCACGGGATGGCCACCCGTGGGGAGGGCAAGAACCCCACAGCCGGGGCGCGTCGCAAGGTTAGATGTCCACCACGCACTCGACCCGCCAGCCCTCCGGCGTCTCCTCACACCGCAACCCGGAGTAGGTGGCGGCCTTGACGTCGACCTTGCTGCCGTGCTTCTCGACGTCGTAGGGCTCGCCCCAGGCTCGGGCTTGGAGGGCGTAGCCCCCGTTGCCGTCGTCTCTCGAAATGCTCACCTCGAACTTCGAGAAGACGAGCCCTTGGGAGTCCTTCTGCACGAGGAGGGCGTTCAGCCACTCGAAGAAGAGCCGATCGAGCCCCTCCGCTTCGAGGGCGATCTCCACGACCTCCCGGGGCTCCACGTCTTGGACGTTTACCATGAGGTCGAAGAGGGCTTTGGCCCCCTCGGCGAACGCTTCCTCGATGGTGGCCCCCCAAGCGACCAGCCACGCCTCCCCCGTGTGATCGCGATATTCGTAGGGCATCTTTACGCCTCCCCGGAATCCTGCGGTGGCCCTTCGGGAGAGATGCCCGCGGCGTGAAAGGGCAGCCGAAACAGGGGCGTGTAGATCGCCCCCTGCGGGGTGAGGTCGCTCCTCATCAGCGTAAGGGCCGTCACGCGGGCCTCGAGGTGAAAGTCGGGGTAGCTTTGGAGCGCGCGGGCCAGCTCCCGCACGCCCGGGCTCGGGGGCCGTTCCTTGACCCGCCCCAGGGTGATGTGCGCCACAAACCCACGGCCCTCCGGGGCAAACCCCAAGGGCTCGAGCGCCTCCTCCAAGCGGGCGGCCAGCTCGGCCAGCTCCCGAGGCTCTCGGGAAGATCCGACCCACACCACCCGCGGGCGCTCCCGGACGGGAAAGGCCCCTAGGCGATCGAGGGTCCACCGCACGGCCCCGTCTACAGGGCTCCCCTCGAGGGCCTTCCGGGCCGCCGCCTCCAGCTCGGGAAGCCGCCCCTCCTCGACGTCGCCCAGGAACTTGAGGGTGATGTGGAGGTTCTCCGCCCGCACCCAGCTCGCCTTTACGGGAACCCTCTTAAGGGTTTGGGTAATCCGGTCGAGCTTCGCTCGGAGTTCCTCCTCGAGTTCGACGCAGAAGAAGGCGCGGACCGTCCCGCTTCTCATCATCAGAGGATCAGCTCCACCTGTTCGCCCCGGACGAGCCCCTCGCAGTAGTGGCAGCGCAGCTCCAGGGGCTTCTCCCGCTCGCAGAGGAAGAGCGTGGGGACCCCCTCTTGGGGGTCGTTCGTGATGCAGTAGCGGTTGGGGCACTTGAGCACGCCGTGAAGCTCCCGGGGGAGGGAGATGCGATCCTTCTTGATGATTTGGTACTCCTCCACGATGTTGATCGTCGCCTCCGGGGCGATGATCGCGATCCGTTGGAGGGTCTCCTCGTCGATGACGCGGTTTTCGATCTTGACGATGTCCTTGCGGCCCAGGGAGCGGCTGCGCACGTTCATCGCCATCACGACGATGTCCGAGACCCCCCGGTCGATCCCGAGCACCCGCAGCACCGCCGGGGCCATCCCCGCCGGGATGTGGTCGATCACCGTCCCCCGCCGGATCTTCGAGACCTTAAGCTCCCCGGCCCCCTTCTTCGCGTTCGCGTTCGCGCCCCCGCTCTCGCTCATCCCATCCTACCTCCCGTCCTCCCCCAGGAGGACCAGCTTCAGCAGCGCCATGCGCACGGGCACGCCGTTCCCGGCCTGCTCGAAGTACTTGGCCTGCGGGAGCCCGTCTACGTCCGGGTGGATCTCGTCCACCCGCGGCAGCGGGTGGAGGATGACGGCGTCCTCCCGGAGCTGCTCTCGGACGATCGGGGGGGTGATCACGTAAGCCCCCTTCACCTTCTCGTACTCCTCGATGTCGGGGAAGCGCTCCTTCTGGATGCGGGTCACGTACACGACGTCCAGCCCCTCGAGCTCCAGCGCTTCCTGCTCTTGGTAGTCCACCCGCCCCTCGAGCTCGCGGAGGACGGACTCGGGCATCCGCAGGTTGGGCGGGGAGATCAGTCGCAGCGAGACGTCCTCGAAGCGGGTGAGGGCCGTCGCCAGCGAGTGGACCGTTCTCCCGAAGCGCAGATCCCCGACCAAGCCGATGCGCAGCCCGTCGATGCGCCCCAGGTACTGCCGGATGGTAAACAAATCCAGAAGGGTTTGGGTGGGGTGCTGGTTGGCCCCGTCCCCGGCGTTGATCACGGGGACGCCCGCCACGTCGGCGGCCAGCCGCGCGCTCCCCTCCCAGCGGTGGCGGATCACGATCACGTCGGCGTAGCGCTCGGCCATCCGGATGGTGTCCGCCAGCGTCTCCCCCTTGGCCTGCGAGGTCGACTGCACGTCGGAGAAGCCGATGACGCCGGCCCCCAAGCGCTCGCAGGCGCTGGCGAAGCTGAGCTGGGTCCGGGTGGAGGGCTCGAAGAAGAGGGAGGCCATCACTCGGCCCCGCAGGAGATCGGGGTTAGGACGGATCCGCTGCGCTTCGCGGAGGACGGTCTCGATGTCGCGGCGGGAGAACTCGCGGATGGAGATCACGTCCCGGCCCGGCCACCGCGCGTCGCTCATCCCGCTCCCACCGCCTCCTCGGCGGATTATAGCGGCCTGAGCCCTAGGCCACAACCTCGGGCCATATCCCCTGTCTCGCCTCGTCTCTGTCCAACCCTCCCCCTCGGGCGGTACAATCCGCGGGAACGACGCTGCCGCTTGGCACGCTCTCCGTCGTCTTGTATAATGAAGATCACCTCAGCAAACTAACGCGACGGCATCTGAACGGGGGAATTCTCTAGCATGCAAGACGGCTCTCAGCTCATCTCTACGCTGTTGTTGCTGTTCTTCTTTGGGGTGTTTTTTTACTTCTTCCTGATCCGTCCCGAGCGGCGGCGACGGCAGCAGCACAAAGAGCTCATCGACTCCCTCAAGCGCGGGGATAAGGTCGTCACCATCGGGGGGATTGTGGGCACGATCAAGAAGGTCGACAAAGAACACGTCTGGCTGGAGGTGGAGGACGGGGTGACCCTCAAGCTCGTCAAGGAGAGCGTGGCGGAGAAGGAACGGAAGAGCCCGGTTCGGGAGGGCACTCCATGAGGATGAGGCTGGGGTCGGGAAGCCAAGGGCTACGGGCTGCGCTCATCGCGATCGCCTTCCTCGGCTCGGTGGCGGTCATCGCCGTCGAGAACCCCATCCTGGGGCTCGACCTACGGGGGGGCGTGATGCTCCTCCTGGAAGCCCATCCCGAGGACTGGGAGAAGCTGCCGATCGCGGACCGCAGGCGGGCCATCGAGGAGGCCGTGCGCATCATTCGGCTCCGGGTGGACCAATCCGGTCTGACGGAGACGATCGTGACCCAAGCCGGGGAGAACCGCATCTGGGTGGAGATCCCCTGCCCGGCTCCTCCGAAGCCCTGCACCCGCCCCGAGGAGGTGCGCGACCTCATCGAGCGCCGCGGGTTCCTCGAGTTCCGCAAGGTCCTGCGCGTCGAGCCCTACGTGGAAGGCGAACCTCCCCGCACCAACCCCTTTGAGGAGGCGGTCTACTACCCCGACTCCCCCGAGGGCCCGGTCTACCTCATCGTGGAAGCCACCCCCTTGCTCACCGGCGACAAGATCCTCAACGCCCGCGCGGAGGCGGGGACGTTCCAGAGCGGATCCCCCTTTGTCGTGGTGCTGACGTTCACGGAGGAGGGAGCCCGCCAGTTCGCCGAGCTCCTGCGCACCGGCAAGCTCAAGGGGGGCGAGGTCCCCGGGGACGGCCGAGGGGACCAGATGGCCATCATCCTCGACGGGAGGGTCCAAAGCGCTCCAACCATCGACAAGACGCTCGTGGACGCCGCTCGCCTCCAGGGGTGGCGGGCCATCCGCGACACGACCCAGATCACGGGGTTGGCCACCAACGAGGAGGCCACCCGGTTGGCCATCGTCCTCCGCTCGGGGAACCTCCCCGTGCGCCTGCGCACCATCTTGGAGGAGAGCATCGGCCCCTCGCTGGGGCAGGACTCCATCCGCAAGGGGATCTTCGCCTCGGCGCTGGCCGGCGCGTTGGTGCTCCTCTTTATGGTCTTCTACTACCGCCTGGCCGGCCTGATCGCCGACCTCACCCTGGCCTTGAACCTCCTGATGCTCATCGCCGCGATGATGCTCCTGGACGCCACCTGGACCCTCCCCGGGATCGCGGGCTTGATCCTGACGATCGGCATGGGGGTCGACTCCAACGTCTTGATCTTCGAGCGCGTCCGGGAGGAGCTGCGGTCGGGCAAGACGGTCCGCGCGGCGATCGACTTCGGCTACGAGCGGGCGCTGCTTACCATCGTGGACGCGCACGTCACCACGCTCATTACCGCGCTCATCCTCTTCACGTTCGGGACCGGGCCGATCAAGGGGTTCGCCACCACCTTGAGCATCGGTATCTTCATCAACCTGTTCACGGCCCTGGTCGGCACCCGCCTGGCGTTCGACTTCCTCAAGGAGCGTCAGCCAAGGAGGCTTAGCATATGAAGACCCAACGCATGTCGGAGGCCTCCGGCGCCGATCGCCGCCCTCCCAAGATGATCCGTCTCCTCGGGGAGACACACATCGACTTCATGGGCAAGCGGAGGATCGCCTTCCTCCTCTCCACGGGGTTGGTGCTGCTGGGGCTCATCGCCGCCTTCCAGATCTTCGTGACGGGGCAGGCCAATTTGGGGATCGAGTTTACCGGAGGGACGTCCGTGACCCTGGAGTTCAAGCAGGACGTGTCCCTGGAGGAGGCCCGCCGCCTCCTGCGGGAGAGCGGCTTTAGCAACCCGCAGATCACGGACGCCAAGGGGGGAGAGGGGTTCAAGCTGATCGTGCGCGTCAAGGCCGACGAGGCGCCGGGCCGCGAAGCCGTGGAGGTGGCCGATCGCATCAAGGAGATCTTCGAGGGGGCTTTTCCCGACAACCCCGTGCTCGACACGAGCAGCACCTCCATCGGCCCGGCCATCGGGGCCGAGCTGCGCCAAAAGGCGGTCTACGCCATCGTCTACGCCATCATCGGGATCATTGCCTACATCGCCGTCCGCTTCGACTTCAAGTTCGGGGTGGCGGCCACGGTGGCGATGTTCCACGACGTCTTGGCCGTCATCGGGATCATGTGGCTGAAGGACTTCTTCGTGCCCACGGAGTTCACCCTCCTCATCATGACCGCGGTCCTGACGCTGGCTGGATACTCCCTCACGGACACCGTGGTCGTCTTCGACCGCATCCGCGAGAACCTCAAGAAGCGCCTCAAGCTCCCCTTAGATCAGCTCATCAATCACTCGATCAACCAGGTCCTGAGTCGGACGATCGTGACGTCCCTGACCACGTTCCTGGTCGTCTTCTCGATCTTCCTGTTCGGGGGTGAGGTGCTGCGAGACTTCGCGTTCGCCCTCATGATCGGCGTGATCGTGGGGACCTACTCCTCGATCTTCGTGGCCAGCCCCTTGCTCATCGTCTGGCGGGGCGGGCGGGGCAAGCTCCTCGGTCAAGCTCCCGCCTCTTCCTCCCCTGCGCAGTCGACGTCGCCTGCGACGTCCGCCTCGGCCGCGGGAAGGCACGCTACCGGGGCGTAGCGTGCCGCCGGCGCACCGGAACCGCGTAGATCCAGCGGAGGGCAACGGTCCACAGGGCATCCTCGGGGCGGTATTCTCCCCGCTTCATCCGCACGTCCGCCTCCTGGAGGGCCTGGAGCAGGTCGATGAGCGCCTGCGTCGGATCCGGATCGGACAGGCGTCGGAGCAGGCTGAGGCGTCGGCGGACCAACCAGGGAAGATCGCCCGTCCGACGGGCGATCTCCTCGCGGGAGAGGCCCTCTGCAGCGAGCGAGTGCGTCGCCAGCAGGTGCCGGACCTGTGCGGCGAACAAGTAGAAGACCCGAGCGGGCTCCTCTCCTCCCTCCAAGACGGCGGCGAGCTTCGATAAACCGGAGGCATCGCGGCTCAAGAGGGCCTCCAAGGCCGCAAAGACGTTGGCCCCCCGGTCGGCGTACACCACCCCGCGGACGTCTTCCGGGGTGAGCCGGTTGCCCGGCACCGCGTGGGCGTAGAGGGCCAGCTTCGTGACCTCTTGAGCCCACCGGCTCACGTCCTCTCCCTCTACGCTCTCCAGCAGGTATCGCATTCCCGCCGGGGGCAGCTTCAGTCCTCGTTCTTGGAGTAGGCGCCGGACGACCGCCGGGAGCTCCCGACGGGTGGGGGAA
This sequence comes from Candidatus Bipolaricaulota bacterium, assembly GCA_026982655.1. Lineage (GTDB taxonomy): Bacteria > Bipolaricaulota > Bipolaricaulia > RBG-16-55-9 > RBG-16-55-9 > JALUUA01. The sequence continues at coordinate 16,150 of JALSGO010000012.1, forward strand.
GGGTATTCCTGTACTCGTCCGCGCTCGGAGAGGAAGCGGTAGAGGGCGCTGCGCTTGTCCAGCCTCTCGCCCTCCAGCACGACATACCGTCCCGGCGGGAGGGGGGACCGAAGGTGCTTGAGCAAGAGGGAGGCCTCGGAGGCCGAGAGCTTGTCTACCCGATGGACGCGGAGGAGCCGTCCCTCCGCAAAGAGGGAGTGCGCACGAAGGGCTTGGACGAACTCGCGCAGCGAGAACTCCTCCCCGTCGAAGCGAAGCTCCGTAAGTCCCGTAGGGTTCTGCTCCCTCAACTCTTGGCGCAGCCGGCTGAGGGCTTCTCTCCGCAGCCAAGCGTCGCCGAGCAAGAGGTACAGCGCCTTGTCCATACCAGGGAGGATTGTACCCCGGACCGGCCCCCTTGGCAGCTTCTCCCGGACTCGGGTAAGGTATGGAGGCTTGCTCGCGCTTCCCCGCTCCGTCGGTCCGGGCACCCCCGAACCGGGACCGACCGACATCCAGGGCTGCGTCGCGGGGAGCAACGAAACGAGGAGAGGAGACGGGGAGAAAACGAGACAGGGGCCGGGTCCCCTCGACGCTTCCTTCTCCCTCTCACCACCGAACTCCTACGACCCGGCCCCGCATCGTATCGTTAGGGCTCCCGCGCCGTCTGCTGCCCCCCGCTGCCGAAGAGGGCGTTCAAGAAGTAGACCAAGCCCATCCCGATCGCCGTACCCAGGACTACCCCCTCGAAGAAGCGTTCCTTGGAGCCGAACCGCTGCTGGGTGTACCCACAGTGAGGACAGCGGAGATACTCGTTCTCCTTCTTCTCCGTCTTGAAGCGTTCCAACTCCGACTTGCAGATCGGACAACGGCGCGGCTCTAACACTTCCGGGGGGATCTTCTCGATCCCCTTCTTGATCAAAGCTAGCTCGACCTCCTTGGCGTTCTCGTACACCCAGAGCGGAACCTTGATCGTCTTGTACGCCTCTACGTCTTTGAGGGTCGTCCTCATGGTGACTTGGTGGAATATTCTCTATTTCTGTATTTCGATCTAAGTAGGATTATACTCGCATTCTACTCGTCCGTCAAGACGTTGTGTCCACCGGACGGAGTCGGGTACAATCCTTCGGGGTAGAACCCCTTGGGTTCCTGGGGAAGCGTCCGTTTCGGAGAGGGAAGGGAGATCCTCATGCAGCTTACCGTATATTATAACCGTGACGACGAATGGCTGATCGAGAAGCTCAAGGCCTATGCCTATGCGGAGCGAAAGAGCGTGAGCGCCGTCGTGCTCACGGCCCTGCAGGCCTACTTCGAGACGGGGAAACCCCTAGAGGAGGGGAAGACTCTGCCTTCGCCGCCCCCGTCCTCTCCTGCGCCCGCTGCAGGGACCGAGTCCAAGCCGCGTAAGCGGGGCAAGAAGAAGGGGGCCTGAGCGATCGGCATCCCGTCCCGCAGGAACCTGCAGGACGACACCTCGCAGGAGGTACGAGGCGGCTAGCGGCTAGGGCCGATGGGCTCCCCGTAGGTATCGGAGGAAGCGCTCCACCGCGCGATCGTAGGTGTCGAAGGGGTCCTCAAACGTCAAAGCCCGCTTAGCCCCCACCGTAACCCCGTCCCACTCGATGAGGTAGTCCCGGATGGGCAGGGCCCGTAGGGCTTGGACGAGCCGCGCGCGGGCCTTGGCCCGGGTGTGCTCCGGGCCTTGGTAGAGCGCCAGCTCGATCTCCTCCTCCCCCACGATGCGGCGGATCCCCTCGGAGTCGGCGAGGGCGAAGAAGAGCCCCTGCTCCGGGTGGATGTTGTGGTACTCCAAGTCCAGGCTGTGGAGCGCCTGATCGTTCCAGTCGAGGCCCTCCGCCTCGCGATAGAGTTGGAGCATCTTGTACTTGGCCACCCAATCGAGGCGGTCCGCCAGCTCTAGGGGGTCGCGCTCCAGGGCGTCTAAGACGTGCTCCCACTCGTCGAGCAAGTAGTCGGTCTCCTCGTCGCGGCCCCGGAAGCGCTGGGCGGCCTCGAGGTAGCGGCGCTGGACGTCCACGGCCCGGATCGTCCGCCCGTCCTCGAGACGGGCGAGCCACTGCCAGGTGGGATCCCGCGAGATCTCCCGCAGGGCGTGGATGGGCTGATCCAACCGCAGATCTTGCGGGGCGGCGTGCTCCTCCAGCGCGTCGAGCACCAGGGCCGTGGTCCCGATCTTCAGGAACTCCGCGTACTCCGACATGTTTGACTCTCCAAACAAAATATGCAGCCGCGGGGCCCGCGAGGCGTCCTGGAAGCTGTCCCACTTGGGGTTGATGAGCGCGCGGCTGAAGCGCACCCGCCCGGAGGCCACATAGAGAATGTGATCCGCCCGCTGGGAGAGCTGAAAGTCCACCGTGGGGTCGGGCTCGACGCCGTAGATCTGGTCGAGAAAGGCGTAGTCCACCCGGTGGCGGCTCAGCCCCCGGATCATGCGCCGGGGGTCGCTCGTCAAGCGATGGCCTCCCACGCGCCCCGCGCCCGCGAAGATCTGGCGCGTGACCAGAAACGGGATCAGGGGGGCGAGCCGTTGGCCGTAGGGGTGCGTCTCGGGGCTCAAGGAGTAGTTCTCGTGGCAGCCGAAGGTATGGCCCCCGTAGTGATCCACGTTGTTGTTGTGGAAGCTGACCCGCTCCTCCCAGCCCAGCTCCTGCAACAATTTGATGATCAGCCGCTGGCCCGCCTTGTCGTAGGCGATCACGTCCCGCAGGGTGAGGCACTCGGGGGTGGCGTACTCGAGGTGGCTGCCCACCACGTCGATGTAGAGCCTTCCGCCGTTGATGAGGAAGCCCCCGGCCTCGGCGGGCTCGAAGAAGGCGTCGCGGGCGTAGCGGTCGATGAGCCCCCAGCGCTGGTCCCGGAAGGCCTGATCTTTCACGCGCTCGACGACCTCCTCGGGCTTCCCCAACACGGGGTCGCGGACGAAGCAGCCGAACTCCGTCTCGATGCCGACGATTCTGCGCAACATCAGGGCAAAAACGCGTTCAGCTCCTCCTCGGGGAGGAAGCGCAGCAGCCGCTCCCGGCGGAGGTCCCGCTCCAAGAGGGCCGCCTCTACCCGCTCGCCCCCGCCCTCGAGGGCCTCGGCCAGCACGTTGCGGAGCTCCTCCTCCGGGGGCAGCGGGGCCTTCTCCCACTCCTCGGGCTCGGGCTCGGCTTCGGTCCCCTCCTCCAGGGCCCAGCGGCCGGTGGACCAAGCCTGGAGGGCCCGTTGCAGGCCCTCTTCCAGGGATAGCGCCTTGCGGGGTTTGCGCTTCGGGTTCGGGGAGCCCTCACCGGAGAGAACCCGCTCCATGAGCACCTCGGCGAAGTCCGTCCCCGCCGCGGCGGCGTAGTCGTGGTACAGCGCAAACTCCCCGTCGTAGTTGAGCACGTAGTACAGGTCCTCCGAGGGGGCCTCGGCCACCTGGACGAAGAGCCCTCGGATCACGAGGGGGGTGCGGAACGGGTCGGCAAAGGAGCGCTTGAGCGCGGGGCTGATGGCGAAGCCCACTACCCGCTGGATGGAGACGTCCTGCTCGCTGCGCTGGTACCCCTCGGCGTGGGCGAAGTCGACCGCCGCGTGGCGGACGGCCTCGAGATCCGAGGGGTTCCCCAGGCCCGCAAACGCCAGACGATCATAGATCTCGAAGATCTTCGACTGGGTGCGGCGGGTGGTCAGCAGCAGGATGCCCTCTCGACAGCTGAGGGCGGCCACGGGGCTTCCGCCGCGGAGGCGGTCCTCGACGTAATCGGCCTTCTGGCGGAGGGTCTGTTGCCAGTCGTAGGGCGTGTAGGCCATGCTCGCCGGATCGCGCTCCTCTCCTGCCTTCGATGTGAAGGCGAAACGTTGGGTCCCGATACGATAACGAATCCCCGCCGAGCCTGCCAGCTCGGCCCTCTCCACACGCAGGCACAGGAAGACGATCCCGCTCCCTGCACCCAAAGCGCTCGTCTAAGGCTCAGAGGGGGTCACCCCATCCCAATATTCCTCCGGATGTCGAGGTAGAGAAACGCAAGGACACCGAAGGGGAGGGGATCATAAAGGGCCTCGATCCCGGCCACGATCCAGGACTCCGGGAAGAGAAGCCCCAAGAGGAGCGAGGGAAAGACGATGAGTAGCAGGACTACGAGCACGGCTCCCCAATCCCTGCGCACCAGCTCGTAGCTCCTCCGAATGCCTGCCCAACCGTAGACTCCTTCCTCGACGAAGACGAAGGCGATGAAGGCGGTGAACAACAGCACCAGAAAGAAGGCGAACAAGGCCGCATACAGCCAGAGCAGTCCGATGAATCGGATGAGAGCGGTGAGTCCCACGGCCGTCACGAAGATGGCGACCTCTAAGCCGAGGATCAAAGCCAGGGTCCCCAGGATGGGACCGATCTCGGACAGCACGAACCCGTAGGCCTCCTGCAGACTCGCCGTCCGCCCTTGGATGCGGTCGAGGATCGCCTTGGACAGCGCGTAGGATCCTAGGAACGTGATAAAGATCCCCGGCAGGAGCGCCAGCAGACTCACTTCAAGGGGTTGGGACTCAGAGACGAGCAGGAAGTACAGAAGTTCTCCGCTCAATCGGGCGATAAGGGCGATGCCAAAGAACGTAAGGAAGTTCTTGCGATAGAGGGCCAGCGCCCGCTTCCAGGCCTCCCCCATCGTCAGCGGGAGGTCTGGGGAGGGCCAACCCTCTCCCTTCACCTCCGGCACGGCTTACACCCCCGTCATCAACTCCCTCTTGAGCACCCGGACGCGCTCCTCGGGGACGTCTTCGATGCCCCGGGCAGTGATGATTTTCGCCAAGGGGGGGTAGCCCGCCAGCCCCGAGGTCGCGGGATCCAGGCCCGCTGCTACGTCCAGAAGGAGCAACGACTCCCTCAGGGCCTCGTCGAGCGACATCTCGGGGAAGGGCTTCTTGGCGCGGGCTATATATTCCAACGCCCCGCGGATCTTCTCCGCCCCGGAGCCCGCCGCGCTGTACTCCCGGCTCTCGAAGCGGGCCCCTAAAATGTCATAGAAGAAGACCCGTCCCTCGCCCTTGCGCGCATCATAGGTGCTGACGATGGGGACAAACCCCCCGATCCCCTGAAGAAGGGAGGGCACGCTCTGGGCGAGCACCTTGGAGACCTCCGAGAGCTTCCCCTCCAGGCTCATCTCCTGGAGCTGGCTGCGGGCGTAGTACTTGAACGAGTGGCGCAGGTACCGGGCCGCCTCGGCGGCCTGAGCGTAGGAGCCCGCGATCGCGATCAGGGTGTAGTCGTCCAGCTTTAAGATCTTTTCCGCCTCGTCGTACAGGATCCCCGTGGCCGCGGTGGCCCGACGGTCGGCCACGTTGAGCACGCCCTCTTGGTACTTGAGGGCGATGACCGTCGTGCCGTGGGCCTCTCCCCCTAAGGGGAGCTCCCGATCTCGCATCCGAACCCCGGCCCCAGGGCGCGGTTCGGGTTGGGGAGCCCCCGCCGCGGGAACGGGCGAGAGCGGGGCCGGGGCGGAGCCCCCGGCGCGCTCCAACAGTCGGCGAAAATCGCCCCCGGTGCGATCCGGCTCGAACTCGATCGTCATGGTTCCGTGTTATTGGCCGCTGCGCTGGCGGTAGCGGCGGGCCTGGCGCGGGTCGACCCGCTTCATCCGCTCCAGCAGGTCCTTGGTGTTGGGGCGCTCCACGTCCGGGGTGCGCGGCCCGTCCTCCTGAGGGCGGGTGAGCGGCTCCGGGGGCGCCGGTCGGGTGGTGCGCTCGGGCATCGGGGTCACCTCCTCGTCCTCGCCTGTGCGTCGTCCGTAAGATGTCGGGTCCATTCTACCACATCGTGCAAGGAAGCGTCCGGGGGGAGTTCGCGCCCGTCGATCGCCTCGTCCACGCAGCGGGTGAGGTCCAACTCGACCGTCCGGCGCCCCTGCTTCAGGGAGAGGCGCCCCCAGCTCGCGGCGGAGACCTCGAAGCGCTGCAGACAAAGCCCCCGCAGGAAGGCCCGGGTGTCCCGCGGCGGGAGCTGCCTCGCCCGCTCGATCTCCTTCTCCTTGAGGATCCGTTTCACAACCCCCTCGGTTTGTAGGGCCCAAAAGAGCCCCCGGTGCGGGTCGAGGCTGTGGTACTCCAGCTCCAAGCTCTGCAGGAGCTCCAGGGGAGCCGTCTCCCACTCGAGCCCTTCGGACTCCAAGAACGAGTCGAGGAGGGCCTTCTTCGCGGCCCAGTCCAAGCGGTCGCTCAGCTTCCTAGGGTCGGCTTCGAGGTCGTCGAGCGTGCGGGCCCACTCGCGCAGCACCCAGTCCGTCTCCCGATCCCGACCCTCGAAGAGCTCTTGAGCGGCCAAGAGATAGGCCCGCTGGACCTCCACGGCGGGGATCGTCTCCCCCTCGCGGGTCTCGACCGTCCAGCCCCCCTCGGGGTTGCGCGCGAGGGCCTTGATCGCTCCGATGGGGTCCCGAAGCTCCACGGGCGGGCCGTAGCCGCGCTCGAGCACGCCCAGCACCAGGGCGGTGGCGCCCACCTTGAGGGCCGCGGCGTACTCGCTCATCAGGGCGTCCCCGCAGATCACGTGGAGTCGGCGCCACCGTGCGGGATCGGCGTGCGGCTCGTCCCGGGTGTTGATGAGGGGCCGCCGGTGGAGGGTGTCGACGCTGGCCAGCTCGTCGAAGAACTCCGCCCGCTGCGAGAGCTGATAGACCTTGGCCCCCGGCTCCGGGCCCGTCTCGCAGCCGACCTTCCCCGCGCCCGCGTAGAGGATTCGGGTCACCAAGAAGGGGAGGAGTCCGGCCATCAGCCGCTCGAAGGGGAGATCTCGGCGCACTAAATAATTTTCGTGGCAGCCGTAGCTCATCCCGTGGTAGTCGCTGTTGTTCTTGTAGACGGCCACGTACCGTCCGGTCTCCTGGCGGTAGCGGCAGGCCGCGGCCCAGACGATCCGCTCCCCGGCGCGGTCGTGGGTCAAAAGATCCCACAAGGAGCGGCACTCCGGCGTGCTGTACTCCGGGTGGCCGTGGTCGTGGTAGAAGCGCGCCCCGTTCCGCAAGAGCCGGTCGACGTGGTCCTCCCGGGGGGAGCGGGGCTCCGGCCCCCGGGCGTGTCGGGATTGGCGCTCGATCTCCTCGTCCTGGGGGTGGGTCGTAAGGCGCGAGGCCCGAAATCCCCGTACGTCTTGGAGGGGGCTCTCGCCGCGGTAATCCCAAACGGCCCGGGAGGAGATCGTCTGGACGAGCCGGCGGGCCTCGGCGGTGAGCTCCCCCACGGAGACGCCCTCGATGTAGAGGCCGTACTCCGTCTCCAGGCCGAGCAGGCGGTCCATAGGGGATCAGACGACGGACTCCGTGGCCGGGAGACGGCGGTCGCCCTCGCGGATGGGGCGGACCTCCACGACGTCCTCGGGGTCGTAGTCGAGGAGCTTGAGCCAGTCCTCGAGGTAGTCCGTCTTGGGGAAGATCTCGTTCTCCTTGTACTCTTGGCGGAGGGCCTCGAAGAGGTCGTCCGGGCCGATCCCCTCCTCGTCCGTGCCGCGGTCGATGCACCGCTGGATGGCGTACTCTTTCGCGCGCTCGACCGCGCTCATGATGAGCGCGCCGCTCACCAGGTCGCTCCAGTAGAGCGTCTCCCGCCGACCGCTTCGCAGGTGCACTTCCAAGAAGGCCGTCTCCGGGCTCCTCCGGAAGAGGTACTCGGTCGCCTCCTGGACGAGGGCCTCGCGGGCCTTTTCCCAGCGCCCGTCGTGCCGCTTGATCCACTCCGGGTCGAGGGGCACGCCCTTGCGGAGGTAGATGCGGAAGATCTCCGCCGACGCCCGCCGGTCGGGACGGGAGACCTTCACCTTGCGGTCGATCCGCTCCGGGCGCAGCAGCGCCGGGTCGATGTAATCGGGACGGTTCGAGGTGAGCATCACCACCACGTTCTCCAGCTCCACCAGCCCGTCCATCTCCGCGGCGAACTGGGGGACCACCGTGTTGGCGATGTTCAAATGCCTCCCGCTGCTGCGGACCCTAAGCAGGGCGTCGGCCTCGTCGATGAAGATGAACACGAGGTTCCCCTCTTTCGCCCGCTCGCGGGCCGCGGCGAAGATCTCGCGGACCATCCGCTCCGTCTCCCCGAGCCACATGTTCAAGAGCTGCGGCCCGTTGATCAGCATAAAGCACTCGCGCACGTCCCGGCCCGTCTTCTCCCGGTAGGACTTCGTGAGGTTATACGCGGTGGCCTTGGCGATGAGGGTCTTCCCGCACCCCGGCGGGCCGTAGAGTAGAATCCCTTTGAGTTGCTTCTTGCCGAACTTCTTGTAGAGCTCGGGATAGAGCAGGGGGCGCTCGATGGTGTCCCGGATGAGCTTGATCGCTTCCTCCTGCCCGCCCACCCGGTCCCAGGGGATCTCGGGGATCTTCTCGAGGTAGTAGCCGCGGACCTCGCTCTTCCGGAAGTGCTCGAGGGCCACCCGCAACGAAGGCTCCAGCCGCACCTCGTCACCGGGCTTTAGGGGAGCGTCCTCCAGGGCGGAGGAGCGCAGGATGATCCGCCCCGAGAGCTGGTGGCCGTCCAAGGAAACGCGCAACCTGCCGTCGGGGAGGACCTCTGCGACCTTGACGATGGGGCCCTCGGGGTGATAGCCCAGATCGCCCACCACGGCGAAGGCCTCGTTCACCTTGACGCGCGTCCCCACCTGAAGCTGGCGGATATCGAGGTGGGGGTCGACGTTCGCGTAGTACTCCGCGTCCCCGACGGCGATGTAGGCGATCCCCTCGTCGGGGGAGCCCAAGTACGTCCCGATGCGGTTGGCCGGGGAGGTGAGCTTCTCGTAGGCCTCCTCGTACTGCGCCAAGGCCTCGCGGGCCTCTTCCATCGCCCGCTCGTCGGCCTGGAGCTGGTAGTCCAAAAGCTCCAAGAGCTCCCAGCGAGCGTCGTCTCGGGGCGTGCGGGCCAGGATCTCGCGGAGGATCGCCCGCGCGCGCAGCCGGGGCTCCAGCACGAAGGGACCGTCCTCGGGACGGGAACCGCGCTCCCTCTCCCTTCCCTCCCCGCGACCGTGGGGCTCCTCTTCGGGCGAAAGGTCCTTGCGTCGAGCCATCGCTCTCGATCGATCTCCTCTCAGGCAGGTCGGGTCCGTATTTGCATCCGTTCCCGTCCCCGCGTCGATCCTATACGTTACCGCGCCGCCGAGGGGTGTGCAAGGGCTTGCAGCGCGCGGCAAAGCCCATTATAGTGCGCACCGCCATGGATCGGACGACCCCGGCACGCCTCCGGCTTCCGGCTATACTAAGCCTCCTCGCGCTCGCGGTTTGGGCGCTTCCCGACGGCGTCCGGGCCCAGATGGAGGGGCAGGGACGCGTCCTCCCGTACGAACCGTACGGGCCCCGCTCCGTGCGGGCCCAGCTGGCGGAGAGCCTGCGGCTCCTGGGGCTGGATCGGGTGCACCGCGAGCTGGGGATCCGGGGAGCGGGCGTCGGCGTGCTGGTGATCGACGACTGGACCTTCCGTCCGGAGCGGGGCTACGTCCACGGGCAGGCGGTGGCGGAGACGATCCGAGGGGCCGCGCCGGAGGCGACGCTCTGGTTCTGTCGGCTCGACTTCGCCCAGGCGGGGCCCCAAGAGCTTGCCGACTGCCTGAACGACGTGCTCCTGCAGGACCTGCCCGTGCGGGTGGTGAACCTCAGCTTCGCCTCCGGGGACGGACTCTATGGGGAGCCCTGCGGCTTCCTCGCCCAAGACCCCCGCAACCCCTTGGCCCGAGCGATCCGCGCTCTCTATGAGCGAGGGGTGATCTTCGTCGCCGCCTCGGGGAACGACGGGTTCAAAAGGGGCCTGCGGTTCCCCGCCTGCCTTCCTGAGGTGCTGAGCGTGGGGGCCACCTACGACTTCACCGGGGAGGCCGTCTTCCGGTCGGAACAGGTCTCCTGCGCCGACCGGGCCGCCCCCGACCGGGTGACCTGCTACTCCGACGTGGCCCCGTACCTCGACGTCGTCGCGCCGGGGACGGTGGTGAGCACGCCCTCGGCCCCGGACTTCGGCGGCACCTCGGCGGCGGCCCCCCTCGTGAGCGGGGTGGCGGCGCTCCTGCTCTCCGCGCAGTCCCGGCTGACGGCTCCGGAGGTCGTCCGCGTCCTGAGAAGCACAGGGGTCCCGGCCTTCGACCCGAGGGCCAACGCGTACTTTCCCCGCGTCGACGCGTATCGAGCGCTGCAGGCGGTGCTCTCCCCTTCCCCGGCTCCCCCCGCAGGCCTAGGGGCCTTCGACGCCAACGGGAACGGCCTCATCGACGACTCGGAGTTCTTCGCCGCCGTGGACGCCTGGATCGAGGGCACCCTCCCCGACGGGGTCTTCTTCGCCCTCATCGACGCCTGGGTGGCCCGAGCGCCCGTTCGAGGGACGGCTTCTCCTTCCCCGCCTCCCCTCTCGCTCCACGGCCTCCGGCTCGAAAATGCGGACACGATCTGGATCTACGACGCGCGGGGCCGCCGGCTCGCCGCGATCTCCCGGCCCCGGCTCCCGCAGCTCCAACGGCTCCTGCGCCGCCGGGCCAACGGCGTTTACCTCTATGTCATCCAAGAGAGCGATTCGGAAGGGCACCGGGTGCGGACGGTGGGAAAGCTCGTCGTGCTGCGCTGAGGGGGGTGGACCCGAGGGGACTCGAACCCCTGACCTCCTGGATGCCATCCAGGCGCTCTCCCAGCTGAGCTACGGGCCCCGGTGACGGTCCCCATACTACCGAGTTCCCGCCCGGAGATCAAGTCGGTGGGTTCGAGAAGGAAACGGGTCCGGGTCTTGACAATCCCCGTCTTTTGTGCTACCATTACGCCTGCTCAGGAAGATGAAAAAGACCACAAGGAGGTGGTTCGCCTAGGCGAAGTTAACCACAAGTCGGTTTAAATCCCTAGGGGTTTAACAGGCTATTTCACCGTCCAACCAAACCCGTGTAGAAAAAAGGAGGTCGCTACATGTCTAGCAAGTTTAAGGTTCTCAGCTGCGCGTTAGCCCTTGTAGTGGCGCTCGGCTTTTTCGGCACCATTGCCAAGGCTGACGTGACGGGCAGCTTCGGCGTCAACCTGGCCTTTGCCCCCATCGACTGCCGCTGGCTCGTCCTCATGGACCCCGATGCCTCCGCCCCGACCCCGCTCCCCTTCGCCGACCAGCCCTGTGAGAACACCGTCTACAAGTTCGACCTGCAGACGGACCTCAACGTCAACGTCACCATCAGCGGCTTGACGATGAGCATCCACTCCCACGCCGGCACCACGGGGTTCGAGGACATCATTCTGACGTTCGCCACCACCCTCGGGGCCCTCGACATCACCAGCATGTTCGTCTTCGCCCAGCCCTTCGCCATCGGGCTGGCTCCCGACGGCCAGGTCCTCAACCTCTGTATCGTCGAGCCGGGCGACACCCCGGCCACGGCGGACGACTCCTGTCAGACCCTCTTCGTCAAGAAGCGGGTCGAGGCCTCCATCAGCCTGGGTGGGGTCACCTTCAGCAACCTCGCCATGTTCGAGGACGTCACCTTCCCCAACTACTGCGTGGACTTCTTCATCGGGGACGTGACGGCCTCCCTGTACGACCTGGCGGGTTGTGTCCCGGCCATCAAGGGGCTTGACACCCCGATCTACTACGGTGCGCAGTCCCAGAACTTCGGCTTCGGGGACGTCGTCTTCATCGAGGGGCAGACCCCGAGCGGGATCACCGTGCGGGCAGAGACGGGCATCTGCGCCGAGCAGCTCGTCAACGCCACCAAGAAGCACGTCTGGGACTACCGGGTGAACTCCGACTGCGTCAGCGGCGCGGCTTCCCAGGGCGTGAAGCCGCCGGTGGTCTTCAGCTTCGAGAAGCTCTTCATCGAGGGCATCCCCTTGGCCGCGGGCATCTCGGTGGACATCCAGGTCCTGTGCGGCAGCCTCGAGGGCAGCGCCGAGCCGAACCCCTTTGGACCCACCTTCTTCCAGTGCCAGGCCGGCTCGACCTGGACGATCACGGGTGGGCCGCTCTTCAACCTGATCCAGATCTCCACGCTGCTGGAGCAGATCCTCGGTCCGGCGTCCCTCTCGGACATCACCGTGCTCGCCGCCGGTGGGCCGTTGCTCCTGATCATGGACATCGACCCGGCGGACTTGGCGATCACCTTCTTGTTCGCGCAGGCGAACTTCACCATCAACCCGGACACCAACCCGGCCAGCCTGCGGATCCGCGTGATCGGCACGCCGGGCATCGCCTTCATGGACTGGCGGCTCTCCATCGCGCGGGCCGGGCTGAGCTTCTTCGCGGACATCGACTGGGACGTGGCGAGCGGCAGCTTTGACTTCGACGACCTGACCTTCGGCATGGTCGCCGAGGCGGGGATCATCACCGTGGAGTCCTCGCTCTTCATCGACGAGGGCGGCACGAACCCCGAGACGGCCTACCTCGTGGGTGGGAGCCTCAACTTCACGGTCAGCTTCTAATCGCATCGCAAGGACGGTCGCAAGCGTTCCCGCCTAGGGAACGGAAGAGGGGCCGGAGCCGATCCGGCCCCTCTCCTTTTTGTTTTTGTGTCGTGCTCTCTATCCGTTGACCCACCCCATCACCCCCACGGTGCTCAGGGTCACGACCGCCCCTGCGAGCAGGACCCCTAAGGCGATGGGCCCCAGCGCCCTTCGAGGGGGGATGCCGAAGAGCGTGGCCACGGCGCACCCGGTCCACGCCCCGGTCAGGGGGAGCGGGATCGCCACGATGAGCACCAGAGCCCACGGACCCCAGCGCTCGATTCCCCTCCGGAAGCGCTCTTGCGTGAGCCCCATCCACCGGTCCAAGAGCTTCGGGAGCCAGGGCCAAGGGGCTCGAGAGAGCCCTTCGAGCAGACCCTTCAGCAGGAAGAGCAGCGGGAGCACGGGCAACAGGTTCCCCGCGATGCCCAGCCCCAACGCGACGAGGGGGGCCATCCCATAGTGGACGATCGCCAGGGGGATGGCCCCGCGCAGCTCGCTCACCGGCAGCGCGGCCACCCCCAGGACGATCCACGCCTCCCGGAGCGATTCGCCTCCCATGGCCCCGATTGTACCCGAATTGCACGCCCGCGCCGTAGCGACTATACTCAAGGTCCAAACCATCCGGAATCCATGAGGACTGCGATGGCCATCAAAATCTACAACACGCTCACCCAAAGGCTGGAGGAGTTCGAGCCCCGGGAGCCGGGACACGTCCGCATGTACGTCTGCGGACCCACCGTCTACGATTACTTCCACATCGGAAACGCCCGTCCGTTCATCTTCTACGACGTGGTCCGGCGGTATTTGGAGTACCGCGGGTATCGCGTCTCGTTCGTGCAGAACATCACGGACGTGGACGACAAGATCATCCACCGGGCCGCCGCCGAGGGGATCTCGCCCCAAGAGGTGGCGGAGAAGTACACCCAAGCCTACCGGGAGGACCTCGAGAAGCTGGGCGTGCTCCCCGCCGACTACCAGCCCAAGGCGACGGAGTGGATCCCCCAGATGGTCGAGTTCGTGCAGACCCTGATCGACAAGGGGTACGCCTACGTGTTGGAGAACGGGGACGTCTACTTCCGGGTGCGCAAGTTCGAGGGCTACGGGAAGCTCTCCGGCAAGACGCTGGAGGAGCTGGAGGCGGGGGCCCGCGTGGAGGTGGACGAGCGCAAGGAGGACCCCATGGACTTCGCGCTCTGGAAGAGCGCCAAGCCGGGCGAGCCCAAATGGCCCGCCCCCTGGGGCGAGGGAAGACCCGGCTGGCACCTGGAGTGCTCGGTGATGTCCATGGGGCTCCTGGGGGAGACGCTCGACATCCACGGCGGCGGGCAGGACCTCATCTTCCCCCACCACGAGAACGAGATCGCCCAGAGCGAGGCGGCCACCGGAAAACCCTTCGTGCGCTACTGGATGCACAATGGGCTTTTGAAGTTCCAGGGCGAGAAGATGAGCAAGTCCCTGGGGAACTTCGAGTACGCCCGGGATGTGGTGGCGAAGTACGGCAGGGAGGCCGTGCGCTACTTTTATTTGAGCAAGCACTACCGCACGCCGATCAACTTCACCCACGAGGCGATGGCCGACGCCCGGCGGGCCGTCGAGCGCGTCTACAACCTCCTAGAGGAGATCGACCAGGAGCTCTCCCGCCGGAACGCGCATGCCCAAGAGATCGAGCCGGAGGCGCTCACGGAGCGGGGTCGGGAGTTCTTGGAGTTGCTGGAGCGCACCCGGCAGGAGTTCTTGGAGCAGATGGACGAGGACTTCAACACGGCGGCGGCGTTGGGCGTGCTCTTCGAGCTGGTCAAGGAGGCGAACCTCTTCCGCCGGGAGGTGGCCGACGAAGACCTTCCGCTCCTCCGAAAGACCTTCGAGCTGATCCGCGAGCTGGGGAGCCCCCTGGGGCTCTTTCAGGAGACGCCCTGGAAGCGGGCCGAGGGCGAGCTGCAGGAGCAGCTCATCGAGCTCCTCCTCGACGTGCGCAAGGAGCTGCGCAAGAAGAGGGAGTTCGAGCTCGCGGACGCCATTCGGGCCCGGCTGGCCGAGCTGGGGATCGAGCTGAAGGACAAGGGGGAGGAAACCGTCTGGGGCTACCGCGCGTAGCCGGCCCTGCGGGTCGATCCACGGCCCACTCCCCTACTCCGTTCCCCCGTCCGTTGACGGGTCCTCCACCAGCTCCACCAATACGCCGTGAAACCCCTTGGGGTGGACAAACGCGACGCGATGCCCTCCGAACCCCGGTCGGGGCTTCTCGTCGACGAGCCTTGCTCCTTGGGCCTGGAGCTCTTGGAGGGCCTTCTCGACGTCGGGGACGGCGAAGGCGAGGTGGTGGAGCCCCTCTCCCCGCCTCTCCAGAAACGTTTGGACGGGTCCTTCCCCCAAGGGCTGGATCAGCTCCAGTTTAGGGGGTTCCTCCCCGAGCCAGCTTACGGCCACGCGGAACTCCTCGACGATCCCGCGGGCCGTCTCCTTGAGCCCTAAGAGCCCGAAGCGCGCGACGGCCTCTTCCAGCTCCTCCACGGCGATCCCGATGTGATGGAGTCTCATCGTCTTTAGTATAGCCGCTCGCGCTCGCCGCGACTACGTCTCCCCCGAGCAGGCAGAGCGGTTCCCCTGCCGTGGCCGTGAGGGGATTGCGAGGACCGGGGCTCAGGCGGATAAGGGGGCTTGACACGGGTAAGGAGCTTATGTAAGAATTACACCGAGAGAGCAAAAAGAACCCCTGGAAGCAAGGGCAGGAGGCATTCACGATGGGGAATCGCACTTTTGGGGGCAAGGCCCTTTTCCTCGGAACTCTCGTTTTCCTGCTAGGGATGGTCGGACGGACCTACGCCCAAGAAGGTACCCTTCCGGAGTTTCGCTTTGCCTTCGTTCTCGAATCCCTCATCGATCCGACTACCTCTCAAGCGGATATCGATGCTGCCCATATCGCGGATCTGGTGGTAGACAGGACGAGAGGAGCGGTGTATGCCACAGCACGACACGGCGTATCCATGGATTTCGACCCCGATCCCGCCGGAACGTTTATCCTGGACCCCAGGGGGGTATACAGCAGTTTCATCGCGAGTTACGACTCTTCCGGGGACTTCCGGTGGGCGTTTAATGTAAGCAGCGATTCACCGAACGGACGCGTGACCTTTTCTGAGATTGCATTGGATGATGCGGGCAACTTGTATACGGTAGGCTACTACAACGGGACGATCGACGTGGATCCGGACCCATCGGATTCTTTTCTGCTTACTTCTAATGGGGATTACGATGTTTTCGTGGCCAGCTACGATCCCTCCGGAACCCTGCGATGGGCTTTCAGCCTGGGCGGACCCAACACGGATCAAGGCTATGACATCTCTCTGGATGCGTCGGGAAACCTTTACATTGTCGGTAGGTTTTCCGACGCTACCGTGGACTTTGATCCCGACCCCAGTGTCACCTTCCTGCTTTCCACGTCCGGCACCAATGGCTTCCTGGCGAGCTATGACGCTCTAGGCAATTTCCGCTGGGCCTTTGCCTTGGAGAGGCTCTCGACCACGGGGGCCTCCGCCCTTCCCCGCCTGGCCGTTTACGGTTCCGGTATCGCCGTCATCGGCCTTTTTAACGACATCACGTTGGATGTCGATCCCGATCCTTCCACCCGCTTTATCTTGACAGCGCCCCCCAGCCCAAGGTCGCAAGCGTTTCTCGCCACCTATGACTTTACCGGCCAGCTCCAGTGGGCCTTTGCTATGCCCGAGGATGCTTACCTCATGAACCTCGCAGTGGATGCGTCAGACAATCTCTATGTAGCTGGATTCTTCGGAGCGTTTGTCCCCACGTTGGACGTAGACCCCGATCCTATCGACTCGTTCACCCTGACCTCGGCCGGAGGAGACGACATTCTCCTAGCGAGCTACGACGCCTCGGGCGGCTTTCGTTGGGCCTTCAGCCTGGGGGGGCCCGACACGGATCGAGCGTATGACCTCGCTGTCGAAGGGAGCTACGTGTATATTGCCGGATTCTTCTCGTATGCGACCGTAGACTTCGACCCCGATCCGGATACGGTGTGGGACCTCACTTCTGCCCGCCGCTTAGGCTACCTAGCCAGTTACGATTCGCTTGGGGACTTCCGTTGGGCTTTCTCGTTCGGGGATCCCGATGCCGATCTTACCAACCTAATGGAGATTGCTTTGGATGGAATCAACGTGTACGTTGCAGGGCACGGGGAGATCCCGGGTGGGGACTTCGATCCCGATCCCGACGCTTCCTTCCTTCTTTCTACCGTTACGAACAACGATTTTTATCTGGCCAGCTATGCAGACCTTGCCGCCGCCGACCTTCCTCCGCCTCCGCCGCCGGTGGGGGGGGATCCGCCGATTTGGGGTTCGGTGGTGGTGTTTCCCACCCCGGAGCTGCCCTTCGGCTCCGGGCCCGATCGCGATCTCAACCGTGACCGCGACCTGAACGACTGCGTCCTGCGCTACCGAGATCTCTCTACGG
>JALSGO010000013.1 GCA_026982655.1 Candidatus Bipolaricaulota bacterium
GGGTTTCCGGCCCGAACCCGGGCCTCCCAAACCCCTTCCCCCTGCCCGCGGAGGTTGGAGCCGGTCACCAGGCGGACGCGTACGGGCACCTCGTCCCGGTAATCGGTCTCCACCCGTATCCGTACCGGCACCGCCTCTCCAGCGCGCACGGCGTCGGGAGCATCCAGGAAGAGGCGAACCCTGGGACGCACCGCCAGGAAAAGCTCGGTAGCCGCCCCGGGGGCCACCTCCACGGCCGACGGGGCGGAGACCGCGGCGCCCGGCACGGGTGCAACCGCGAGCGGGTAGCGGCCGGGCGGGAGCTCGAGGATCGTGCCGCCGGAAGGGACCTGCACCTCGCGATCGCCCAGGCGAAGCCGCAACGCAACCCCCGCCTGCCAGGGACCGCAGGCCGCCCGGGCGCTCAGGGCGACCCGTCCCCGCACGCGATCGAGAACGTAACGCACGCGCCCCCGGCCGAGCCCGAAACGCACCCGGTCACCCTCGACCAAACGGCCTCCCTCCGGCACCACCCGCACGATCCGCCATCCCTCGGGAACCTCGGGTACGACCTCCCGTACGTACTCGCCGAGCAGGCGGTAACCCGCCCCGGGAACCGGACGCCCTTCGGTATCGACGAAGGTTACCTCGATCTTTCCCGGAAAGAGGCGGATCCCGATCGTATTCGTGTGCTGCTTCGCGGTAGGGGGGATGCGAAAAGCGAAGGCATACCTTCCCCGCTCCTCCAGTTCCAGGTAGTACCACTCGCGGTCCCCTGGCACCGGCGGGTAGCGGGTGCCGGAGGGCGTATGCACCCGGAGCTCGAGCTCTTGAGGACCGTCTCCGTCGTAAATTCCGACCCGCGCACCGGGCGAGGGCTCGGGGAGCTCGAGGGTGAAGGGCGTCTGCCAGCCGTTCCGGACCACGTTGTAGGTTTGCATCCCGCGGGGTGAAAGCAGCAGCCGCGCCCGCCCCGAGTGGGCCACCACCTTGAACACCACCGCGTTCTTCCCGTTCCCCTGGAAGCGGGCCTGGATCACGTACTCTCCCCGCGTCAGAAATCCCCGGTAGAACCGGACCCAGCGGTGGGGTTCCACGCCGAAACGGGCGCTGGCCAGGAGCGATTCCTCGCCGAGGAAACGGTATTCGGCGACGAGCTCCCCCTTGCCCCCGTCGTAGCGTTCGTCACCGAGCTCGTTCTGAGAGCGGTAATCTCGGGGATCGAAACCCGGAGAGTAAAGCAGGATCTCCACCTCGCCGGGCTCCTCCACTCGAACCACCAGGCGCAGCGCATCCACTTCCCAGCCCAGTTCAGAGCCCGGCACGATAAGGGGAACCCCACCCTTCACACTCATATGAGCCGCCGCGTGCGCGGCGAACAGCGCCAAGAGCGCTACCAAAGCCAAAGCCCTGCGCATTATTCAAACCCCCAGCGAATGACCGGATCGGTCAACCAGACCTCGCCCTCAAGCTCGTAGGTCTCCACCACCTCGCCCGAGAGACGGTCGTAACGGTACCTTCTAGTGCCGCCGCCGGGAAGCGGGTCTTCCACCCGCACGTCCTCCACCGGCATGAAAGCCTGGATCCGGAGCACCACCCGGTAACGTCCCTCACCGAGCGGCAGGAGGCGCTTGGCGACCCGGACCGGGCCACGCCGTACCTCGGTTGAACGAAGAGCGTGGACAAACCCCTCGGGGGCCACCAGCGGGAAGTCCAGCACCGTGGGTCCCTGTACCCACACCCGCTGACGGTGCTCCCCGGAACCCAGGCCACCGGATTGCCGCGCGGGACCCGCCGGAATCCCCGCGGGGTCGAGCGCCACCTGCCAGACCCCGGCCACCAGATCCCGGAAGGCGTACCGCCCCTCGCCGTCGGTACGGACCTGCCGCCCGTTCGAGAGCAGGACCCGCGCACCCGGCACGGGCACATCCACTCCACGGTCGTAGCGGCGGTTGCCGTTTAAATCCACGTAGACCCGCCCGAGCAGCAGATTCGGTCGCCGGGCAAAGAGCGGATCCTCCACCTGCAAACGCGCGAGCGCACGGGCCTCGAAAGCCGGGAAACCGCCGGCCCCTCGCCGCAGCTGCACCACGTTGTCGAGATGCGTGCCCGAACCCGGACCCACGCGCATCCGGTAGCGGAGCTTCAACTCACCTCCCGGGGAGAGGGTGAGGCCGCGCCAGGCGAGGACGCCCTCCTCGCGCACGGGTTCAGGCCCTTCCAGCATGCCCAGGAAGATCAAGCGCCGATCGTAGCGGTCTACGAGCTCGAAGCCCACCTCCACGGAAGAGGGGTTCCTTACCCGAACGGTGTAGACCACCGCATCCCCTACCCGGGCCTCTCGGGGCTCCACGCGCTTTTCAAGGAGGAGCGGAACCCCCACCTCGGGCGTCGCGGAGCTCAGGTCGTCTTCCTCCTCACGGCCGTTGTTGGGCCTTGAGTCGGGATCCTCGCGGCTCGAGGCCACGACCTCAGCGACGTTGCGATACTCCCCTTCCTCCAAAACCCGGACCTCGAGCCGGAGCTCCGCCGTTGCCCCGGCGGGCAGCGAGCCCACCACCCAGATACCGGTCACGGGGTTGTAGTGTCCTTGGCTGGCCTCCGCCGACTCAAAGGCGTAGCCCGAGGGCAAGGGATCGGCCACCTCGATCCCGGTGGCGTCCGCGGGTCCCCGGTTGACCAAGGTCAGGACGAAGGAAACGCGGTCCCCGGGGCTGGCCTGTTCGGGCACCACTTCCTTTTTGAGCTCGAGATCCGCGACCAGACCCAGGATGACCGGGGTAGCCGTCTCGTAATCGTCGCCTAAACCGTCGCCCGGAATGCTGTCGGGATCCGCCGCGTCCGACGCCGTCACCTCGGCCACGTTGGTGTGGTCCCCGCTGGCGTTCACCGTGGCAGTGATCGTCAGCGTCGCGCTCGCCCCGCTCGCCAAAGTGAGCCCGCTCCACCGGCCCGTGCCGGGATCGTAGCTCCCCTGGCTGGGAGTGCTCGCAACGTGGGTGTAGCCCGAAGGCAGCCGGTCGGTTACCTCCACCCCGGTGGCCGTGTCGGGACCGTCGTTGGTCACCGTCACCGTGAAGGTGACCGTGTCGCCCGGGTTGGCACCCGCAGGGCTCACCGTCTTATTGAGCTTCAGGTCCGCCTGCGGGTAGTCGATCGTGACCGTCGCAGGGTTGGACTCCAGTCCGTCGTTGTCCCGCACCGTGTACCGGATCGGCGTCGGGTCCCCGGTAAAGCCCGCCTCGGGCGTAAAGGTCAGGTTGCCGCTCCCGTCCACCGCCCAAACGCCCTCGCCCGGAACGGTCACCTCGTCGATGTCCCCGTCCCCGTCGGTGTCCCGGCCCACTCCGCCCGGCACGCTCGCCGGATCCAGGTCCACCGTCCTCGGGTCGATCGTCCCGTCCGTGTCCGTGTCGTTCCCGGTAATCGGCAGCGTCACCGGCTCGCCAATCCGACCCACCCCGCGGTCGTCGTTGGCCACGGGAGCGTCGTTCACCGGGGTCACGGTGATGGTCACCCGCGCGGTGGCCGTGCCGCCGTTGCCGTCGCTCACCGTGTAGGTGATCCCGCCCACCGTGCCGTTGTAGTCGCTCGCCGGGGTGAAGTCGAGGCTGCCGTCGCTGTGGATGGTCAGCTGGCCGGCCAGGGTGCCGCTAGCGTCGTAGACGTCGGTGGCCGTGCCCACCGTCACCGTATCCGCGGTTCCGTCGCCGTCGGTGTCCCAAGTCAGGGCGGTGACGGTCAGGGTGTCGCCGTCTGGATCGCTGTCGTTCCCCAGCACGCCGGGGGCCGAGACGTTAAGCGGGGTGTCCTCGTCGGTAGTAAAGGCATCGTCGGTAGCTACGGGTGGACGGTTGGCAAGCACCAGAGTAGCGTTGGCGCTGAACTCGGACGTGTTGCGATCGGCGTCGGTAGCCGTCGCGGTGATCGCGTCCCCCGCCGAGAGGGTCACCCCCGTAGGTACGCTGAGATCGCAGGCAAAGGAGCCGTCCGCGGCGGTCTCGCAATTCCCCAGGTACCAACGGCCCTCCCCGTGGGGCTCGTTCAAACCGTCACCGCGAACCACTTCGCCGTCGTTGTTGCCGTCGTCGTCGGCCTTATAAACCTCAATGCGGTGCCTTCCCGCCACGTACTGGCCGGAACGCCCCACGTATCCCTCCAGGTGCAGCTGGGAGCCGCGCAGTTCGGCCAAGGTGAGGATGGGATAGTCCATCCCCGCGTTCTGCTCTGTGGCAGATCGCAGGCCGTCGTTTGGGGTGACCCCGTCGCCCCGCGGATTCGAGGCCCAATCGTCGCCGTGGGTCTGATCCAGGTCGATGGCCACCGAACCGTTTCCGTAGAAGCTGTTCTGTGTGATCAGGTTTTGCTGGCTAAAGAAGTCGTTGTCGGGGTCGTGGTTGCGGGTCACCACCACACCCGCTCCGTAGTTCTCTGCCACCACGTTCCGCTCGAAGGTGTTTCCGGAATTCATGATGCGAACTCCGAAGCGCTCGATGTTGTTGGTGCCGTCGAAATAGGGGTTGGCGTCGGGATTGTGGCCATTGGAGCGGACGGTATTGTTGCGCCAGAGGTTACCCCCGGTTCCTTCCCAGGAGTCGAGTCCTGGCCCGTTGTTATCGACCACGCAGTTTTCCAGGATGCGATGGCCCCCGGTACCCCCCTCCACGCTGATGCCGTCGGCATTCCAGCGACCCAACCAGTTGGAGTGGCGTACCGTGTTCTGCCGTACCTCGCCGCCGGCCACCTCAGCCCCGCTGACGAAGATCCCCTGGTGACCGGCGTAGGCGACCAGGTTCCGGTCAATCCGCCAACCACCCGCGATGGAGCCGCCGAGGCCGTCCCCCGGCTGTCCGTAGAGATGAATCCCATTGCCCCGGGTGCGCGAAGCCGCCGGCAACTCGGAGGCGTCGGCCCGCAGACCCACGAGGAGCTCTTCGATCACCAATCCCGTTCCCGCCTGCACCACGAACACGTCCCCGGTAGGGTCGGGATTGTAGCCAGCCGCAGCCGGGTCGGTACGCCCGGGGGTACCGGAACCGTAAACTGCGAGGCGACGGATGGCGACGTTGCTCCCGGTGGTATCTACGGTAAAGATCGCGTCCACGGTGTGGGCGTCGAAGACCTCGAGCTCAGGCAAATCGATTCGCTCCATCGCCACCCCGTCGACCCCAACCCGGCCGCAGACACGGGGTGCGGCACCAGGATTCGCATTCCTCGTATCGCCGGGACGGGCGTAATCGTACGCGGTACCGTCCACCACCGTGGCCCCGTCGGTGATCGCCGGGAGGGCCCAGCCATCGGCGAGGTCCACGCTCCACCAGGAGCCCCCACCGCCCGTAGCGTTCGGCGGGACCGCGGGGACGAAGCGCATCGCGTTGGGGCCCGCGATGGCGTTGGCGTTCAGCAAAAACTGGCGCAAGCAGCCCTGGCACGTGCGGGGCGTGCGGGGGGCCTCGTCGGCGTCGTGGGTGTTGGTTACGACGTTAAAGGAAAAGCCGAAATCCACTCCGCTCACGTCGTCGCTACCCACGCGCACCACGGCGACGTGCTCGGCGAGATCGAGAACCAGCGAGGAGGACTGATCGGAGACCCCGCCCCGCCGCCCCCCGTAGCAGGGACCGGGCGAGGACCGCTCCACCGCCGGGGTGGATTCGTCGGCATCGAGGTCGCAAAGAGCCCCTCCCCAGGAACCCGCCGCGCCCCAGGTTTGCTCGGCCCAGGTCTCCCCGGGATCGTGCCCGGGGTTGAGCGGGGAGGTGGGAACGAGCGTTTTCGAGAGAACGGCGACATGGTAGGTATCCTCGGCCGCTACCGTGAACCGGTAACGCCCGTCGGAATCGGTGGTGGCGGTCGCGAGGAAATTGCCGTCCCCATCGAAGAGGGCCACCGTGGCCCCTGCAAGGGGCTGGGCATCGGAAAGGTCGGCGTCTCCGTTCCGGTCTTCGAGCAGGCGACCCTCGATCGTTTTCCCGGAGAGCACGACGCGGTAATCCTCGACTTCCCCCGACCCACCCCCAGAGCAGGTGGGATCGGCACAGGAGCTTTCGCTGTAGCTCACCCGCACGTAGGTCGCGTCGGCAAAGGCGACCTTGGGGAGGGTAAGCGAGAAGGTATGGGCTTGCTGCCCGCTCGCGGTGACCTCCTGGTTTTGCACCAGGTGCTCTCCGGCATCCTCGAAGTCGCCATCCTGGTTGAGGTCAATCCAGACATTGAGGCGACCGGTCTCGCCGCTCTCGGTGTAGGTGTCGACCTCAAGGCCATAGGTCTGGCCGAGCTCGAGCACCGCTCCTTGCAGGTCGCTGCCGTCTACCCGAACCCCGTCCTCATCGTCGAA
>JALSGO010000014.1 GCA_026982655.1 Candidatus Bipolaricaulota bacterium
GAATCCGAACACCACGCCTACAACGGCGGCAAAGTTCCCGCTGAAGCCGTTGATCGGGTAGTTATACGTGAAGATCGTCCGAAAGCCTTTCAAGGTCTTGGCATAACATGGGCTATGGAAGGGACGCACTGCAAGCCATCGCCAACTGGTTATCAGGTCTTCCCGCGATTCGATGGGTTCACCGCATTCCCAACAGGTGATCGGGCTTGGCTTTGAGGTTTTCATCGCTCGGGTCGCCCTCCTCCGGAGCGCACTCTACTGGAACACAGTATAGCATAACGCCTTCCCCCTCAGGAGGGAAATTCGGTACAATCCCCTCGGGGATCGAAGATGCGCGTACACAATCTTGTAAGAGCAGGGCTTGGGATCGCCGCGGGATCGCTTCTCATGCTGGCCGGGGGGGATTTCTCGCTCGTCTCCGCTCAGCCCGGGGACAAGATCGTCCACGCCGAGCTGCGGGCGAGCATCAACCCCGTCACCAAAGACTACGTGCTGCGGGTGCTCCGCCTAGCCCGCGAGGAGGGGGCCTCTCTCGTCATCCTGCAGCTGGACACCCCCGGCGGCCTGGTTAGCTCCACCAAGGACATCGTGGATGCCATCCTGAACTCGCCAATCCCCGTCGTGGTCTACGTGGGCCCGGCGGGGGCTTGGGCCGCCTCGGCGGGGACGTTCATCACCATGGCCGCCCACGTGGCCGCGATGGCCAAGGGAGCCGCCATCGGCGCGGCCCACCCCGTGGGCCTCGGTCCCCCCGGTGGCGGCGGGGGCGAGGAAGGCGATCAGGGAGCCGACCCCGCCGCCCAGAAGGCCGTGAACTTCTTGGCCCGGTGGGCCCGCGAGATCGCCGAGAAGCGGGGACGCGACCCCGACTGGGCCGAGCGGGCCGTCCGCGAGAGCGTCACCCTCGGCTGGGAGGAGGCCCTGGAGCGCAAGATCATCGACTTGGCCGTGGACGACTTTCAAGATCTCCTAAGGCAACTCGACGACTATCAACTCCCGGACGGACGCACCCTGCGCACCGCGGGCGTGCCCTTGGTGAAGGTCCCGATGAGCTGGCGGGAGCAGGCGCTCAACTACCTCGCCGACCCGAATGTGGTCTTCATCCTCCTCATGCTGGGGATCTACGCGCTCATCTTCGAGTTCATCAACCCGGGGATCGGGATCGGGCTCATCGCCGGGGGGATCTCCCTGCTCTTAGCCTTCTTGGGGCTTCAGATCCTGCCCGTGAACCTCGTGGGCGTGGGGCTCATCCTGTTTGGAGCGCTGCTCATGGTGCTCGACGTCTTCTACACCCCCACGAACGGGATCCTCACCACGGGCGGGGTCGTCTCGCTGCTGGCGGGGGCGTTCACGCTCTTCGACTTCCAGGGGATCGAGCGCTCGGTGTTTGAGCTGGCCTGGTGGAACGTGCTCCTCACGGTGGGGGTGATCACGGCGTTCTTCGTGTTCCTGGTGGCCAAGGGGCTGCTGGCCCAGCGCAAGCAGCCCGCCGTGGGGATGGAGGCGATGATCGGGGCCATCGGGCACGCCAAGGCCCCCTTGGGTCCGGGGCGCGAGGGCTTGGTGCTCGTGCGCGGCGAGTACTGGCGGGCTATCTCCCAAGAGCCCATCCACGAGGGCGACGAGGTCGAAGTGGTCGCCGTCCAAGACGGGCGCTTGGTGGTGAAGCGGGCGACAAGGACGATCCTGCCTGCCCCGTCTTCTTCCGAGAGCCCCCCTTAAAGAGGGATTCCTCCCCTGCCCCTGCCTCCTTCAACGCAAGAGGAGGGAGGACGACTCCAAATCCCCGGAATCCTCCGCCCGCAGTCGGGACACCTCCCGTCGTTCAGGCGATTCCGTTGGATAAAGAAGCCGGAGCGCTCGATCAAGAGGGAGCCGCAGCCGGGACAGTAGGTGTTCTCGTAACGGCCCACGAGGCCGGGGAGGTTCCCCGCGTAGACGAAATGCAATCCCTCCTCATACCCGATCTCGGCGGCTCGGAGGAGCGTTTCGGGCAGGGTCCCTCCCCGGTCCGTCAGCCGGTAGTCGGGATGGAAGGCCGTCACGTGCCAGGGGATATCTCGAGACACGGAAGCGATGAACTTTGCGGCTTGGCGGAGCTCGGGTTCGGAATCGTTGAAGCCCGGGATGACGAGGGTGACGACCTCGACCCAGAAGCCCCGCTCGTGGGCCATCTCGATCGTCTGGAGGATGTTTTCGAGCACCCCGCCCAGCCGGCGGTAGTTCTTGTCCTGCATCGTCTTCAAGTCGACCTTGTAGCAGTCGAGGTGAGGCTTTAAGTAATCGAGCACCTCGGGGGTGGCGTTCCCGTTGGAGATGTAGGCCGTCACAAAGCCCTCGCGCTTCGCGAGCCGGAAGACCCCGACGGCCCACTCGGACGTGATCAGGGGCTCGTTGTAGGAGCTGGCGACCATCTGAGCGTCGTACTGCTTGGCCAGCTCGACGATCCGATCGGGAGAGATGCGCATCGGGCGCACCCCGGCTTGACTGTCTCTAAGTGTCTGAGAAATAATCCAATTGTGGCAGAATGGACAATAAAAGTCGCAGCCCAACATGCCGAACGTCAACGCCCGCTCCCTCGGCAAAACATGATAGAAGGGCTTCTTCTCGATGGGGTCGCATTGCAGAGCCCCAACGTACCCCCAGGGGACGTAGAGCTTTCCGTCGCGGTTGAAACGGACCTGACAGATGCCGCGCTTTCCCGGGAAGATCACGCAGCGGTGGGCACACGCGTAGCAGCGAACCTTCCCGTCGGGGAGCTTTTCGTAAAGCTCTCCCTCGCGGGCCATCGCGTCGAGCAGATCCGCCAGGGTCTCCGCTTGGATCGCCACAGGGATCACCCCCGGGCCATGGTAGCGCGACGGGGCCGATGGGAATCAACCCCCGGATCACTCGTACCGCAGCGCCTCTATGGGGTTGACGCGGGCGGCCTGCCAGGCGGGATACAGTCCGCTTACGATCCCCACGATCATCCCCGTGATCACGGCGATGGCGTACCAGTCCCACACGAACACCAAGGGGATGGACTCGTCCATCTCGAACAGAGATGCGGTGAAGCGGTTGAACACCTCGGCCAGCCCGATTCCCGCCAGGATCCCGAAGACGGCCCCCAGCACGCAGATGAAGACGGCTTCCGTCAAGAACAAGCGCAAGACCCCGCCCCGGGTCGCGCCCGTGGCCTTCATCACCCCGATCTCCCGGGTCCGCTCCTTGACCGTGATGAGCATGATGTTCATCACGCCGATCATCCCGACGAGTAGGGCGACCACGGCCACCGCGCCGATCCAGACCGTGAACTGGGCGAAGTTCTGCCGGATCTCGTCCACGATCTCCTTGAGGGTGCTTACCTCGATCTCTTTGTCGTCGCCGATGAGCTTGCGCGCGTCGGACTCGTAGCTGTCGAAGTACTCCCGCAGCCGCTGGGCCACGGCCTCCAGCTCCTCGATGTCGGCGACGCTCACCACAAGGCCCGTAAACACGGGCAGCTCCTCGCCCTCGATCGTCTCCGTGAACCCCTGGTAGTCGATGCTCACGTAGGAGTTTCGGCTGCTGATGAACTCGGATTCCTTGACGATTCCCACCACCGTGAGGGGCTCCCCCCGGTGGACCTTCTTCTCGCTGTCGATGTACGTAAGCTCGACGGTCTGGCCCAAGATCTTTTGGGCGATCTCCGGGGTGCGCCCGGGGTGCTCGCAGCGGGTCTCGATCTCTTCTTCATCCACCTCTTGACCTTGGGCCTTGAGTTCATCGGCAAGAAGGCGCTTGCAGATCGTGCGGGCCACGGCGACCCCGATCACGACCTCGCCGGGGCCCTCCACGAACCTCCCCGCGTCAAGCGGGATGATCTCGCGGCTGGTGGTCACCCGCACGTTCGCCCCGGAGATGAGCCGCCCCTTGTACTTGAGGGGGTTCCCGTTGACGGGCGCGAAGACGTCGGCGGCGGCCACCCCCGGCATCGCCCGAACCCGTTCCACGTCCCGACGGGTGAAGACCCGATCGGCCCCGAAGAGCGAACGGCTCCCCTCCACAGCGATGCTGATCATGTTCGCCCGCAACAGATCTTTCGTGAGCACGTCCAAAAGCGACGACTCAAACCCCTTGCTCATCGTCACCACGGCGATCACCGCGGCGATCCCGATGGTGACACTGAGCACCGCGAGGATGTTCCGCAGCTTGTGACTCTTTATGTTCGTAAAGCTCAAGCGCACGGCCTCACGCAGCTCCACGGCTTCCCTCTCCTCCTCCCCCCGCTCCCTGTCCCTGTCCCTGCCCCACGGAGACGCGGGTCCCGCGCTCGATCGCCGAGGGCTGGACTTGAACGTCCACGATCTTCCCGTCCACCAAGCGGACGATGCGCTCGGCGCAAGAAGCTACATCCGGGTCGTGGGTCACCAACACGATCGTCCGTCCCTGGCGATGGAGCTCCCGGAAGAGCTCGAGGATGGCCCGACCCGTCTTCGTGTCCAGGTTCCCGGTGGGCTCGTCGGCCAAGAGGAGTTTGGGATCGTTCGCTAAAGCGCGGGCGATCGCCACCCGCTGCCGCTCCCCGCCCGAGAGCTCGTTGGGCATGTGCGTTACGCGATGGCCCAGGCCCACCTGCTCCAGGAGCCGAACGGCCCGCCGGCGCCGTTGGGATTTGGGGATCGCGCCCACCAGGCCCATGGGCAGGAGCACGTTGTCCAGCGCGCTGATCCTTGGGATTAAATTGAACGTCTGAAACACGAAGCCGATGGTGCGCCCCCGCAGCCTCGCCAGACGACGGTCGCTCAGCTTCCCGACGTCCTGGCCGTCCACGAGCAGCGTCCCCGAGGTGGGCTTGTCCAGGCAGCCGATGAGGTTCATCAGGGTGCTCTTCCCCGAGCCCGAGGGGCCCATGATCGCGAGGAACTCCCCCTCCGGGATCGTGAGCGAGACCCCGTCGAGGGCCTTTACGTCGACCTTGCCCATGCGGTAGATTTTCACCAGGTCCTCGGCGTGGACGATCCCGTTGGTGCTCATCTTATAGGGACACCTCGGCCTCCCCCAAGATCGTAAAGCCGCCCTCGAAGAGATCCACCCGGAAGACGAGGAGCCGGGAGCCGCTTAAGCGCACCTCGATCTCTAGAGTCTCGTCGTCGCGGACCACGGTGAGGGTGACGGGCTCGTTCGGGTTGAGGAAGCGGATGAGGTTCCGCAGGTCCCGCACGTCCTCCACCCGGGTGCCGTTTACGTGGGTGATGATATCCCCCTTCCGGAGCCCGGCCTGGGCGGCGAACGATCCGGGCGCGACGTCCACCACCAAGGCCCCGCCTCCCGGCGCGTCTTGGAGACGGACGCCCGCCAGCGTCGCCGTGCTCGAGAGAAAGCCCAAAAAGCGACCCTCTTTCGCGCAGGGACCCTCTTCCTCTGCCGTTTCACAGGCCAAGAGCTCTGCGCGGAACTCCTCTTGCGTGACGGCCACGCGCGCGGCGCGGATCTGCCGCTTGGTGCGCACGTCTTCCAGCAGCACCGGAGCCAAGCGCTCGAAGGTGAGCTCTACGAAGGGCTCGTCGATGTCGGTGGGGTCGAAGGCCACCCGCGTCACGCTCTCCCCCTCGGGGAGGTCCAACTTCCGGTTGATGTATTCTTGCATCAAGAAGAACTGGCTGGCGGCGATCCCCGTGGTGATCACCTCGTCCTCGAGAATCACTTGGCGTTCGCCGCGCTCCGTCTCCCCTTCGGGGTCCACGAATTCAAACCGAAGGGTGGCGATCCCGTCCTCCACGGTCACCTCGACGAAGAACCGGCCCCGTCCGGTGTCCGAGTCGATGCGATACGAGACGAGTTGAAGTTCCGGGGTGAGCACCACTTCTTGGGTGAAGAGCTTGTCCGTCCCGAAGTCCACCACGAGTTCCTCGGAGAGGGCCTGGAACTCCGAGGCGAGTCGAAGGTTTCCGTCTTCCAACTGTTCATACGAAAACCCCTCGATCCCCACGTCCTCCTCGATCTGGAAGAAGAAGGTCCCGCTCTCGATCACGGTGGCCTGCTGAGAAAGCCCCAACGTCAACGTCGCGCCGAGGAGGAGGGCCCCCAACGCCGAGATCAAGGTCCGCGTTCGCCCGTGCGCCATCGCCGATTGCTCCCTTCTCGTGCTTCTCCTTGCTGTCGAGTTCGACATATCGGATTCGATATTGTAGCATCCCTTGGGCAGGGGTGCTACCCAGTGAATGCCGAAATCGGGCTCGGGGTTCAAGGGTTCCCATTAGCATTTGACGGATCGGTGTAAGGGACAGTAGACTCCGTGCTGAGGTGAGTTCCGTGCCTACGGCGCGAATCGAGTTCGAAGCCTATTGGGACGGGGAAAGCTGGCGTGCCCGCGCCCGTCGGCACAGCATCTATACGTTCGCGGACACTTTAGATGAACTACTGAAAAACGTGAAAGAAGCGGCCCAGCTCTACGCTGAAGGAGAAGAAGGCTTTGAGGGACAGGTGGAGATCGTGCTGAGGGTGCAAGACCATGTCCCCGAGGTGGCCGCGGGTTCCGGCTAAGCGTCTCGTTGCGTTGCTCAAGCGTTTAGGGTACGAAGAGGTCCGTCAGCGGGGAAGCCACCTAAAGCTGCGGAAAATCGTCAAAGGGAGACGTCATACGATCGTGATTGCCGTCCACTCGGGAAGGGATCTTCCCCCAGGCTATGTCGGCGACGTGCTCAAGGACGTTGCCCGTAGGCATGAAATCCCGGTGGAGGACCTTATCAACCAGCTGTAAGACGACGAAGGAGGTGCCGGATGGAGCTTCTCACCGTAAGGATCGAGAAGCCGGAGGACGTGAACCTCATCCTGGGGCAGTCGCACTTCATCAAGACCGTAGAGGACCTCCACGAGGCGCTCGTCACTTCGGTCCCCGGCATTCGGTTCGGATTGGCGTTCTGCGAGTCCTCGGGACCCGCGCTCGTGCGCGGGAGCGGCACGGACTCCGAGCTTACGAAGCTGGCCAAACAGAACGCCTACAAGTTGGGGACAGGCCATGCCTTCTTGATTTTCTTGCGGGACTGCTTCCCCATCAACGTGCTGAACGCCGTCAAGATGGTTCCGGAGGTCTGCCGCATCTACTGTGCCACGGCCAACCCCGTCGAGGTGATCGTCGCCGAGACGGAGCAGGGGCGGGGGATCTTGGGCGTCGTAGACGGGGTGAGGTCGAAGGGCATCGAGACGGAAGAGCACGTCCGAGAGCGCAAGGAGTTCTTGAGGAAGATCGGGTATAAACTCTGAGGAGGGGTAAGCACCTCAGGGACGATAATGGCCATCTCCGAGGGCAAGCTGAAGTCCTATACATTCCGGGTCGTTCTGGAGCGGGACAAGTGGCCGGATGAGCCCGAAGAGGTTGCCGTTTGGCGGGCGTATGTTCCCGCCCTCGAGGAGAAAGGGGCGGCCACTTGGGGGTCCACTCGGGAAGAGGCCCTGCAAAACCTGCAGGAGATCCTCGTCGTGATCCTAGAAGAGCTCCTCCGAGAAGGGCAGCCCCTTCCTCAGGAAGCCCTCCTCCAAGAATCGGAGGAGCCTTTGGTGACGGTGGTCCTCACGTGAGGCAATGGCCATCGACTACGGGAGGCTCCGCGGCCTCACCGCCCGACGGCTCATCCGGGCCTTGGAGCGGGATGGGTTCCGGCTCGTCTGGAGCAAAGGCTCCCATCGGCGGTACCACCATCCCGACGGTCGTCGGGTCACGGTCTCCTATCACCGTCCGGGGGAGACGTTTAAGCCCAAGACCCTGAAATCCATCATCGAGATCCAAGCTCGTTGGACGGAGGAGGATCTTAGGAGGCTTACGCTACTGAGATGATCGAGCTACCCCGCTACAAGTCCTGCTTCGTCTGCGGCGACCCCGCGCGGAACCCGCAGTCGCTGGGGCTGCGTTCCCGCTTGGACCCCGAGAGCGGGGCGGTCACCGCCGTCTTCATCCCGAAGGAGCACCACGTGGGCTATCCCGACGTCGTCCACGGCGGGATCCTCACGGCTCTCTTGGACGAGGTCTCGATCTGGGCCGCCTCCTTCCGCGCGGAGGCCTTCTGCGTCACCCGGGAGCTGCGGGTGAAGTTCGCCCAGGCCGCTCGGCCCGGCGAGCCCCTCCAGCTGAGGGCTGAGGTCACGGAGTACCATCCTCGGATGATCACCGTGCAAGCCTCCGCCCTGCGAGCGGGCGAGGGGGAGGAGAGGGTGGTGGCCCGAAGTTTAGGGAGGTTCTACCCGGCGTTCCCGGAGGAGTGGGTCGAGTGGGCCCGTAGGCTCGGCCTGTCGCCTTAGGACCAAGGGCGGAACTTCGGCGTCGAGAGGGGCTCGGAGCCGTTCCCGTCGGGGGAGCGGGACGGGGATTTCGGCCGCATGGAACGGGCCATCTGCTCCATCAGCTCCTGGAAGCGGGCCGAGCGGTGCTCCTCGATCTCGAGCCAGCGGCCTACCAGCCCCGAGAGGTGGCTCACCTGGCGGTGGGTCAACAGGCTCGTCAAGATCAGCAGCAGAACGGCGGCCACGGCGGTGGCGGTCACGAAGTTGGCCATGCGGCGGACGGCCTCGTTGGAGCGCTCGATCGCCTTGGCCTCCTCCTGGAGGAGCCGGGCGGCGGCCTGGACGCCCTCGATCGCGGGCGCGGCCTGGTCGGCCACCTCTTGGACGACCCCCTCGGGGACCTGGACGGCCACCTGAGGGGGGCCGCCCACGATCCACGCCAGCCCCGCCGTCACCGCCGCCGCAGCGGCCAAGATCCACGGCCAGTTTTCCACAGCACCCACGCTCCTCTCTCTGCCTGAGCGTACCGGGAGCGCTCCGCAGAGAGGAGGGCGCGCGGACCGGGAGGTGATGAATTCCGACACCTCCAGCGGGGCGGTGTGAACGTGATTTGCATTACGCTTGTAGGCGGGGGAGCAGCGCGCGGATGAGCTTCGCTAAATCCTTCTCGCGCTGCTTGGTGACCTCCAACACTTCCTCGTGGGTGGGCCGGGCCTCGGGCCGGATCCCCGCGGCGTAGTTCGTCACGCAGGAGATCCCCAGCACCTCCAAGCCGCAGTGGCGCGCGGCGATCACCTCGGGAACGGTGCTCATCCCCACCAGATCCGCCCCCCAGCGCTTATAGGCTTGAATCTCGGCGGGCGTCTCGTACATCGGGCCGGGGGTGGCTATGTAGACCCCTTCTCGCAGGGTAAGTCCGACCTCTTGGGCGGCCTCGTGGGCCAAGGCCCGCAGGTGGGGGCTGTAGGCGTCGTTGAGGTTGGGGAAGCGGGGGCCCAGCTCGTCCAGATTGGGCCCGCGCAGGGGGCTTTCGGGGATCGTGTTGATGTGGTCGGTGATCAGCACGAAATCCCCGACGTTAAAGGAGTCATTGATCGCCCCGGCGGCGTTGGTGAGCACTACAATCTTGACCCCCAAGAGCTTCATCAGGCGCACGGGGAAGACGATCTCGCCCATCGAGCGCCCTTCGTAATAATGCACTCTCCCCCGCTGGACCACCAAGGGTTTGCCCTCGAGGACGCCGAAGGTGAGCTCCCCGGCGTGGCCCGCGACCGTGGGCTGCGGGAAGTGGGGGATCTCCCCCCAGGGGACGCTCACCTCGTCCTCCAGGGTCCCAAGGGCCGCCGAGAGCCCGGATCCCATGACCAGCCCGATCTTCGGAGGTTGGGGTACGCGCTCCTTCAAGAAGCGCGCAGCGCTTTGCAGCTTCTCCCATTCTTGCCGTGGCTCCGACCGGACGGAGGTCTTACTCATGCCGGACTCCTTCGAGCTCGAACGAGGGCACTTTAATCTCCAGGCGAATCGTGTCGCCCAGCAGTTCCGAGGCGTCTAAGATCTCAATCCCGATGAGTTTTCCGTTGCGATCGAAGTCGGCGTGGACACCGGGACAGATCGTCTCCGTGCGGGCTGCCTTCGCCTGCGCCTGGGAACGGAACACCAAGTACAGCAGGTCCCGTTCGGGATCATATTCCACTCGCATCCTGACCTCCTTGGGGGAATGCTTTTCCGTAGCGGGCCTTCACCGTGAGGACGATCACCCGCCCTTCGACGACCTTATAGTACACGGTGACCTCCTTCTCTTCATAGAACTGCCCCTCCCACTCGCGTCGGTAGGGAAACACGAGGACCTTCCCTTCCGTTCCCGGCTTGGCATCCGTCGCAGCCCACCCCTCCTGCAGGGTTTGGTTCAGCTCTCGGAGCGTGACCCCTCTCTGGCGCATCCGAGCCCGCAGGTGAGGGTGAAGATCGGCTTGTTGGAGCTTCACTCCCAAAGCAAGAGGCTTCTCTTGAGGCGCTGGAGCCCGATGCGGATCGCCCGCGCCCGGACCTGGGCGATCCCCTTGACCTCCATCAGCTCCTCCTCCGAGGCTTCTAAAATCTGCTGCAACGTCCCGAAGCGCTCCACCAGTCGCTCAATCACGCTCAAGGGGATCCGCGGGATCTGGCTGAGCACCCGGTACCCCCGCGAGGGGATCGTCCGCTCCAGTACCTCTTCGGTGCCCTCGTACCCCAGCGCTTCCATGATCTTCTCCGTGGAGAGAAGCTCTTCGGGGGACATCGCCTGGATGCGGGCGATGATCTCCTTGGGATCGCGTTTGTCCGCCTGCATGTCCCGAATGATGAGGATGAGGTCGTCCAAGACGTCGAGCATGAGCCAGTCGAGCTGTAGCTCCATCAGCTCGCGCTCCTCGCCCAGCTCGAGGAAGATGCGCTCGATCTCCTCCTGGATGGTGAGCATCTGCACCACGGTCTGGATGATGCTCGCCACATGATACGGAAGCACCCGGCCCTCGAACTCCAGGGCCGTAAGCTCCCGGGAGAGGTCGTCGAACGTGACGCGGTACTGCTCCAAGATGCGCAGGGCTTGGTTGGCCCGCGCCGTGAGCGTGATGATGTCGCGCAGGGTGTGCTTGTGCGGGCCGAAGTAGATCGTCACCCGTCCGCGGCTGGCGGAGATCGCGATCACGGGGACCTCCAGCTGCTTGGCCACCTTCTCGGCGGTGAGGTGCCGCGTCCCCGTCTCGCTGGAGGGGATCTCCGGGTCGGGGACCAGATACGCGTTGGCGTACAAAATCGTCTGGAGGTCGGCATCCAGGACAATGGCCCGGTCCATCTTGGAGAGCTCGATCACCCGCTGGGGCGTCATGCGGGTGTGCAGCTCAAAGCCGCTCTCGACGACCTCCTTAGCGCGGTTCTCGTCGGCGATGAGGATGAGTCCGCCGCGGCCCAGGTCAACGATGCCGTCGATCGCCTGGCGCAAGGGGGTCCCGGGCGCGGTGGCCTTGAGGATCTCGAGCATCGCCTCCTCCTTAGCCCGCCCCCGCGTCGGCGTCCAGGTCGTCGGATTCCCCTTCCCTCCGCTCCTCATCGTCGTTCGTTCTCATCCGAGGAGCCCCAAGTGCTCCATCGCCTCGCCCAGCTCCTCCGCGGGGAGGACTTCCAAGCCGTCCGGAGAGAGCCCAGAGTTGCGGGCGGGCACCACGGCCCGCGCGTACCCCAGCCGGGCCGCTTCCGTGAGCCGCTCTTTTAGCTTTCGCACGCGGCGGACCTCCCCGGAGAGCCCCAGCTCGCCCACCACCACGGTGTCCCCATCCAGCGAACGGTTCTTGTAGCTGGAGACGACGGCTGTGACCACCCCCAAATCCGTGGCCGTCTCCCGGAGCGAAAGCCCTCCCGCCACGTTCAGGTACACGTCGTCGTGGGAGACGTGCAGCCCCAAGTGCTTCTCGATGACAGCCAGGAGCAGCGCGACCCGGTTGGCGTCGAGCCCCGTGGCTCGCCGCTGGGGGAGAGACGCCCGGGAGGCGGCCACCAGCGCCTGGATCTCGACGAGAATGGGTCGCGTCCCCTCGAGGCTGGGCACGACCACCGAGCCGGGCTTGGCCGCCCCCACCCGCTCCGTGAAGAACTCCGAGGGGTTGCGGATCTCCTGCAACCCCTCCTCGCCCATACGAAAAACCCCGATCTCCTCCGTGGAGCCGTAGCGGTTCTTAACGGCTCTTAGGATGCGGACGTCCCCCTCGCGCCCGCCCTCCAAATACAGGGCTACGTCCACCAGGTGCTCGACGGCCTTGGGGCCAGCGAACTCCCCGCCCTTGGTGATGTGGCCGATGAGGAACGTGGGGATGCCCTGGGATTTGGCGAGCTGGGCCAGGCGGTAGGCGACCTCGCCCACCTGCTGGGGGGTCCCCAGCCCGCCCTCCTTGAGGGCGTGGGGGTAGATCGTCTGGATGGAATCGACGACGAGCGCGGAGGCCTTCGCGTCACGCGCCGCTTCCAGCACGGCCCGCAGTCGCTGCTCCCCCAGCACCCAGAGCCGCTCCTGGGCCGGGGGCGGAAGCCCTAAGCGTTCGGCCCGCAGCTTGATCTGCTCCGGGGCCTCCTCGCCCGAGACGTACAGCACAGGCCCCTGCGAAGGGGCTTGGGTCAAGCGCCCGGCCACCTCGAGCAGGAGGGTGGACTTCCCGATGCCGGGCTCCCCGCCCAGCAGCACCGTGGAGCCGGGGAGGACGCCGCCTCCCAGGATGCGGTCGAACTCCTCCAAGCCGGTGGCCCAACGGGCCTTCCCCCCAAGGGGGATCTCCCGCAGGGGACGGGGAGCCGCTGCGGGCGCGGCCTCGGCCCCGGCCCCGGACGCCTCCTCCCCCTCCTCCTCGGCGAGGACGAGGGTCTCCCACTCGCCGCATCCGGGGCAGCGGCCCAGCCACTTCAGCGACAGATACCCGCAGCTTCGGCACCGATAGGCCATGCCTCCATCTCATCCCCGTCCCTTAGGCGGATTGCGACTCGGTCTCCACCGGCTTCTTCTCCTTCTCTTTCTCTTTGGTCTTGGCCTTCTCCTGGGGCTTGCGTTCGAGCTTGAGCTGCCCGTCCCGAGCGCGGATCACGATGAGGTCGCCTTGGGTGAACTCGCCCTCCAGGATCTTGTCGGAGATCGGGTTCTCCACCAGGCGCTCGATCGTCCGCCGCAGGGGGCGCGCGCCGTACTTGGCGTCGAAGCCCTTCTCGATGAGGATCCTCTTGGCGTCCGGCGTGATCTGGATGTGGATCTCCCGCTCCGCCAGCCGCTCTTCCAGCTCCCGGATCATGAGGTCGGCGATCGCCTCCACGTCCTTCTCGGAGAGGGGCTGGAAGACGATGATGTCGTCCAAGCGGTTCAGGAACTCGGGACGGAAGAGCTCCTTGACCTCGCTCATGACGCGGTTGCGGATCTCCTCGTAGCTCAGACGCCCCTGTTCGCTCCCGCTCCCGCGCCCGAACCCCAGCGTGGTGCGGTCGGTGATCAGCTTGCTCCCGATGTTGCTCGTCATGATGAGCACGGTGTTGCGGAAGTCGACCCGCCGCCCCTGGGCGTCCGTGAGCACTCCGTCGTCCATCACCTGCAACAACAAGTTGAAGACGTCCCGGTGGGCCTTTTCGATCTCGTCGAAGAGGACCACGGAGTAGGGTCTCCTCCGGACGGCCTCGGTCAGCTCCCCGGCCTCCTCGTACCCCACATAGCCGGGCGGGGCCCCGATGAGCCGGGAGATGGCGAAGCGCTCCATGTACTCGCTCATGTCGATCCGGATCATCGCCTCTTCGTCGCCGAAGAGGAACTCGGCGAGCACCTTGGCCAGGTACGTCTTCCCCACGCCCGTCGGCCCCAAGAACAGGAAGGAGCCGATGGGGCGCTTGGGGTCTTTGACGCCCGCATACGCCCGGCGGATCGCCCGCGCCAGGGACTGGATGGCGTCGTCCTGGTTGACGTAGCGCTTGTGGATCTCCTGCTCCATGAAGAGGACCCGCTTGGACTCCTCCATCTTCATGTGGCCGACGGGGACGCCTGTCCAGGTGGAGACCATCTCCGCGATGTCGTCGGCGGTGACGACCCCTTCGACCTCGCGGAACTCGCGGCGCAGCTCCGCCAGCTTGCGGCGAAGCTCCTCCTGGCGGTCTCGCAAGGCGGCGGCCCGCTCGTAGTCCTGCTCGCGCGCGGCGGCCTCCTCCTCCTCCATGAGGCCGCGCAGCTCCTCCTCCAGGGCGCGGATCTCCGGCGAGGGCGCGCTGCTCTGCAGCTTGATCTTGGCCGCCGTCTCGTCGATGAGGTCGATCGCCTTGTCGGGGAGGAAGTGGTCGGTGATGTAGCGGTCGGAGAGCTTGGCCGCGGCCCAGAGCGCCTCGTCGGTGATCTTGACCCGGTGGTGGGCCTCGTAGCGGGGCCGAAGCCCCTTCAGGATGCGCACCGTCTCCTCGATGGAGGGCTCCTCGATGAGGATCTTCTTGAACCGCCGCTCGAGCGCCGGGTCCTTCTCGATGTATTTGCGGTATTCGTCGAGGGTGGCCGTCCCGATGCACTGGATGAGCCCCGAAGCGAGGGGGGGCTTTAGGATCGAGGAGGCGTCGATCGCGCCCTCCGCGCCGCCCGCGCCCACGACGGTGTGTAGCTCGTCGATGAAGAGGATGACGTTGCCGGCTTCGACCACTTGGTTGACGAGGGTCTTGAGGCGCTGTTCGAACTCGCCGCGGTACTTGGTCCCGGCGACCATGGAGGCCATATCCAACTCGAGGATCTCCTTCCCTAAGAGGGGGGCGGGCACGTCCCCGGCGGCGATCCGCTGGGCCAGGCCCTCGACGATCGCCGTCTTGCCCACGCCGGGCTCCCCGATGATCGCGGGGTTGTTCTTCTTGCGGCGGCTTAAGGTTTGAATGATCTGGTTGATCTCCTTCTCGCGCCCGATGACCGGATCGAGACGTCCTTCACGGGCTTCCTCCACCAGATTGCGCCCAAATTCTAGGGACTTCCAGCGCTTCTCCTCCCCCCGACGGGACCGACTGCCCGCAAGCCCTCGTTCGGGGGAGAGGAAACGACGAACCTTGTGGGCATCGATGTTGTAGCGTCGGAGGATCTGATGGGCGATGCTGTCCCCCTCCTCCAGCAGGGCCAACAGCAAGTGCTCCGGGTTGATGAGCGAGTACCCATATCGACGGGCCTCGTCGTAGGCGACTTGAATGATCCGCTTGAGCTTCGGGGTCGGCGGGAGTCTCCCCGCCGAGGGAAAGGGGGCGTCCCCCTGTCCGATCTCTCGCTCCAGCTCGCGTGCCACCTTGTGGTAGGTGATCCCGTTGATCTCCAGGAAGCGCTGTACCCCGCTCCCCTTCAGGCGGGTGAACGCCAGAAGGAGGTGCTCCGCGTTCACGTAGTTGTGCTTCCAGTTCTCTGCCTCCTGGGCAGCATAGGCCATCGCTTGCTGGGCTTCCCGGGAGAAGAGGTCGTACATCTCGTGCATGGCCGAACCACTCCTGTGGGGGTCTCTCGTTGCTGCCTGCGGCCCTGAGCCGTCGGGAAAGCGGAGAAGCGCAGAGGTAAAAGCTCCGCAGGCTGCGTGCATTATAGAGGTTGGGGGACCGGATGTCAAGGAATTTACGTATCTCAGCGAGTTTGCCCTTTCCCTTGCACGCGCTGCCTCCGATATGGTAGCGTACTCCCGCGGAGGCGATCCTCGTGAACGATCTACGCTCTCCCCCACGATGGCCACGGTGGGGCTTGACCCTCGTCGCGCTCGGGCTCGCCGCCGGGCTCTCCGGCTGCTTCTTGGGCGTCTACGAGACAGCCGGAATCACCCCCTCAGGGCGGGTCACCTTCGGGTGGGGCGTCGGAGCGCTCCTCTCGTGGGATTCCGGGCTTGCGGGCTACGTCACCCAACTGCAGGCCCGCTATGGGATCGTGAAGCGGTTTGACGTGGGATTGGCCGCCGGGTTCCGCGCGGCCTCCAACTTTCAAGACGTCGAGTTCGCGGGCGTAATCGGAGATTTGCGCTACCAGCTCTTGGGAAGCGGCCCGAACGATCCGGGGCTGGATCTGAGCTTGGGGTGGATGCCCGGAACCTTCCCGCTCTGGGGGGACGTCTTGGGCGGCGGGGCCGTCTACCTGAGCCGGACGCTCGGCACGCTTACGCCCTACGGGTTCTACCGGGGAATTGTGCGCAGGGGGGCCGATGGGAACCTCCGCTTCTCCCACCAAGTGGCGGCGGGGGTGGAGGTGGCCAACCCCGGGCGCGTGCCCGCTTTCTTTGAGCTGAGCTGGAAGGACGGGCTCTTCCTGCTGGGGTTGGCGTTTCGGTTTTGATTCTCTGATTCTGCGTGTTGTCGACAGGGATCGGGCTAGATGGTTAGACCGTAATGCAAGCATGCTGCAGGGAAAGCGTGCCAACGTCGAAAGTGTCTCTCTGTTCTTTTGGTACACGCTGTAATGCAAGCATGCTGCAGAGAAAGCCTCTAAGGATGAGTAGGACAACGGTGGATTTGCTCGGAAGCTACCGCAAGACTGTGAAGAGAAGAGACCAGCAAAGGCCGCAGGAGCTGGAGTGTCGGCGGGCCTGCGCTTGGGAGACGGCCCGCAAGGCGGCTCGGCTCCTCAAGGAGGAATTTGGGGCAACTCGGGTAGTTCTCTTTGGCTCCCTGGCACATTCGGAGCGATTCACCCTTTGGTCCGACGTAGATTTAGCTGCCTGGAGGATACGGCCTGAGGATGCTTTCCGCGCCGTAGCCGCAGTGCTGGGGGTCGACTCAGAAATCGAGATTAACCTTGTAGACATGAGCATGTGCCGCCCCGCACTGCGGGAAACCATCGAGCGAGAAGGTATCGAGCTATGAGTGAGCGCTATCGCGTGGTGGCCGGTCGGATCCGCCGGGAACTGAACGATTTAGAGCGCGTCATCGCACGGGCGAAGCGGGCTCTGCAAGCGGCTCAACAACGTCCGGAGGATCAAGATCTCTATCTCGACTCGGTTGCCCTCAATCTGCACGACTTTCTGCACGACTTTTACGCGGGCTTAGAGCGACTGTTTTCGCTGATCGCCTCTGAGATCGACGGCAGCCTGCCAACCGTCCCCCAATGGCACCGCGCGCTGCTTCAGCAGATGGGAGCCGACATCCCCTCCGTGCGCCCGGCGGTCCTCTCCGAAGCCGTTCTTAGGTCTTTAGAGGAATACCTCGGCTTCCGTCATGTGGTGCGAAGCATTTACGCTTTTGAGTTCGACCGCGAGCGCCTAGAGCCTCTGGTGCGGCGGCTTCCGCCCACGTTTCAAAGGGTTCGAGAGGAGTTGTTGACGTTCTCCGACTGGCTCGAGCAGGTGGCCGGCAACTCCGGCTCAGCATCAGAAGATGAATGAGATCCGGGAGGCGCTGCTGCTGGGGGCCGTGCAGGGGGCGGCGGAGTGGCTCCCCATAAGCAGCGAGGGGGTCCTCACGCTCCTCCAGCTCCACGTCCTGCAAAAGCCCCTGGCGGAGTCCGTGGCGTTCGCGATCTGGCTCCACCTGGGGACCCTGCTGGCCGCCGTGGGGTACTTCCGCCGGGAGCTCCTTCAGTTTCTAAGGGTTCTCCCCCGATGGATCTCCCCCCGGCGTCGCGACCGCATGTCTGTAATCGACAGGAAACTTCTCGATTTTCTCGGCATCGCGACGGCCCTTACGGGCCTCGTGGGCGCGCCCCTCTTGGCCCTGAGCCTCTCGCTCGACGTGCTCAATCGGTGGGGGACCGTGATGATCGGCGCATTGCTCATTGGAACGGGACTAATCCAGCTGGCCGCTCCCCGCTTGAGGTTGGGGGAGCGAACGACTCAGCAGCTGAGCGTTCGGGACGCCCTGTGGGTGGGCCTCGCCCAGGGCTTCGCGGCGCTGCCGGGGCTGAGCCGCTCGGGGCTTACGATCTCCGTGTTGCTCCTGCGCGGCTTCCGGGAGACGGAGGCCCTGCGCCTCAGCTTCCTTATGAGCATCCCGGTGATCTTCGCCGCTCAGTTCCTGCTGAAGCTCTGGGAGTTCCTTCGATCCAACGGAGAGCCCCTGATGAACACCGGAGCCCTCGCCGGCGCTGTGGGGGTGCTCTCCGCCGCCTTGGTGGGCTGGCTTACCATCTCCGCGCTCCTGACCCTCGCGCGCCGGTTGCCCTTCGGGGCCTTCGCCATCGGGCTCGGAGTGCTCAGCGTCCTCGCGGCGCTGTTCTGAGCACCCTTACTCGATCCCCTGCGCCTTCTGGAGCCTGCCGGAGTAGTCGATGTAGACGGACTTCCACTCCGTGTACTCGTCGAGGGCGGCCAAGCCCGCCTCGCGCCCTCCGTTGCCCGTGTCCTTCACCCCGCCGAAGGGGAGGTGAATCTCTGCCCCGATCGTCCCGTGGTTGATGTAGGTGATCCCGGCTTCGAGATCTTCGATGGCCCGCATCGCCAGGTGGATGTCCCGGGTGAAGATCGCGGAGCTCAGCCCATAGGTCGTGTCGTTGGCTAGCCGTATGGCTTCGTCGTAGTCCCGCGCTTTGACCACGCAGAGCACCGGGCCAAAGATCTCCTCGCGGAAGATGCGCATCTCGGGGGTGACGTCCACGAAGAGGGTCGGCTTGTAGAAGTAGCCCTGGGCCAGATCTCCCTCCGTGGCCCGCTCCCCGCCCAAGATCTTCGTGGCGCCCCCTCGAATCCCCAACTCCACATACCGATGGACGCGGTCGAGCTGGACCTCGTTGACCAGCGGGCCCACTTGCACGTCCGGGTCCAGGCCATCGCCCAAGCGCAGGGCCTGCGTCGCCTCTGCGAGGCGCTCGATGAGTCGGTCGTAAACGGGCTCGTGGACGATCAGTCGTGAGCAGGCGGTGCATCGCTGTCCCGTGGTGCCGAAGGCGCTCCAGACGATCGCTTCCACCGCCAGATCCAGGTCCGCGTCGTCCATTACGATGATCGGGTTCTTCCCCCCCATCTCCAGGTGCACGCGGATGAGCTTTCGGGCCGCTCGGGTGTAGACGTCGCGTCCGACCTCGGTGGACCCCGTAAACGAGATCATGTCGATCTGGGGGTGTTCTACCAAGGGGCGGCCGGCTTCCTCGCCGTAGCCGAAGACGACGTTGAGCACCCCGGGAGGGAGCCCGGCCTCTTCGAAGATCCGGGCGAACTCGTAGGCCGTACGGGGCGTGTCCTCCGCAGGCTTCCAGACGAGGGTGTTCCCTGCCACCAGTGCCGGGAGGATCTTCCAGCTGGGAACGGCGATGGGGAAGTTCCAGGGGGTGATCAATCCGATGCGCCCGATGGGCCGTCGGATCGCGAAGCAGGCCTTCGAAGGCAGCTCGGACGGGGTGGTGTACCCCAAGAGTCTTCGTCCCTCTCCGGCCATGTAATAGGCCATATCGATGGCCTCTTGGACGTCTCCGCGGGCCTCGTTTAACACCTTGCCCATCTCCCGGGTCATCGTCCGGGCGAGTTCCTCCTTGCGCTCCTCGAGAAGGCGGGCCACCCGGTAGAGGATCTCCGCCCGTTTGGGCGCGGGAGTGCGGCTCCAGGCTGCGAAGGCCTGAGCGGCGGCGTCCACCGCCGCCCTCACGTCCTCCCCCCGCGAGCGGGGAAACTCCCCCAGCTCCTCTGCGGGACGGGCCGGGTTCGTCGAGACGAACGTCTCCCCGCTGCGGGCTTCCACCCACTCCCCACCGATCCAATTGCGATAGCGGGTTTCCATGGCATCCCCCTCCTTGCTCTTTGGCCGATTATAGGGGGAAGCTGCGCGCCAAGGCAACGCGCCCTCCGGTTGACAGGGGCGCAGGGAG
Source organism: Candidatus Bipolaricaulota bacterium (assembly GCA_026982655.1). GTDB lineage: Bacteria > Bipolaricaulota > Bipolaricaulia > RBG-16-55-9 > RBG-16-55-9 > JALUUA01. Next base: position 19,523 of record JALSGO010000014.1, read on the forward strand.
CGTCTATAATTCGAGCCGATTTTCGCTAGGATCGGAGCTCCAGGGCCGTGGCTCCTGCCGTTGATCCCGGTCATGGCCCGGCCGAGTCAGTGGAAGTAAAATAGCAAACCGCCCTCACCGGGGGTTCCAAGGCGGTCCTGTGCCGGCGGAAGCGAGCAGGCAGGACCGACTCTATCGGACGATAGAGGGCGGACCAGGCTATCGCACGCACGAGTGACATCGACATCATGAAGATAGGTCGCGTGGAAGAGGAGTTTCCCCTCTCGCCGGAGGCTCGACGACTGACCCGGCGGAAGTTTCTGAGTCGGCTGGGGATCGGGGCTTTCGCCTTGAGCGCCGGGGCGTTTGCCACCAGCGTAGGGGCGTACATCCTTCCGAAACTGAACTTCGAACCCTCCTCCGTCTTCTCCATCGGGCGTCCCGAGGAGTACCAGGTCGGGGACATGCGGTTGCTGGAGTCCCAGCAAGTCTATGTCTTCCGCGCTCCGCTGGGCTTTCAAGTGGTCTCGGCCATCTGCACGCACTTGGGGTGCTCGTATCGACCCTTTGGACCGCCGAACGAGGAGTTCCCCTTGGTACACGCCTTATGCCCTTGTCACGGCTCGGTCTTCGCGCGGGACGGGCGCGTGTTGGGAGGACCGGCTCCGCGTCCGCTGCCCTTTTACCACATCGACCTCACGCCGGACGGACGGCTCTTGGTGGACAAGAGCGTAGTGCAGCTCACGGACCCCCTCAGCAAGGCGAGCGGGGAAGGCATCGGGCACAACCTCTACTTTGACCCGGAGCGCCGGCAGCTGGTGGAAGGACCGCTCCCCGACGGGAGCGATTGCCTTCCGTGCCAGAAGGGAGGCTGAGCCCACCGATGGACCTCTTCTTCTACGGGCTCATCGACCGGTGGGTGCTGCTTCAGCAGCAGATCCGCCGCAGCTCGGTGTGGATCTCCATCTTCCGCCGGGAGCATCTCCCTCAGACGGAGACGGACTTCCTGGCCATGAACCGGAAGAACTTCTTCGTCCACATCCTGCCCGCCACCATCGACAAGCGGTCCCTGCGCATCACCTACAGCTGGTTCTGGATGGGGGTCATCGCGTTTTGGCTCTTCGTCATCCTGGTGGTCACGGGGATCTACCTGATGTTCTACTACGTCCCCTCGGTGGAGCGGGCCTTCGACACGGTGCGCCAGATCATCAATCAAGTCACCTTAGGGCGGTTCATCCGCAACCTGCACAAGTGGGCCGGGGAGTTCATGGTCTTGGCCGTCTTCCTGCACATGCTGCGGGTCTTCTACACCGGGGCGTACCAGAAGCCTCGAGAGTTCAACTGGGTCATCGGGATCTTTCTCTTTTTGATCACCATCATGTTCGCCTTCTCCGGGTACATCCTCCCCTGGGATCAGTTGGGGTACTACGCGGCGAAGATCGCCTGCAACATCGCGGAGAACGTCCCCTTTGCCGGCGATCAAGTCCGCCAAGCGCTCCTTGGGGTGAGCGACTGCAACAACTTAAACCAGTTCTCGCTGCTGCGCTGGTACGTGATCCACGTCTTCCTCCTGCCCGTGCTCATGGTCCTGCTCATCGCAATTCACTTCTGGCGAATCCGCAAGGACGAGTACACGATCCCGCCGGAGGAGGGAGCCTGATGGCCATCGTCGGCACCTTAAAGACCTTCAAAGGCGGGCGCTACTTCCCCCGCTTGGAGGGGCTACCCCGTGGACCCATTGTAGAGGCTCCCCTCCCCGCCCGGGTGAGGATCCCGCTGCGCCAGGGGTTCGGAGAGGAGCCGGACCTCCAAGTCCGGGTGGGCCAACGGGTGCGCACGGGCGAGGTGATCGCCCGCTCCGACGAGAAGATCTCCACCCCGGTGCTCTCCCCCCTCACGGGAACTGTGGTGAGCATTGAGGAGGGGGTTCATCCCCTGGACGGGGAACCGACCACGATCGTCCTCGTCGAAGCCGAAACGTCTCCCTCCGGCGCTTACGAGGACGATTGGGCTCCGCTGGAGGTTCCTCAGGGGAACTTCGAGCGCTGGGGGCCGGAGGAACTGGGGCGCATCCTGTACGAGGCCGGGGTGACCGCCTTGGGGAAGTGGGGATTTCCTACGGTATACCGCACCGCCCCTACGGAACCCTCTGCGATCAAAGCCTTGCTCATCAACGCGGTCGAAGCGGAACCCTACCTGCGGGGGGATCGCGCGCTCCTGTACGAGGAGTTTGAGAAGTTCGTGACCGGGATCAAGATCCTCAAGAGCGCCCTAGGCAACGTCGAGGTGCACGTAGGAATCGGGTATGACCGGCCTCACATCCTGGCCGAGCTGGAGGCTCGGATGGAGTACCACGACTGGCTTTACCTTCACCCCCTGCTTCCCAAGTACCCCCAGGGAGAGGACGAGGTCCTGATCAAGACGATCCTCAACCGGGAAGTGCCTGCCGGTCGTCCCGCCGGCGAGCTGGGCGTTGTGGTGTGCGACGTACAGCAGGTGATCGCTGCCTATGAGGCGGTCGTCGAAGCCCGTCCTCTGGTGGACCGGGTGATCTCCTTGGGGGGATCCGCGATGGCGCGCCCTGCCAACGCCCGGGTGCGTCTGGGGACACCCGTAGGGGATCTGTTGGAGGCCTTCGGCCATCGAGGCCCTTCCCGGGTCGTCCTGGGGGGACCGCTCCGGGGGAACTCCGTGACGGACGTGGAAACCCCCGTTACCCGGGAGGTCCGCGCGCTGGTGGCGTTGGAGGAGCCCCGTTCCCCTTCGGCCGCCCTGCGCTGGGGCTTCCTCCCTCGGACCGACGCCCATGTCCGGCTTTTGCCCCCCCTGGGCCGCACGAAACGGGCCACCACCGCGTTGGTAGGGGGGACGAAGCCGTGCATCCGGTGCGGGGATTGTGTGGACGTATGCCCTCAGAACCTATTCCCCTTCGAGCTGGCCGAGGCCAGCAAGCAGGGGGACCTGGACCGAGCCGAGCGGATGGCGATCTTCGCCTGCATCGAGTGTGGACTGTGCAGCTACGTCTGCCCCTCGAAGATCGACCTCCTCGAGGACATCCGAAGGGGCAAACGCTGGATCCGCGAGGAGAGGCTGGAGGCGTAGGCGAAGTCGCAGCGAAGGTCTAGAAAAGGACGAGCACGAAGACGGAAACGAGAACGGGAAGGGGATGGAACCATGAGGAATCCGACGGCGACGTCCTCGATCCCAACGGAGGCCTCGGGGCCGCAGCGAGAACGGGATCGGCGGGGTGGGCTCTTCCCCGCAGGGGGACGTTTTGCCGTTGCGCGAGCCCCCTACCTGCGCGATGGGGTAGGGGTGCGCGGCTACTTGGGGGCGTTTGCGGTCACCCTCCTACCGATCGTCGGGGGAGCGGTAGCGCTCTTCGGGCTCCACGTGCTCGCGCTCGTTGCCCTTTCCTACGCTGTAGGGCTTGGATTTCACCTGGCGTTCTCGCGGGGGCTTAGGCAGCCCCGTCCCAATGAGGGGATCTTCCTGACCGCGGTGCTCTTCGCGCTCGTGTTGCCCCCGAACCCGCCCTGGGGGTTGGTGGTGCTCGGGGCAGTCTTCGTCGCCCTGGCGCGGGAGCTCTTCGGCGGGCTGGGACGTTACCCGTTCCACCCCGCGCTTGTGGGGAAGGCCTTGCTGGTGATCCTCTTTCCCACGGCCATGACGCGCCTTTGGGAACCGCTCTCCGGGGGAGGGGCAGGGTTTACCCAATGGGCCCCTACGGAGATGGCCTCTCAAACCCCCTTAATGGCCGCGCTCCAGGGGCAGGAGGTGGCGCTGGGAACGTGGTTAGGCGGCCAAGCCGCCGGCTTGCTGGGAGGCGCTCCGGCAGGGTTGCTCTTGCTGGCGGGCCTGTGGCTCGCCTTTACCCGAGCGGTCGATTGGCGTATCCCTCTGGGAATGGTCCTCACGCTCGCCGTGGGGGGAGGCTTGTTGGGCATGCTCTATCCGGAGACCTTTGGCGGTGGGTTTCTGGCCCACCTCTTGGGGGGAGGCTTCCTGTTGGCCGCCTTCTGGCTGGCCGGCGATCCCGTGACGAGCCCCATGACGCCGCGGGGGAAGTGGATCTTTGCCGTGGGGACTGCCCTGCTTATCGTGGTGTTGCGAGGCCTTACCCCCTGGCCGGAAGAGGCGATCGTCTTCGCCGTCCTTGCGATGAACGCCTTGGTCCCCTGGCTCGATCGAGTGGCCGCACCCCGTCCCTTTGGGATGGAGGGGCACCGAGGGATGGGGAAGGGAGGGAATCGATGAGGGACCGCCTGCATCAAGCACGCGAGGAGTGGGAAACCCGTCGCCGACGGGTCCGGCGACAAGCGGCGATCCTCGGCGGCCTGACGGTGGGGGTCCTCGTCAGCTACGCGCTGCTCACGTCCGCGGGTTGGAGGGACGTGGTGTTGGCTGCCCTCTTCGGGGGAATCGGCTGGGCCCTGCTCGGATCGGCTTTTCAGGCGCTCGTCGAGCGTGTGAGACGGGAAGGGGTCTTGCCCCCGCCCGTGCGCTCCCATCGCCTGGGGATCTCCTTCGTCTTGGGGTTCCTCGTCTTGGTGGGGTTCTACGGGATCTTACAGATCCCCGGGATCGTCGCGCCCATCGTGTTGGGGGCCCTCACGTGGATGTCCGGCCAGGAGCTCCTGCAGCTCCGAGAGGTCTCCCGGCCGAGGGCTTTTGTGTCGATAGGGGACGACGCGCATGTGCTGCCCGTCCTTCCGGGAACCCATCTCCTGACCGCCTTGGAAGAGGCCGGGTATCGCTTGCTCACCCAGTGCGGGCGCAAGGGGCAGTGCGCGACGTGTCGAGTACGAGTACGCGCGGGCGCGCGGACGTGGACGTCGAAAGAGCAAGGGGCGGCGCTCACTCCCCGCCAGAAGGGACAGGGATGGGTGCTCTCTTGCCAGGTGACCGTCGATCGGGACATGGAGATCGACCTCTTCAAGCCCCTGGTGCTGCGCTGGCCGTCCTTCCCGGCCCGCCGCCTCTCGGAGGCGGCCCGATCGCTGCGCCGGGCGTTGCCGGGCTTCCACTGCGAGGTCTGCGGCTACCGCCTCTGCGAGGAGTATGCCCAGGCGATCGCCGAGGGGAGAGAGCCGATTACCCGCTGCCTGCCCGGAGGGGAACCCGTCCTCCGACGTCTGGAAGAGATCGCACAGCGCGAGAAGATCGTCCTGCGGAAGGCGGAAAAGACGGAGCCGGAAAGGAGAGGGGAGGGCTGATTGCAGTGCCCAAGGTGATCATCCTCGGCCAGGAGGAGATCGAGGTCGAAGCGGGAGCGAACCTCCTGCGGGTGATCCAACAACACGGCTACGATCGGGCACTCCCGGCTACCTGCGACGGACGGTGCACCTGTAGCACCTGTGCCGTGCGGGTGCTCAAGGGGGGCGACGAGGTCAAGCCCTGCGAGAAGGACCTCCTCAAGGACAAGATCGAGAAGAACTGGCGACTCTCCTGCCAGGTCCTCGTCGAGCAGGACATCGAGGTGGAGGTCCCCGGGTATGAAGTCGCCGAGGCCCTCGAGATCGAGCCGGGCCTTTTGGCGGACATCTTGGACTACTGCGCCGAACACCTTCCCCTCGCCCACATACGCTCCGGACAACGCATCACGCTCAAGCGCCTGCGGGATCTGAGACGGCGTGTCCATGCCCTCGTGGAGGGCGGCGGCGATCCCCCGGACTTCGAGATCCTGCGGGACCTGTTGGTCTACCTGTTGGACCGTGACTTGGTGAAGGAAATCCCTTCGCGCCATCCCTTCACCGAGCGGACCGTGGAGATGATGGTTCAGGTCTTTGAGAAGCGTATCCCTGCCCCCCTCGAGGAGCGCGAGGAGATCCTCACCTATCCCTATTACCTCTACGTGGTCTTCGCCCTCTTCTTCTTCCTGCTAGGGGGGTTGAGCATCTATGCGCTGTTCGTGGACGCCCCGCTGGAGCAGGCGGCCACCCCGACCTTCACTCCCAACCCCGAGAAGGCCCCGTGGTATTTCCTAGGGATCCAAGAGCTGTTGGCCATCTCCCCGAACTTGGGCGGGTTCCTCAACTCCATCGCCTTGGGCGGGGTCATCCTGCCGGGGTTGCTCGTCTTCTTCTGGATGGCCATCCCCTACATCGAGCACCGTCTCGAGTTTTGGCGCTCCGATCGCTCTCAACCGCCGGGACGCCGACTCCGGGAGCGGCCGGTAACCGTAGCCCTCTTCACCCTAACGGTCTTCCTGTTTGTGGCCTTGATCATCGTCGGGACGTACTTCCGCGGCCCGAACTGGGAGTTCGTCCTCCCCTGGCGCTAGGCCGTCCGGCGTGGAGGAGAAGGGCTCGATGACCACCCGTCGGTTCCTTCCGCGTCCCTTGCTGTGGGTGCGCACCCTGGGATCCTCCGCCAGGGCCTCATGGATGGCTTTGCGCTCGTAGGCCTCCATGGGGGCGAGCTCTAGAGGCTGCCCTCGCTGCAGGGCCTCCATCGCCCACTCCCGGGCGAGTCGGCGCAGCTCGGCAGCACGGCGCTCCTTGCGGGAATTGATGTCGAGGTGCACTTCGACCGTCTCCCCCAGCCGGCGCCGCACGGCGATCTCGGCCAAATACCCCAAAGAACGCAGCGTTTGTGTGTCCGCATCCCGAAGCGCTTCGGTCCCCTGGAGGTCTACGTGGAACTCCCGGTCCGCTCGGTGGGTGAGGCGGACTTCCACATGAGGCTCCCCCAGGATCGCGACCAGCTCTCGGAAGTAGCTCCGTACCGCTTCCCGGCACCTCGAGCGCAGCTCGCTCACAGGATCTCCCGCTTCCCTCGTCTCCATCGCAGAGCAGACACGCGCCGTCGTGCGATCGGGCGGTCAAGGCGTCGGTGGCTCTTCCTCCGACCGCCGCGCTCGGCTGGGCTGCCTTGGCTCCTTCCCGTCGCGTTCGCGGCCCTTGCGACCGGCATCGGCAAGGTCCTCGCTCCCGGTGTCGGCGTCCGTGTCTGTGTCCGTGTCCGTGTCGTTGGCGGGGGGGGCCGTCGCGGCCGAGGCCGACGGACGTCCCTCCCGATCCCGGCCCGTCTCCGTATCGGACGACCTCTTGCGCTGCAGCTGCTCCAGCTCCCAGTTGATGAAGACCTGCTGTCCCACTTGGATCACGGTCGTGAGGAAGTAGTAGAGCCACAGTCCGGAGGGGAAATCCTTGAGGAACAGCACCATGAGCCCGATGGAGAAGAGCATCATGATCATGGGGTTGGGGCCTTGGGAGGAGGTGTTCATCGTCGGGGTGGTCTTCGTCTGCAGGATCATCGCCAGGGCGGTGAGCGCCACGATCAGGTAATACGGATCCCGCAGGGAGAGGTCGTCCATCCAGAGGAAGCCGGGGCTTAGGTGGATGGCCTCGGCGCTGTAGAGGATGGCCCGCCACAGGATGATGAGGATGGGGAACTGGATCAGCAGGGGGAGGCAGCCCCCCAGGGGGTTGACCCCCTCCTCGCGATAGAGCTCCATCATCTTCTCTTGGAGGGCGCGGCGGTTCTCCCGGTCGCGCTTCATCAGCTCCTCGTCGCCGAGGTTGGGGTGGAGCTCCCGCAGGCGTCTGAAGGTGGGATAGCGCTGCTGGAGCTTCTCGAGCTTGGGGCGCAGCTCGGCCATCTTGGCCATGGCGTGGAACTGCTGGCGTGTCAGGGGGAACAGCAGGATCCGCGTGATCAGCGTAAAGAGGATGATGGCGTAGCCGTAGTTCCCCGTGGCCCGATAGAGCCAGTCGAGGAGCTCCACCACGGCGATGACGAGCTGGGAGAAGAGCCCGGGGGGGGCAAGACCTCCTAACCCCTGCTCGTCGAGCAGGGTGTACTTCGCGCGGCCGGCATAGAGGGTGAACGCCCAGCGGAGGCTCTGCCGGGGGGGGAGAGGGCGTGAGGGGAGAGCCAACCCCCATAGGACCTGTCCTTCGCTCCCGACGAGGCGTCGAGGGCGTAGGTCTTCGAGGGGACGATCCCCTGCATCCCGGAGGAAGAAGGCCAGCCCATCCCCGACGAAGCCGATTCCGCGGAAGTCCGGAGCCTCCAGCGGTTCCGTGCGCACCTCCGTGCCGTACAGGAAGCGGACCTGGGCGTCGGGATCGGGCGAGCGCCCCACGCCCCGACCGACCACCAGCGTGGTGTTCGGGGCCAGCAGGAGCTCGGCATCCGTGGGGTTCCGGATCTCCACCTCCACTCGAAGGGTGTAGACGGCCGTCTCGGCGACCCGATACCGTTTGACGACCTGCAAGCCGGAGGGCCAATCCGCAACGAACTCGAGGAAGACCTCGTCGTCGCGGCGCTCCGCCGAGACGGAGTAGGTTCTGTCCCCGTCCGGAACCCCTCCGTCTAGGATCTGCAACGGGAAGACCGCTCCCTGCACGTAGACGCGTTCGCGACGGCCCCTCTCCGCTGCGGGGCGCGTCTCCGTATCGGGGATGAGTTCCGTCGGGAGGATGCCCGCGGGAGCGAAGTAGAGGTAGACGCTCCGCAGCGCGCCGCCCCGGCTGCCGAAGACGAACTCCGCCAGTTTGGGACGTACGAGAATCTCCTCCTCATCGCCTCGGATGGAACGTTCCCAATACGGGCGGGCTTCGGGATCGCCGTCTTGAGAGGCCTGAGCTTCTCGCTCGTAGGGCGTCGTAGCTGCGGCTGCAAGCGCAAGGGCGATCGCGAAGGCTGCCAGAGCGGTCCTTGGCCCAGACCTACCCCCGGATCGCACGAGGTCCCCGATCGTCCGCCGTCGCGCCCGTGTGTCCTCTGTTCCTCGATCGTGCATCGTCCTGGGTATGAAGTTGAAGGGATCCCATCCTTCGAAGCTCCCCTGAGGCGAGAGGGTTCGGATTCAGTCTACTTCAGCCCGAAAGGGATTGCAACTCGCAAGCCCTCGATGGTATCATTCACCGGATGTTCACCGGCATCGTCCAAGCGCTGGGGGAGGTGCGGGCTCACCGGGAGGGGCGTCTCATCGTCTGCGCTCCTTCCCTCGTCCGGGATCTGGCGGTGGGGGGCAGCGTCGCCGTGAACGGGGTCTGCCTCACCGCCGTGGCCGTAGACCCCCACGCCGGGACGTTTGCGGCGGAGCTGAGCCCGGAGACGCTCCGCCGCACCACGCTGGGGGAGCTCGCCGAGGGCGACCGGGTGAACTTGGAGCTTCCCCTGCGCGCGGGGGAGTTCCTGGGGGGGCACCTCCTGCAGGGCCACGTGGACGCCGTGGGCGAAGTGCGGGCGGTGGAGCCTCAGCCCGACGGCTCCTATCTCTTCGCGTTCCGGGTGGACCCGGAGTACGATCCCTGGATCGTGGAGAAGGGCTCGATCGCCGTGGACGGAATCAGCCTTACGCCCTTCGGGGTGGAGGGGGGACGCTTCCGCGTTGCGGTCATCCCGCACACCTACCGGAACACGACCTTGCAGGCGCGCGGACCGGGTGCTAGAGTGAACGTGGAGTTTGACATCCTCGCAAAATACGTGGCCAAACAGCTTCAGTGCCAGCGGAGGGGGGCAGAGCGCGAATGCCGCTGAACACCGTGGAAGAAGCCCTTGCGGCCCTCCGCCGGGGCGAGATGGTCATCGTCGTCGACGACGAGGACCGCGAGAACGAGGGGGATCTCGTCCTGGCGGCGGAGAAGGTGACACCGGAGAAGATCAACTTCATGGCCAAGTACGCCCGGGGCCTCATCTGCGTCCCCATGACGGAGGAGCGCTTAGAGGAGCTGGGGCTTAAGCTGATGGTCCCCAGCGATCCGCACGAGAACAGCTGCGCGTTCACCGTCTCCGTGGACGCGCGGCGGGGGATCAGCACGGGGATCTCGGCCTATGATCGGGCACACACCATCAAGACGCTGATCGACCCTAACACCAAGCCCGAGGACTTGGTGAAGCCGGGGCACGTCTTCCCGTTGCGGGCCCGGCCCGGGGGGGTGCTCCAGCGCGCCGGGCACACGGAGGCCAGTGTCGATCTCGTGAAGCTGGCGGGCCTCTACCCCGCGGCGGTCATCTGCGAGATCATGAACGAGGATGGCACCATGGCCCGGCTGCCCCAGCTGCGGGAGTTCGCCGAGCGCTTCGGGCTTGTCATCATCAGCATCGCCGACCTCATCCGGTACCGCCTCCAGCGCGAAACCCTGGTGGAGCGGATCGCCGCGGCCCGGCTGCCCACCCGCTTCGGCGAGTTCGAGATCCACGCCTACCGCAGCCTCATCGACGGGAAGGAGCACATCGCCCTGGTCAAAGGGGAGGTGGCCGGACGGGAGAACGTCTTGGTGCGGGTTCACTCCGAGTGCCTGACGGGCGACGTCTTTGGGTCCCTCAAGTGCGACTGCGGGGAGCAGGTGGAGGCGGCCCTACGGCGCATCCACGAAGAGGGGCTGGGGGTCTTTCTCTACCTGCGCCAGGAGGGCCGCGGCATCGGACTGGGGAACAAGATTCGCGCGTACCACCTCCAGGACGAGGGGCTCGACACGGTGGAGGCGAACCACCGATTGGGGTTCCCCGCGGATCTGCGGGAGTACGGCCTGGGGGCTCAGATCCTGCGGGATCTGGGGCTTACGACCCTCCGGATCCTCACGAACAACCCGAAGAAGATCGTGGGTCTGGAGAGCTACGGGCTGCGAATCGTCGATCAGATCCCGCTCACCGTGCCTCCCAACGAACACAACTACCGCTATCTCCGAACCAAGTACGAGAAGCTGGGCCACAAGCTGGAGGACCTCTTCCGACCGGAGGGGCCGGAGCCCCTTCCCGTAGACGGTCGCGATGAGCCGAACGATTGAGGGCAAGCTCTCCGCCGAGGGCTTACGGATTGCGATCGCCATAAGCCGCTTCAACCGCGGCATCACGGAGAAGCTGCTCGAGGGGGCCCTCTCTTGTCTCCATCGTCTAGGGGCTTCCGAGGAGGACGTGGACGTCCTCTGGGTTCCCGGGGCCTTCGAGCTGCCCCAGGCCGTGCAAGCCCTGATGAGGACGCAGCAATACGACGGGATTCTCCCCTTGGGCTGCGTGATCCGCGGCGAAACCCCCCACTTCGAGTACATCTGCCAGGCGGTCACCCAGGGGCTCACGCGGCTCGCGCTGGAGGGGGAGGTCCCCTTGGTGTACGGGATCCTCACGACGGATACGGCGGAGCAGGCCTGGGAGCGCGCCGGGATCAAGGGCAACAAGGGGGCCGAGGCCGCCGAGGCCCTCGTCGAGCTCATCCATGCCCTGCAGGCGCTCGAGTGATCTTGGGCCTCTTGATCTTGGCCTCTGGGCGCTGCGGATCGGATCGGGGTCCTTTGAGAAGCGGAATGGGTGGGGGAGGGGAGAAGGGCGGCCTTGAGGGGCGGCGGTTCCGCGAGAAGACCGTAAACCCTCGGGAGGGGGTGCTCATCTACACGGTGATCCCGCCCCCGCGGGGAACCCCTCGGGCAGCCGTACAGGCCTCCGCGGAGAGCGTCTACCGGCTAATAGAGGATGTCCCGGCCATTGACGCCGTCCACGTCCCCGAGGTGCGACAGGAGGAGGCCCGCCCCGGGCTGCGAACCGTCCCCTTCGTCCCCAAGCTCGAGCCCCGGGCCTTTGCACACCTTCTCCAAGGGGGAGCCTGCGGGCGTGTTCGCGTGGAGGCGATCGTCAGCCGCCGGGTCGTCTACACCCATTGGGCCAACCAGAGGCGGTGGCTCCTCCGCACCTGGCGGGAGTACGGGATCCGAAACCTCCTGCTCGTAGGGGGGGAGTCCCATCGGATCCGCTATCCCGGGCCGTCGGTGGCAGAGGCCGCCCACCGCATCTCTCAGGAACTCGCACCTCAAGGGTACGAGTTCTTCCTAGGCGGGATCGCGATTCCCACCCGCGAGAGGGAACCCCAAAGGCTTCTCGAGAAGGCCCGCTCCGGGATCCGCTTCTTCACCACGCAGCTGCTCTACGAGGCGGAGAGCACGCAAAGGCTCCTCAAGGGCTATCACGATCTCTGCCGGGAGGGAGGGGAAGCCCCTCGGCGGATCTTTTTGAGCTTTGCCCCGATCTCTTCCCAGCAGGATCTCGAGTTTCTCCGGTGGATGGGGGTGAAGATCCCTCGATCGGTAGAGGCCGAGATCCTCCGGGGCTGGCTCGGGACGGCCTGGCGTTCCATCGCGGTGATCGAGCGCATCGTACGGGAGATCCTCGCCTTCTGTCGGGATGAGAGGTTAAACGTCCCCCTAGGGATCAACGTCGAGCACGCGCGGAGACACAACTTCGAGGTATCTCGGGACTTAGCGTGGGCTTTAACGGAGATCTGCAACCCGCAGATGCGATGATGACGTCGGAAACATGGAAGAGGTACACTGCAATACATGCTTATCCTGAGTGCGTTAATTCGTTGGAGGTGTGCGGATGCACGAGCGACATCCTAACTCGGACTGGGAAGATGCTGAAGACTTAGCCGCAGGGGATCGCTCCCGAATGGGAGTACTGCTTAGGGGCTTTTCGGGACAACTGAGCTCGGCTTGGGAGCTGGCCTCTGGCATCTCTGTAGAAGAGCCATTTGCACGCGTACTGGTTTGTGGGATGGGGGGCTCGGCCATCGGAGGCGATTTTCTGCGGATCTATCTGCAACAAAAGGGCTTCTCTAAGCCCATAAACGTGGTCCGGGGCTATGAGCTGCCGCCCTTTGCCGACGAGAGAACGCTGGTCT
>JALSGO010000015.1 GCA_026982655.1 Candidatus Bipolaricaulota bacterium
GGAAGGGACCTCTCCCCTCGGGGAGAGGAGCGGGCACAGGTGCTGCATGGCTGTCGTCAGCTCGTGCCGTGGGGCGTCGGGTTAAGTCCCGCAACGAGCGCAACCCCTGCCCCTAGTTGCCAGCGGGGAGAGCCGGGCCACTCTAGGGGGACCGCCGGCGACGAGCCGGAGGAAGGAGGGGATGACGTCAAGTCAGCATGGCCCTTATGCCCGGGGCGACACAGATGCTACAGTGGCCGACACAGCGGGTTGCCAAACCGCAAGGTGGAGCCAATCCCCCAAAGTCGGCCGAGGTTCGGATCGGGGTCTGCAACTCGACCCCGTGAAGCCGGAATCGCTAGTAATCGCGGGTCAGCCATACCGCGGTGAATGCGTACTTGGGCCTTGTACACACCGCCCGTCACACCAGCCGAGTGGGGGGCTCTCGAAGGCCCCGTGCAGGGGACGAAAGAGCCCTTCGCGAGGGGGGTGAAGTCGTAACAAGGTAGCCGTACCGGAAGGTGCGGCTGGATCACCTCCTTTCTAAGGAGCTTTTTGCTCGCCGATCGCCTACGAGCGCAGATGCCTCGCAGGCTATGCTGTCCTCCACTTCTCGCTTTCCCCTTTGTCCTCCCCGTGCCGAACTACCGTTGGAAGAGAACCGCCCGCACCGGCGAGGCGTCCGCGAGATGTCGTGGATCTTCATCGTCGGGAGCGCACGTATTCTACGGCGTTTCGGAAGAGAGGAAGCCCCAAGCCCTCCTCGGGGACGGACTCGCGCGTCCAGCGGGGATGGTGGTATTTGTGCAGATACGCCTCGGGATGGGGCATCAGCCCGAAGACCCGACCCGTCGGGTCGCAGATCCCGGCGATGTCCTCGACGGAGCCGTTTGGGTTCCAAGGGTAGCCCGCGGGGCGGCCTTCGGGGTCTACATAGCGCAGCGCGATCTGCCCTTGAGCGCTCAGGCGCTTGAGGACGCCCTCGTCCCGGGGGACGAACTTGCCCTCCGCGTGCCGTATAGGGAGATACAGTCGATCGAGCCCCCGGGTGAAGACGCAGACGGAGTCGCGCTCGGGCTCGAGGTACACCCAACGATCTTCAAAGCGCCCGGAGTCGTTGAACGTCAAAGTGGCCTCCTGAAGCCCGTATCGTTCTAGAGCAGGGAGCAAGCCCAGCTTGACGAGCACCTGGAAGCCGTTGCAGACGCCCAACACGAGTTTGTCGTCTTCGATGAACGCCAACAGATCGTCCATCAGGTGGACGCGGAGGCGCTCGGCCAGCACCTTCCCGGCCCCTAGGTCGTCGGCAAACGAGAAGCCGCCGGGGATCACGAAGACCTCGTAGTCCGAGAGTTTGGCCTCCCCCGCGATCAAGTCGTGGAGGTGGACGCGCTCGGCCTCGGCACCTGCGAGCTCAAACGCGTAGGCCATCTCCGAGTCCGTGTTGATGCCGTAGCCCGTCAAGATGAGCGCTTTGGGCTTCATAGCCTTTGGCTCAATACGCCCGCGCGAAGATCGCCCGCTCCTTCGCGGGCTTGCCACATCGCACGCACTTCGCTCCTTGGGGGACGGGCTCTTGATCGAGTGGGATGCAGCGGTTGGTGGCTTTGGTCTCCTCTTGGATGTGCGCCTCGCACTCGGCGGAGCCGCACCAGTACGCCCAAGCAAAGCCCTGTTCCACGGCCTGCTTGAGCTCCTCGTAGTCCTTGGGCTCGTACGTGTGCTTCTCCCGGAACTCCCGTGCCTGCCGGAAAAGGTTCTGCTGGATGTCGTCCAAAAGACGGGTGAGCGCCTCCGGCAGGCGGCCTTGAGGGACGGTCTGTTTGCCCTCCTTGCCCGCTAGGTCCCGCCGAGCGAGCACGACTTGGTCCTGCTCCACGTCCCGCGGCCCGATCTCGACGCGCACGGGCACGCCCCGAAGCTCCCACTCGTTGAACTTCCAGCCCGGCGTGTACTCCTCCCGGTCGTCGAGGTGCACCCGCACGCCGTGGGCCTGCAGCTTCTTGAGGGTCTGTCGAGCGACCTCCAGCACCTGCGAGCGCTCCTCGTCGCTCTTGTAGATGGGGACGATCACCGCTTGGATCGGGGCCAGCCGGGGAGGGAGCCGCAGGCCCTTATCGTCCCCGTGGACCATGATGATGGCCCCAATCAAGCGCGTGCTCAACCCCCAGCTCGTCGTCCAGCAGTACTGCAGCTCGTTGTTCCTGTCCAGATACTGAATGTCGAAGGCTTTGGCGAAGTTCTGGCCCAGGTTGTGCGAGGTGGCCGACTGAAGCGCCCGGCGATCGCCCATCATCGCCTCGATGCAGTAGGTGACGAGGGCTCCGGGGAATTTTTCGCTTTCGCTCTTGCGCCCCTGGATCACGGGGACGGCGGCCTCGCGCTCGGCGAAGTCCGCGTAGACATTTAGCATGCGCAGGGTCTCTTCCTCGGCCTCCTCGTAGGTGGCGTGGGCCGTGTGCCCCTCCTGCCATAAAAACTCCGTGGTTCGCAGGAACAAGCGGGTGCGCATCTCCCAGCGGACCACGTTGCACCACTGATTAATCAGCACGGGGAGATCCCGATAGGACTTGATCCACTTGGAGTACATGTGGCCGATGATCGCCTCGGAGGTGGGGCGGACGATCAGGGGTTCCTCCAGCTTCTGGCCGCCGCCGTGAGTCACCACGGCCAGCTGGGGGGAGAAGCCCTCGACGTGCTCCGACTCCTTCTGGATGAAGCTGTACGGGATAAAGAGCGGGAAGTAGGCGTTTTGGTGTCCCGTCTCTTTAAAGCGTCGATCGAGGGCCTGCTGGATGGCCTCCCAAAGGGCGTAGCCGTAGGGGCGGATCACCATGCAGCCGCGCACGGGCGAATAGTCGGCCAGTTCCGCCCGCTGGATCACGTCGGTGTACCACTCGGAAAAGTCCTCGTTGCGCTTGGAAAGATGCTCTTCCATCTCACCCTCCTCGGAAGATCCGATCGGAGTCCTGCCGGGGGAACCGGCGGTTCGGTGCACTATACCGGACGATGAGGGCGTTGTCCAAGCCGCTCGCAGGACGGGCTAGGTCCGCGGGGAGGGAGCCTTAGCCCATCGATCCTTTAGCGGAACGGTCCGGTTGAACACCAAGCGCTCCGGGGTGGAGTCGGGGTCCACGCAGAAATAGCCCAAGCGCTCGAACTGGAACCGCTCGCCGGGCTTGGCGTCTTGGAGGGAGGGCTCCAACTTGCAGGGATAGAGCACCTCCAGGGACTTGGGGTTGACATTGACCTTCCAGTCCACCCCCTCGGGGACGTCCGTGGGGTCCTCCACCGAGAACAGGCGATCGTACAGGCGCACCTCGGCGTCCACGGCGTGCGCGGCGGAGACCCAGTGGATCGTGGCTTTCACCTTGCGCCCGTCGGGGGCGTGGCCGCCCTTGGTGGCGGGATCGTAGGTGCAGCGGAGCTCCACCACCTCGCCGTTCTCGTCTTTGATGACGTCGACGCACTTGATGAAATACGCGTACCGCAGGCGCACTTCGCGGCCCGGGGCGAGGCGGTAGAACTTGGGCGGCGGCTCCTCCAGGAAGTCCTCGCGCTCGATGTAGATCTCGCGGGAGAAGGGGACCTTGCGGGTGCCCGCCTCGGGGTCCTCGGGGTTGTTGATCGCCTCGAGATACTCCACCTGCCCTTCGGGGTAGTTCTCGATCACGACTTTCAAGGGGCGCAGGACGGCCAAGCGCCGCGGGGCCGTCTTGTTGAGGTGATCGCGGACGCACTCCTCCAGGAGCCCGAGATCGCGGCGGGCGTTCACCTTCGAGACCCCGATGCGGGTGCAGAAGTCCCGTATTGCTTCGGGGGGGTACCCGCGGCGGCGCATCCCCGAGATGGTGGGCATCCGCGGGTCGTCCCAGCCCGTCACATACCCCTCCTCGATGAGCTCGATGAGTCGGCGCTTGCTCAGCACCGTGTACGTCAAGTTCAGGCGGGCGAACTCGATCTGCTTGGGGTGGGGCTCCGGGAGCCCGATCGCCTTGAGGAGCCACTCGTACAGGGGGCGGTGGTCCTCGAACTCCAGGGTGCAGATGGAGTGGGTGATGCCTTCCAAGGCGTCGCATTGGCCGTGGGCCATGTCGTAGGTGGGGTAGATGCACCACTTCTCCCCCTGGCGGTAGTGCGGCGCGTGGATGATGCGATACAAAACGGGGTCGCGCAGGTTCATGTTCGAAGAACGCATGTCGATCTTGGCCCGCAGGACGCACTCGCCCTCTTGGAACTCCCCGCGGCGCATCCGCTCGAAGAGTTCTAGATTTTCTTCCACGGAGCGGTTGCGATAGGGGCTCTCCCGCCCCGGCTCGTCCCACGCGCCTCGATATTCTTTGATCTTCTCGGGAGGGAGGCTGTCCACGTAGGCCAGGCCCTTCTTGATGAGGGTCACGGCGAACTCGTAGAGCTTGTCGAAGTAGTCCGAGGCGTAGTATTCCCCGTCCCACTCGTAGCCGAGCCACTTTATATCGCGCTTAAAGGCGTCCACGTACTCCTGGCTCTCGGTGAGGGGGTTCGTGTCGTCGAAGCGCAGGTTGCACTTCCCGCCGTACTTCCGGGCCAGCCCGAAGTTGATCACCACGGACTGGGCGTGGCCGATGTGCATATACCCATTGGGTTCGGGCGGGAAGCGGGTGTGGACCCGCCCCCCGTAGGTGCCCTTTTCGAGATCCTCCTCGATGATCCGCTCGATGAAGTTCTTCGCTTCTTCCGGCATCGTAATCGTAACCGTAACGGCTCCTTGGACCCTGAGCGTTAGCGTAGCGTTAGAGTTCCCCGCGCAGCAGGCGCTGGATGTCCTGCCAGGTGATCAAGACGATGAGTCCTAAGAGCAGGAGGAACCCGATGTAGTGGATCCAGCCCTCCTTCTCGGGCGGGATCGACCAGCCTGTGAGCAACTTGAGAATGGAGTTCACTGCAATGAAGAGCACGCGACTGCCGTCGAGGGCCGGGAAGGGGATGAGGTTGGTGATGCCCAAGACCAAGCTGAGCAGAGCCACAAAGCGGAAGAAGGTCTCGAAGCCCTGTTGGAGGGTGACCCCCACGAGGTTGGCGATGCCTACCGGACCGCGGAGGGCTTCGGTGGCGCTCACCTGACCGCTCAGGATCTGTCGAATACCTAGATAGTACTGGATCAGGGTGCTTCGCAACTGCACGGTGCCCAGGTAGACGGCGGCGAGGGGACCGGGCTGGCGCTTGGCCCGTTGCAGCTGTAAGCCGTTTAGGGCTTCGGCCAGCTCCAATCCGGCCACCGAGAGATCGGCCGAGAGCCGCCGGCCTGCGCGCTCGAATTCCACGGTGAGCACGCCGTCATCGGCTTGGGCCTTGAGGATCGCGTAGACGAGCGTAAGCACGCCGGAGACTTCCTGCTCTTCGGCCGTCCGGAGCCGATCTCCCGGACGGAGTCCGACCTCTTCCCATCGCGATCCCGGGGAGACGGCCGCCACTACCGGGGTGGTAGGCGGCAACGGGGCCAGCGCCAGCGGGACGACGGCGTCCCACTCGCGAAGAGCGACTCGCTCGGCGGGGAGACGAAGTTCCCGGAGCTGACCGTCTCGTTCGACCCAGAGGGAGATCGGTCCCTCGGGGTCGGCCGCGGTGCGGGCTTCGCGCAGGGCGGCTACGACCTCGGCCCAACTGCCTACGGGTCGATCGCCGACGCGCAGCACTCGATCCCCCTCCTGAACGCCTTGCGCGGTCAGCTCCGACCCTTCCGGCAGGCGCCCGACCACGGGGAGCAAGAACTGGTAGGTGATCCCAATGAGATATTGCTCGCGTTCCTCGTCCCAATAGGGCGTGAGGGTGACCTCCAATCGCTGTCCGGCTCTCTCGATCACCAGGGAAGCGGGCCGGCTCCCCACCCGTTGGACGAGGGGGGAAAGCTGTTGGGCGAAGTAGATCGCCTTCCCGTCGAACTCTAGGATCTTGTCCCCCGGGCGAAGAACCCCTTCGGCGGGGGCACCGGGCACCACCGAGCCGACCTCCACGTAGGGGGCTCCGAAGATCCCCACGTAGAGCACCATCAGCACCAGGGCCGCCAGCAAGTTGGCGAGGGGACCGGCCAACACCACGAAGATCCGGGCCCAGGCGGGCTTGGACGTGAAGAGGCGATCGGGGGGGACGTCCGCGTCCTCCTCGCGGTCCATGTCCTCCCCGGCCAGGCGGACGTAGCCTCCCAACGGGAAGGCTCGTATGGCGTAGAGCGTCTCGCCCCGCTTGCGCTTCCAGACCGCGGGCCCGAAGCCGATGGCGAACTCGTGCACCCAGACGCGCACCCACTTGGCGGCCAGGAAGTGCCCCCCCTCGTGGATGAAGACGAGCACCCCGATCACGAGGATAAACGCTACGACCGTAAACAGCAGGGACAGGATCATCTCTCTCCCTTTCGCTTCCGCGCCTTTCTCGTGAGGAATTCAAATTCCTCTTCGTTGAAGGGGGTGGCCCGCAGGAGGAGCGTGCGCTTCGTCCGGGGGGTTACGCGCACCCGCTCGTCCAGAGCCAAGCCGACCACCCAGAGGATGCCCTTCTCGTCGCCCACCAGGGGAACCCGGTCCCGCACCTCGCGGGGCACCTTGGCGTCCACCAAGAGATCCTGCACCTTCTTCGTCCCTCCCAGGCCTAAGGGGCGCAGCCGATCCCCCGGCCTCCGGTTCCGCACTCGCAGCGGTCCGGCTATTGTATCCCAATCGATTCGCGCTTCCAAGGGATCGCCTCCCGGCGGGGGGGGATGGCTCCCCTCCTTCAGCTCGAGGCGAAAGCGCCAGCCGATCTCCTCGAGGTCGTTCTCTCCCATGCGGAGCTTGTGGCAATAGGAATAGGAATAGGACTCCCGCGGACGGGGAGGTCGTCGGGTGAGGACCACGCGCTCCGGTTCAACGAGCACGCGCACCCCTTGGGGGAGCGTCACCTGCTGCCCCGAGCGGGGCCGCTCGATCTCCCGAAGGAGGCGCTCTAGGTGTTCTGCGCCCACCGCAAGCCCGCGCAGCCCGTGCTCGTGGGGCTCCTTCTCCTCGTCCCCAAGCCGCCGCAGGGCCTCGCGAAGGAGGTACTCCCGCAGGATCGCGTCCTGGGCCAGCAGCTTCGCCCGCCGGAGGACGACCTCCTCTCCCTTGCCCGCGCCCTCCGCGATCTGGGGAAAGATCTCTTTCGCATGGCGTTCGAGGTGTTCGTGGGCCCGGGCGGCGATCTCCGAGGCCCGCACGACCGCCTCCGGGGCCCGGGGACGGAGCCGTTCCCAGAGGGGAAGGAGATCGAGCCGCACGCGGTTGCGGAGATACCGCCGATCGCGGTTCGTGGGGTCCTCGCGATAGTCCTGCCGGAGCTCCTCTAGATAGGCGAGCACTTCCGCCCGGGTGCACTCGACGAGCGGACGGATGTAACGCAGGTCACATTCCGGGTCGCGGCGGACGGGCGGCATCCCCGCCAAGCCCTCCAGCCCCGCCCCCCTCAGGAGGTTGAGGAAGAAGGTCTCGACGCGGTCGTTCAGGGTGTGCCCCAAGGCCACGGCTCGGGCATGGTGGGCTTGGGCTACCTCCCTCAAGAAGCGATAGCGGGCCCGGCGGGCCCCCTCCTCCGGCGAGAGCTTTTCGCGCCTGCACAGCGCGGGCACGTCCACCTCCCCGCTCGCGAGGGGCAGCTTCAGAGAGGCCGCCAGCTCCGCGACGAATCTCGCGTCGTCCCAGGAGTCCGGGCGCATCCGGTGGTCCAGGTGGGCGACGATCAGCTCCAGGTGAAGATCCTCGCGCAGCTCGTAGAGGGCGCGCAGCAGGGCCACCGAATCCGGCCCGCCGGAGACGGCGACCACCGCCCGCCCGCCGGGGCGGATCATCTCGTAGCGCTCGATCGTCCGTCGGACCTTCTCCGGGAGCATCTCGATGATTGTGCCCTTCCCCTGCGGGAGTTGCAACGAGTTGCATCGCAGGCTCCGATTCCCTTATCGTAAACGGAGTTGCTCCTTTGGAGAAGGAGAAGCGGGCGAGCTATACGTGCTTGACCTGGTCGGGTAATTGCCGAGTGCAGATATCAGACCCGATAGAGATCGGGCCGCCGGTCCTCGAAGAGGTCGTTCAGCTTGGTAACGCGCTTGTCGAGCGTTTGAGCCGGGTCGATCTCCACCACCTCCAAGGCATCGCCCTCGGCGGGGGCCTTCGCGAGCACGGCCCCCTCGGGCGAGACAACGTGGCTCTCGCCCGTGTAGCGAAGCTTCTTCGCGCCCCGCTCCTCCACCCCCCAGCGGTTGGCCAAGACCCAGAAGACCCGATTCTCCATTGCCCGCACGCGGGTGGTGAGCTGGCCCCTCCCCGGCATCACGAGATTGGAGGGGTGCGCGATCACCTGAGCGCCCTGGAGCGCCAACGTGCGCGCGGCCTCGGGGAACATGTGGTCGTAGCAGATCAAAAGCCCGATCGTAACGCCCCGGACCTCGCAGAGGGGAAAGGGCGTATTCCCCGGCTGGAAGTAGAGCTTCTCCTCGAAGAAGAGGTGCGCCTTGCGGTAGCGTGTCAGGACGCCCCCAGGTCCCACGAGGACGGCGCTGTTGTAAAAGCGCTCTCCGTCGCGCTCGGGGAGCCCCACGACGGCAAACACCTCCCGTTCCTCGGCGACGCGTTGCAGAAGCCCCGTCGTGGGGCCGGGGATCGGCTCCGCCGCTTCCGCCAGCTCCTCTTTGGAAGTGAAGAGATACCCGCTCGTGGCCAATTCCGGGAACACCACGAGGTCCGCTTCGGTGTCTGCCAGAACGGACGCGATACGCTCTCGATTGGCGTCCGGAGCTCCGAACTCGGGTGAAAACTGATAGAACCCTACGCGCATTTAGACCTCCGGCCGGAACATGCGGTGGTTGAACCACATCCCGCCGTCCACCACCAAGTTATGGCCGGTGATGTACGCCGCCGCAGGAGACACCAAAAACAAGACGGCCCAGGCGATCTCCTCCCGCTTCCCCAGGCGCTTTAGGGGGACGGTGTCGAGGACAGCCTTGTGGGTTTTTGGGTCGCTCATGAGACGCCGTACCCCCTCCGTGTCGGCAATGGGGCCGGGGGTGACCGCGTTCACCCGGATGTTGTAAGGAGCCCACTCCACGGCTAGGGTGCGCGTTAAATTCAGAACCCCCGCCTTGGCGGCCCCCGAGTGAGAGACGTACGGTGCGGCGAGCCAGGCGTAGTTGGCCCCGATGTTGACGATGGCCCCTCCGCCCTGCTCTTTCATCGCGGGCAGGACGGCCTTGCTCATGAAGAACGTCCCGTGGAGCACGATCTCGACCACGGCCCGCCAGCCGTTGGGCGAGAGCTGCTCCGCCGCGCAGAGGAAGTTCCCCGCGGCGTTGTTGACGAGGATATCGATGCGTCCCAGCTCCTCCCGGACGCGCTCCGCAACGCGTTGCGTCTGCTCGGGGTCGCGGACGTCGGCTTGGATGGCCAACGCCCGGCGGCCCAGTGCCTCGACCTCTTGGACGATTTGGGTGTGGTGCTCGGGGTTGCGGCTGGTGATCGCCACGTCGGCCCCGTGGCGGGCCAGCTCGCGGGAGATCACAAAGCCGATCCCCGTCCCCCCTCCGGTGACGAGGGCTACTTGCCCTTGCAGCAGGTCTTCACGAAAGATCATCTGCCGTTGCCTCCCGTCCGTCAGTTCACCACCACGTTCACCAGCCGCCCGGGCACCACGATGACCTTCCGGATCGTCTGCCCGTCCAAGCGGTCTTGGACGCGCTCCCGGGCGAGCTGCTCCAGCCGCTCGCGGTCCTCGCTCACCTCCGCGGGGACCGTCATGCGATCGCGGACCTTGCCGTTGATCTGAATCACGATCTCCCGCTCCTCAGCCTCCAAGGCGTCGGGGTCGTACTCGGGCCAGCGCTGCTCCAAGACGGCGTCCTCGTGGCCCACCACCCGCCAGAGCTCCTCCGCGATGAAGGGGGCAATGGGGGATACCAATAGAATGAGGGTCTCCACCGCGCGCTTGAAGAGCGGGCCGTGGAACCTCCCGCGCTCCCCGCCGTAGTGCTCCACGTAGTCGTAAAGCTCGTTCGTGAGCTCCATGAGGGCGCTGACCGCGGTGTTGAAACGGAAGCCCTCGATGTCCTCCGTGACACTCTTGATCTTTTGGTTGAGCACCCGCCAGAGCTGCTTCTCTCGGGACGGCAAGTCCTCCCGTCGGATCGGCTCCTCGGGCGCTCCTCGGACGACGTCTTGGTAGTCCCACACCAGCGTCCAGAGGCGGTTCACGTAGCGATAGGCCCCGCGGATGCCCTCCTCCGTCCACTCGATGTCCTTCTCGGGCGGGCCCATGAACAGCGTGTACAGCCGTTCGGCGTCGGCCCCATAGCGCTCGATGATCTCGTCGGGCGGGACGACGTTCTTCTTCGACTTGCTCATCTTGGCCACCTCGGTGTGGAGGGGCTTCCCGCAGCGGGGGCACGTCTCGTCCTCGGGGACCTCCCGCACGTGGATCCAGCCGTGCTCGGAGCAGCGATACGCCTTGTGGCTGATCATCCCCTGGGTGAACAATCGCCGGAAGGGCTCGTCGAAATTTACAAGCCCCATGTCCCGAAGCGCCTTGGTGATGAAGCGGGAGTACAACAAGTGGAGAATCGCGTGCTCCACGCCCCCCACATATTGATCCACCGGGAGCCAGGCGTTCACGAGCTCGGAGTCAAAGATCTTTTCGTGGTCGTGGGGCGAGAGGTAGCGCAAGTAGTACCACGAGGAGTCCACAAAGGTGTCCATGGTGTCCGTGTCGCGTCTGGCGGGACCCTTACACCGAGGGCACTCCGTCTCGTAGAACTCGGGGATCTCCGCAAGCCCCTTCTTGCCGAGGAACTCGACGTCCGGGAGCAAGACCGGCAGCTGATCTTCGGGGACGGGGACGGTCCCGCAGCGCTCGCAGTGGATCATGGGGATGGGCGTCCCCCAGTAGCGCTGGCGGCTGATGAGCCAGTCCCGAAGGCGATAGCTCACGTGCCGCTTCCCGATCCCCTTCTGCTCCAGGAACTCGATGAACTTCTCGATCGTTTCGGGTCCGGCGGGCAGGCCCGAGAGGGGGCCGGAGTTGACCACGATGCCCTTTTTCTCCTCATACGCTTCGGTCATCCTCTCGCCGTCCAAGGGGCGATCTTCGGGCCGGATCACGGGAACCACGGGGAGCCCGTGGGCGCGGGCGAACTCGAAGTCCCGCTGGTCGTGGGCCGGAACAGCCATGATCGCGCCCGTCCCGTAGGTCATGAGCACGTAGTCCGCCACCCAGACGGGGATCTTTTCGCCCGTGGCGGGGTTTACGGCGTAGGCCCCCGTGAAGGCCCCCGTCTTGGGGCGGTCGGCCCGCTGTCGCTGGACCTCGGTCTCCTCTAACGCCTTCTTCACGTACGCCTCGACCTCGGCCTTTTGATCGGGGGTTGTGATCCGCTCCACCAGTGGGTGCTCGGGGGCCAGCACCATGTACGTGGCCCCGAAGACCGTGTCGGGACGGGTGGTGAAGACCTCGATGGCCCCGTCGTGGTCGGCCAGGGGGAACTCGATGAGCGCCCCCTCGGAGCGCCCAATCCAGTTTCTTTGCATAATTTTGACGCGTTCCGGCCAGTGCTCGAGCTTCTCCAAATCGTTGAAGAGCTCCTCGGCGTAGGCGGTGATCTTGAAGAACCACTGGGTGAGCTTCCTCTTGGTAACGGGGGTGCCGCAGCGCTCGCACTCCCCCTCCACCACCTGCTCGTTGGCTAAGACGGTGTCGCAGCCGGGGCACCAGTTCACCCAGGCATCCTTTCGGTAGGCGAGCCCGCGCTTGTAGAGCTGCAAGAAGAGCCACTGGTTCCACTGGTAGTACTCGGGATCGCAGGTGGCCAGCTCCCGGCTCCAGTCGAACTCCACGCCCCAGAGGCGGAACTGCTTGCGGAAGGTTTCGATGTTGCGATACGTCCACTCCCGGGGGTGGACGCCGCGGTCGATGGCGGCGTTCTCCGCAGGGAGCCCGAAGGCGTCGTAGCCCATCGGGTTGAGCACGTTGTAGCCCTTCATGATCAAGTAGCGGCAGTAGGCGTCGCCCAAGATGTAGTTCCGCCCGTGGCCTACGTGCATCTCGCCCGAGGGGTAGGGGAACATGTTCAAGTAGTAGAACTTGCGTCGGGTGTCTTTTACATCGGGCGCGAAGAACCCGCGCTCGCGCCAGAAGTCGCGCCACTTCTTCTCGATTGTCTTGAAGTCGTATCGGGGTGCCATCTCGTCACCTCGCAGATCGGACTCGGACGAAGACCTCTATGTTGTACGCAAAACGGGCTTAGATGTCGAACCGCGTGCTGCTTTTGTTGGATGTGAGGGAAGGAGCCGTGCTCGGTCAAGCACGGCGCAGGAGCGGGTAGAGGCGGCGGAACCTTCCTCGATGAAGGACCATGCCAATTGACCATTATACTTGATTCGCTTCCTTCGTCAACTTCCTCCGAGAGGATCGAACTCGATGGGTGGTTTCCTCCCCGGCCCCCGGTGGGAGTTTGTCGCATCGCGGCTCGTGGGGTATCCTAGCCTCTGCAAACTCTTGAAGAGAATTTCAAACGAACGGGAGGTCGAGCGCACAGCGGTGGAGAATCAGCGGAAGGGACTTCGCTGCCTAGGGCCCACGATCACGCCGGAGCGCATCCTCGAGCTGCGGCAGCGGGTTGCGGCGCACGAGGACCGGCTGGAGGAGCTGCGCGGCGTCTGGTACGCGCTGAGCGGTCGGATCCGCCTGCGGATCCTCTATTTGCTCAGCGACGAACCGGAGCTGTGCGTCTGCGACCTCTCAGACATCTTGGACGAGTCCATCAGCGCCGTCTCCCACCAGCTCCGGGTGCTGCGGGAGCACGGCCTGGTGAGGAGCCGCCGCGAGGGGAAGACGGTCTTCTACGCGCTGAGCGGGCCTTGGGTGCGGGAACTCCTGGACGGGTTGCCCGCTTGGAGGAGGACGGTTGCCGCATGAGAGGACGAACAGGAGAAAGGAGGCTCATCGTGGAGATCCAAGAGCGGCCCCCCGCGGAAGAGGGCAGGGACGAGAGTGAAGAGGCCCAAGAAGCGGAAGGAGACGGCCTTCGCGAGGCCGTCTTGGCCGAGCGGCGCAGGATCCTCGCGGGGCTCGAGCGGAGGCGCAAAAGCCGCGTGATCACCCTGATCCACCGCCGAGAGCCCTGGGAGGACGAGGACGAGGAGGGCGACGGCGAGACGCTCACCATCGAGGACAGCGAGTTCGTGCTCACCCGGATCCGCGAGACCCCCGACGAGAAGCCCATCGATCTGGTGGTGCACACGCCGGGCGGGCTCGCCTTGGCCGCGGAGATGATCGCGATCGCGCTCAAGCAGCACCCGGCCAAGACGACGGTGATGGTCCCCTTCTACGCCATGAGCGGCGGCTCCCTGATCGCCCTGGCCGCCGACGAGATCGTGATGGAGCCCTACGCGGTGCTGGGGCCGGTGGACCCGCAGATCGGCGGCTTCCCGGCGGCGGCGTACGAGGCGCTGCTGCGCGAAAAGCCCATCGAGGCCATCCAGGACGAGATGGTGATGCTGGCCCACGTGGCCCGACTCTCCACCACACAGGTCAAGAGCTTCGTCAAGTGGCTGATCGCCGACCGCCTGCCCCCTAAGCAGTGCGAGGAGCTGGCCGAGTTCCTGAGCGGCGGTTACATGACCCACGACACGCCCATCACCCTGGAGACGGTGCAGAGCTGGGGCCTTCCCGTTCAGGAGGGCGTGCCCCCCGAGGTCTTTCAGCTCTTTACCACCTGCGAGTTCGGGCTGTGCAAGCGCCCCTGCTTGGCCCCCTACGGGTAACGCTGGACGCTAGGACTGCGGACCTCCTCGTGATCGGCGGAGGCGCGGCGGCGTTTGGGGCCATAACCCGCGCCCACGATCTGGGGGCCCGCGTGCTGATGATCAACGACGGGCTCCCCCTGGGGGGAACGTGCGTCAACGTCGGGTGCATCCCCACCAAATTCCTGCTGGAAGCGCTTAAGCGCTATCGTCTTGCCTCTCGGGATGCAGACACGTGGCTCCGCACGAGCGCCTCCCTCGACTTTCCCAAGCTCATGGAGGCGAAGGACGCGCTGGTCGACGGGCTCCGAATCCGCAACTACGCGGAGGTCCTGAAGGCTCTGGGGAACGTGACGCTCGTCGAGGACCGGGCGCGGTTCGTCGGCCCCCACGAGGTCGAACTCGTAAAGAGCCGAGAGCGCGTCCGCTGCGACAAGATCGTGATCGCCACGGGGGCCCGGACGAACGTCCCCGACGTCCCCGGCTTGGGGGACGTCCCCTACTGGACCCACCGGGAGGCCCTCCGCGCCCGAGAGGTGCCCGAGTCGCTGCTGATCTGGGGAGCGGGACCGCTGGCGGTCGAGTTCGCCCAGATCTTCGCCCGGGCGGGCTCCCGGGTGGCACTGCTCGCTCGAGGACCTCGGATCTTGAGGCGGGAGGAACCCGAGATCGCCCTGGAGCTGCAGCGTCACCTCGAGGGCGAGGGCATCGAGGTCCTCACGGGGGTGAACGTTCAAGGGTTCGAGCGCGCGGGCGATCGCACCCGCGTGCGCTTCGAGCGGGAGGGCCGAGACGGGACCCGGGAGGCGGAGGCGTTGCTCATCGCCACGGGCATCCGGCCCAACACGGACGATCTGGGGCTGGAGCAGGCGGGCGTCCAGACGGACGAGCGGGGCTTCATCGTCGTGGACGAGCGCCAGGCGACCGCCGCCGAGGGGGTCTACGCCGCGGGGGACGTGACGGGCAAAAAGCCCTTAGAGACCGTGGCGGCCAAGCAGGGCTTTAACGCCGCGCACAACGCCCTGACGGGCGAGGCGCGCACGATCGACTACGACCTCGTGCCGCACGCCGTCTTCACCGATCCGCAGCTGGCATCCGTGGGCTGGACGGAGGAGCGCGCTATTCGAGAGCGGGGAGGCTGCCTCTGCCGGGCTCTCCCCCTGGAGGAGGTCCCCAAGGCCCACGCCGCGGGGGACCTCCGCGGGCTCGTCAAGCTGGTGGCCGACCCCGAGAGCCGCCGAGTGTTGGGGGCTCACGCCGTGGCCCCGAACGCCGCCGAGCTGATCCACATCCCGGTGCTGGCGCTGCGGGCCGGGATGACCCTCGACGACCTCATCGAGACGGTGCACGTCTTCCCCACGTACGCCGAAGCCTGGAAGATCTGCGCCCAGACGTTCGACCGCGATCCGAAGACGATGAGCTGCTGCGTGGTGTGAGCATCTCCTACATCTGCGAGCACTTCAGGGGGTGATCGAGATGGCGAAGGCGTCGAAGAGGAGAGACTCGAGGGCGGAGAACCAAGCGCCGAAGGGGAAGTCCAAGGGGAGGATCGCCCTCGGCCTCGGCCTGGGGCTGGGGGCGGCCCTGCTGGCGATCGGAGCGCTCGGGACGGCCCTGATCTTCCAGGGCAGCGGGACGGACGGCCCGAAGGCTTGGGCGGACGCCTCGGTCCCCGTCGGGACCGAGGTCGGTCGGCGGGCGCCGGACTTCGCGCTCGCCGACGTAGACGGCAACCCGATCCGGCTCGAGGAGCTCCGCGGTCGTCCGACCGTGGTGTACTTCTCCGCCGCATGGTGCACGTCGTGCATCCCGCAGACGAAGGAACTGGCAAAGCTCAAAGCGGAGTACCGCGATCGCTTAAACGTGGTCTGGATCGACGTAAACCCCGGGCGGGACACCGTGGAAGACCTCCGGGCGTACATGGTCCAATACGGCCACGAGGACTTCCTCGTCGCCTTTGACACCCTAAGCAACGAGGTCGCCCGGAGATACCGGGTGCGGGCGCTCGGCGAGACCTATCTGCTCGATGAGCAGGGGATCATCGTGCAGAGCGGTGTGGGCATCGTCTTCTCCGAGCGGTTCCGCCAAACCCTTCAAGACCTCGCTCGGCGGACCTCGTCCTCCGAGTAAAGGGAGGGGCGGAAGGGCCGGGATGAATGGGAACCTGGGCTTGGAGCTGGACCTCGGGCTGCTCGCCTTCTCCTTTACGGCGGGGGTGTTCGCCTTCTTTAACCCCTGCGGCTTTGCCCTCCTGCCGGCGTATGTGTCTTACCACCTGGCCGGCGCAGGGGAAGAAGGGAAGGGAGCTCCTCGACGGGTCCGAGCCGACGAGATAGGGAGGGCTCTCCTCCGCGGACTCGGCTTGGGGACAGCGGTCGGAGGTGGCTTTATCACCGTCTTCACGCTCTTGGGTGGGGTGGTCTCCCTCCTCAGCGGCACGCTGGGACTCTTCCTCCCCTGGGTGGGCGCGGGCGTAGGAGCGGGGCTCTTCTTGCTGGGCGTGCTCCTCGCCCTGGGGCGAAGTCCCCTGCAGGGGAAGCTGCCGGGGCTCGAGCGGATGGCCGCCCGCCTCGCTCCCCGGCCTCCGCTCTCGCTCCCGAACAACCCCCATCCCCGTGTCCATGCGCGCGGACCGGGGCAGGGGTTGGCCTTTCACTACTTGTACGGGGTCGCCTACGCGCTGGCTTCCACATCCTGCACGCTGCCGATTTTCCTGATCGTCGTCTCCTCGGCGTTGGCCAGCGGGCCGTTCGGCGGACTCGTCCAGTTCGTCGCCTACGCCCTGGGGATGACGCTCATAATGATCGGGCTTTCCGTCCTCACGGTGCTCTCTAAGGAGGCGCTGCAGCGCCTCCTCGGCCCGGTGACCCGTTTCGTCCGCTGGGCCGGGATCGTGGGCGTGATGGCTGCCGGCGCTTACCTTGTGTACTACAACTTGTTTTACAGCGGGATGATCCGGCTGTGATGCTTTTGACCGCACCCCGGGCTGACACAGCCCTCGGGACTCCTTGACGTTGCGGGCTCCATCCGGTTGAATATCCGTGACTCCACACGACAATCCCACTCGAACTCGAAGCAGAAGCGCAACAAAAGAGGGCGTAGAAGGGAGAAGAGGCATCTACCATGAGCAAGCGAAGGTCCACTCACAAGCAAAAGTCCACCCCAAAGGGCAGAAGAGTTACTTCACAACCCCCCTGGCTGGTCCCCCTGCTGGCGGGGATCACGGGGCTCGTCGTGGTGCTGGTGGCGGTCTCGCTGTTGGGGTCTCGCTCCTCGGACTCGAGCGTCGACGTCGAGCTTCCCCCCCTGCCGGAGCGCGGGGACCCAGAGCTCCTAAAGGACGTCGAGACGTACCCTTCCGAGGGGCAGCTCCACGTCCCCCAAGGCTCGCCCGTCTTTTACCAGACGATGCCCCCCACGTCGGGCACCCACTACGCCCGCGCCACGCCCGCGGGCTTCTACACGAAGACCCCGCCCCTAGGGAGTCTCGTCCACAGCCTCGAGCACGGCGCGGTGATCATCTACTACGATCCGGAGCGCCTGTCCCAAGACAAGGAGGCCGAGGACTACCTGCGGGCGCTGGCTCGGACGTATCGCTCCACCTGGATGAGCGTCATCGTCGCCCCGCACCCCGAGCCCGACCCGGAGTACCCTTACATCCTCACGGCCTGGACGGTGATGCTCCGCCTGCCGGAGTACGATCCCGCGCGGGTGGAGGCCTTCTTGGCGGAGTACCTGGGCCGCGGGCCGGAGAACCGCGTCCGCTGATCTCCCCCGGCCCCCCGAGGGTTGCACCCTCCTCTCCCTCGGCTGCACAATAGGGAGCCATGCGGATGCGGATCGTCTCGCTGCTTCCGAGCGCCACGGAGATCGTCTGCGCGCTGGGGTTGCGCGATCGGCTCGTGGGCATCTCCCACGACTGCGATTGGCCCCCGGATCTCGCCCGTGAGGTGCCCGTCCTCACCGATCCCGCGGTCCACGAGGGGATGAGCAGCGCCGAGATCGACCAAACCGTCAAGGAGCGGACCCACCAAGGGCTCAGCGTCTATCACCTTGACGCGGAGAAGCTCCGGGAGCTTCGGCCCGATCTCATCCTGACCCAAGAGCTCTGCGAGGTCTGCGCGCCCTCGTTCGCAGACGTGCGCGAGGCCGTTCGTCTCTTGGACCTCGAGCCCCGAATCCTCTCCCTGGAGCCCACGGATTTCGAAAGGATCCTGGAGACGATCCGCGCGGTGGGGGAGGCCGCGGGCGCCGAGGAGCGGGCCGAAGCACTCATTCGGGAGCTCCGGGGGAGGATCGAGCGGGTGCGGTCCCGCACGGAGTCCCTCGAGCGCTGTCCGCGGACGCTGGCGCTGGAGTGGCTCGAGCCCCTGTACGTGGCCGGGCACTGGGTCCCGGAGATGATCGAGTGGGCGGGCGGCCAGTCGGTAAGTCCCCCGGGCGAGCCCTCCTACGAGATCGCCTGGGAGGACGTAGAGGTCTTCGACCCGGAGGTGATCGTGCTTATGCCCTGCGGCTTCTCCCCCGAGCGGACGCTCTCGGAGTTGGACGTGCTTTGGGAGTACGAGGACTGGGAGGAGCTGCGGGCCGTAAAGGACGGGGAAGTGTACGTGGTGCACGGCTCATACTACTTCAACCGACCCGGACCTCGGGTCGTGATCGGGCTCGAGATCCTGGCCAAGATCCTCCACCCGGAGCTCTTCCCCGACGTGGAGGTCCCCGAGGACAGCGTGATCCGCGTGGACGAGACGCTCCTCTCGCGCCCGGAGTTCGAGCCCGCCGAGGGAGGAGGAGCCGAACGGGAGACGGAAGAGGGGAGAGCGATCCGTTGAAGATCTACACCAAGACGGGCGACCGGGGGGAGACGGGCCTCTTGGGGAGTGGGCGGGTGAGCAAGGCCTCGCCGCGCATCGAGGCGTACGGCACCGTAGACGAGCTGAACGCCGTGTTGGGCCTGGTGGCCGTCGAACTCGCGGACGACCCCGAGATGGGGAAGATCGTCGAGCACATCCAGAACGACCTCCATCGGGTGTGCGCCGACCTGGCGTCTCCCGACCTGGCGGACGAGCGGATTCCCCGGGTGAAGGCCCGGCACGTGGAGGCGCTGGAGGAGCTCTGCGATCGACTGGAGGAGGAGCTTCCGCCGCTTCGGCAGTTCGTGCTCCCCGGGGGGGCGAGGGCGGCGGCGGGGCTGCACTGGGCGCGGACCGTCTGCCGCCGGGCGGAGCGCCGGGTCGTGGCCCTGGTGGAATCGGAGAGGGATCGGGTGAACCCCGAGGTGGTGCGGTACTTAAACCGCCTCTCGGATTTGCTCTTCTTGTTGGCCCGCCGGGCAAACCTCCGCGCGGGGGCTCCCGAACGACACCCGCGATACTCGTCGTCCCCCACCGATGCGCTCTGAGGGCCCCTAGTTCACTTGCGAGGGAATCGCGCCGTGGAGTATGTTAGGCTGCTATGCAGCCGGCCGAGAAGACCGACGTGGGGCCGCAGCGCGTGGTGGACCTCCGCAGCGACACCGTCACCAAGCCCACGCCCGGGATGCGGGAGGCGATGGCCCGCGCCGAGGTCGGCGACGACGTCTTCGGCGAGGACCCCTCGGTCAACGAACTCCAAGAGCGCTGCGCGGAGCTGCTGGGCCACGAGGCCGGGCTCTTCGTCCCCTCGGGCTCGATGGGCAACGAGATCGCGATCGCGGTGCACACTCAGCCGGGCGATGAGGTCATCTGCGAGGCCGACTCCCACGTCGTGCACTTCGAGCTCTCCGCGATGGCCGCCTTGGCCGGGGTGCTCCCCCGAGTGCTCCCCTCCGAGCGCGGCTTCCTCACCCGGGAGCAGGTTCAGGGCGCGGTCCGCCCTCCCGTGTACTATCTCGCCCGAACGGGGCTGATCGTGCTGGAGAACACCCACAACATGAAGGGCGGGACGATCCATCCCCCGGAGGAGGCCCGAAAGATCGTCGAGTTCGCCCGCGAACGGGGCATCCCCGTCCACCTCGACGGGGCCCGGATCTTCAACGCGGCGGTCGCCCTAGGGGTACCCGTAAAGGAGCTCACCCAGGACTTCGACTCGGTGATGTTCTGCTTCTCCAAGGGGCTGGGAGCTCCCGTGGGCTCGATGCTCGTGGGCTCCCGCGAGTTCATCGAGGAGGCCCGTGTGGTGCGCAAGCGCCTCGGGGGCGGGATGCGCCAGGTCGGGATCTTGGCCGCTGCGTGTCGGTATGCGCTGGAGCATCACGTCGAGCGGCTGCAAGAGGACCACGAGCACGCCCGAATGCTCGCCCAAGCGCTCCAGGAACTCCCCGGCGTCCGCGTCGTCGAGCCGGAGACGAACATCGTGATCTGTACGCTGACGAAGATGAAGGCCGCCGAGTTCACCCGCCGCTTGGAGGAGAAGGGCGTGCGCGCGCTCGCCATAAGCGAGCGGACGGTGCGCATGGTCACCCACCTCGACGTGGGCCGGGAGGACATCGAACGGGCCATCGAAACGATTCGAGAGGTGTTGGCGTAGTCGTAGTATACGTTCCATCCGCGAGAGAGGGAGGCACGGTGATGAACATCGAGGAGAAGCTGCAGCAGATGGGCCTGGAGCTTCCGGAAGCCCCGAAGCCCGTAGCCGCGTACATCCCCGCCAAGCGGGCCGGGGACCTCGTCTTCGTCTCGGGACAGATCCCCCTTAGGGACGGCCAGATCGCGTATCGGGGCAAGGTGGGGGCCGAGCGCACGCAAGAGGAGGGGTATGAGGCCGCCCGCCTGTGTGCCCTCAATGCGCTTGCAGCCGTCAAGGCCCTCGTGGGGTCTTTAGGCGAGATAGAGATCGTCCAGGTGCGCGGCTTCGTGAACTGCACCCCCGACTTCGAGAACCATCCCGAGGTGATCAACGGGGCCTCGGAGCTCTTGGTGGAGCTCTTCGGGGAACGGGGGAGACACGCGCGGGCCGCCGTGGGGGTCTCGGCCCTACCCCGAGACGTGACGGTGGAGGTCGAGATGATCGTGCGCGTGCTGCCTTGAATCTCCGTTGGCTTGTCCCCGACGGTGCCGTTTGCTACCGTAAGGGGGAGGAGGGGAACACCCATGGCCAGGGAGGACGCAGGGAAGTTTCGCCCGGGCGATACCGTCCTCGGACGAGTTTTGGCTCTCAAACCGTACGGAGCCTTCCTCGAGCTTCCCAACGGCGAGACCGGCCTACTCCACATCTCCGAGATCTCCGACGCCTACGTGCAGGACGTCCACGACCACCTGACGGTGGGGCAGGAGCTCGTCGTCAAGGTGATCGACGTCAACGAAGAGGGCAAATACACCCTCTCTCGCCGGCAGGTCACCCCTCCCGAGGAGGAAGCCACCCGTTACTTCCGCGAGGCGCAGGAAGCCCGGCGCGCCATCGAACGGCGGCGTGAGACGATCCAGCGGGAAGCTTCGTGGCGCCAGATCGCACGCGAGAAACAGAAGGCCCTCTCCACCTCCCGGCGGACTCTGCAGCGCTGGCTCCAGCGAGCCCGTCATCTTGCGGCGGATGTCGCCCAGAGAGGAGAAGAACGAGAACGATTCTATCACTCCCTCGACCTGTGAGGCGGGAGCACCCGGCCCGGGAAGACTCCGAGCGGGCGGTAGGGGGGCAGCCCGCTGGGTTGGGGGAGAGGCACGCACCACGCATCCAAGGGAGGGAGAACGCTCATGGCCGAACTGGAGCTGCGGAGACGGACCGAGATCAGCATGTTGGACACCGCTCGGCACTTCTTCGATCGAGCGGCGGAGAAGCTCCAACTCGAAGAGGCGATCGTCGAGCTTCTTCGGTACCCCAAGCGGAAGCTCATCGTCACCTTCCCCGTTCGGATGGACGACGGTCGCGTCCGCCACTTCGAAGGCTATCGGGTCCAGCACCATCCCGTGTTGGGGCCGACCAAGGGGGGCATTCGCTATCACCCGGAGGTGACGCTCGACGAGGTGGAGGCCCTCGCGGTGCTCATGGCTTGGAAGTGCTCTCTGATGGGCCTTCCCTTCGGCGGGGCCAAGGGCGGCGTGCGATGCAACCCCAAGGAGATGAGCGAGGGGGAGCTGGAGCGCCTGACCCGCCGCTACGCCGCGGAGATTGCTCCCTTGATCGGGCAGGACATCGACATCCCTGCCCCCGACGTCTACACCGGCGAGCGGGAGATGGCGTGGATCGTAGACACGATCAGCATGCACAATCACGCTCAGTTCATGCCCGGCTTGGTGACGGGCAAGCCCAAGGTGCTCGGGGGCTCCGAGGGGCGGGACACGGCGACGGGCCGCGGCGGCTTCTTCGTCGCCCTTCAGATGCTCGATCGGATGAACCTCCGGGTGGAGGAAGCTACCGCTGCGGTCCAAGGGTTCGGGAACGCCGGCTCGGTCTTCGCCCAGAACTTCCACGAGGCCGGAGGCCAGGTGATCGCCGTAAGCGACTCCAAGGGGGGGATTTACAACGCACAGGGCCTCGATCCCCAAGCGGTGTTGCAGCACAAACGGGAGACGGGGTCTGTGGTCGACTTCCCCGGTGCCGACTCCCTGAGCAACGAGGAGCTCCTCGAGCTAGAGTGCGACCTCTTGGTGCCTGCCGCTTTGGAGAACGTGCTCCATCGGGAGAACGCTCCCAAGGTGAAGGCCAAGGCGATCATCGAGCTGGCGAACGGCCCGACGACGATGAGGGCCGATGAGATCCTCCACGAGCGGGGAATCGCGGTGGTACCCGATATCCTGGCCAACGCCGGCGGCGTGACCGTAAGCTATTTCGAGTGGGTTCAGGATCGGGCCTTCTACTTCTGGAGCGCGGAGGAGGTGGACCGGAAGCTGAAGCAGTTCATGGATCGAGCCTTCCAGAGGGTGTGGCAACGGCACGAGGAGGCCGGAGTGGACCTGCGAATGGCTGCCTACATGGTCGCCATCGACCGGGTAGCCCAAGCCGCCCGCGCCCGCGGGCTGTACGCCTAGGACGAGGGCGCACGCTTCGGCTTCGAGTCGGCGAGCGCGGCGGGGGGAAGTTGTGCGGAACCCGGCGGGACGGCTCCCGGAGTGCCTCATAAATCCTTTGGGTCTTGGGTGAGGGCTCGACGTCCAGCTGGGCGCGGAGCAGCCGGGCGCACTCCTCGTACACCGCGAGGGCCTCGCCTACAGACAGCCCCGCTGTGGGAGTAGGCGAGCATGAGCCGGTAGACGTCCTCGCAGTACGAGTCGATCTCCAAGGCCCGGCGGCAGTAGGGAATCGCCTGCTCCAACTGCTCCTACCGGAGGTACTCCTCGGCCAGCTGCTCCAGGGCCTGCAACTGCTGCACCTTGAAGCGCTCGCGGAAGCGGAGGGGCCAGGTCCACTCGTCCACCTCGTGAACCGGGTGGCCCTCCAGGAAAAGGGGGCTGCAGTCGGGTAGGCCTACAACTTCTCCCCTCAAGGAGGGTGAGGGGCTCATCGAGGTGCTGGTGCTGCGCTAGAGGGGTCACCTCAGAGTATCCGCGGAGTGCGCAGGATCCTTAGGGTCATGGTATAATGCATTGCCATGGGTGCCTACAGCACTGCCGAAGCGGACCGCTGGCAGCGGATCCTGGAGCAGCTCCAGGCGGAGGACCTCGTAGAGGCCACGCGTCGGGCCCGTCGGCGGGCGATGATCCGCTTGGAGGACCAGGGGATCGCCGCCTTAGCCCTCTTCCTCTCCGAGGTGCTCGCCCGCACGTTGGATTGGGAGCGGGAACAGAAGCCCTCCCCGCCTTCCGGGTCCTCGTCCTCCTCATGAGGGTCTACCTGGAGACCTCGGTGGTGGTCGTCTGGCTCTTCGGGGCGGAGAGGGAGCCCGAGCGCCGTCCCGCTACCGAGGCGCTCTTCCGCCTCGTCGACGAAGGGCGCGTACAAGCCGTGATCTCGCTGTACACCCTGCAAGAGGTCTACACGTTCTGCGAGGAGAACTTTCCGCGATCCTTCCCGTATCCACCCCGGAGGAGCTCCTCCAAGAGCTCGCGGCTGAGGGTGCGTAGCCCTTTCCGCGCCCCTTTTCCCGCTTCCCTTAGTGTCTTTAGAATCCCTCTCGAGGGAGACGCGCCCCGGGACAACGATGTGCTCGTCCTACGCTAGCCGAGGCCGAGCGGGCCACGCACCGAGGTGCGCGCCCTCGCTCGACGTCCGCTTGCGCTTGCCTAGGCCGTTCCGTGCGTCGCGATGGGGATGACGGTCGTCCCGGAAACGGCTGTCGGCTTGCCTCTCCCTGCCCCCATGTGCTAGAGTCAGGCCGTCATGGTCGGCTCAGGGCGCGAAGGACATCCTCGGGTAAAACCCATAAGGAGGTAGATCGATGAGAGGGAGAGAGCGAGCTCTTCTCGCTTTCCTCGCCGTGCTCGGGTTGGGACTGAGCGGCTGCGCGCTGCTCGAGGCCCCTCCCACCTCGCTCATCACGGGATACGTGGTCAACGCCAACGGCGGCGAGCCCGTCCCCGGAAGCCAGGTGTGGCTCCGCGGCCTCGACACGAACGTAACGCGCATCACCTCCACGGACCGCGAGGGACGGTTCAGCGTGCGCGTTCCCCCCGACCGCTACGAGATCTCGCTGGAGAAGGAGGGCTACGCGGGCAGCCGGGTGATCGGACTGGACGCCCGCGGGACCGAGCCCGTGGAGATCCGCATCGTCCAGCGCGAGGTCTTCAACCCGCAGTGGTCGACCCGACCGCCGCAAATCAAGCTGAAAGGGATTGAAGAAGAAGGCTCTTATCAGGGGAAAATCCCCTTCCGCGTGGACGTCACCGGCGACAACGACGTGCAATACATCTACGTCGCGCTGGGCAAGACCCCCGGCTCCTCCTTCCTCACGGCCCCGCGCTTTATCTTTGTGGAGACCCCCTCCACCGGTGATCAGGTCCTCGACCCGAGGCTCTTCGGGGTGCGCGGCCCCACGACGTTCGAGGTGGTGGTCTACGACCGCAACGGGAACCGCACCCACCTCATCAAGCGCATCACGGTGGTGCCGCCCGAAGGGCTCGTAACGCCGCCCCGGGAGCTCAAGGCCGTCGCCGTCACCCTCGGGAAGCAGATTCGGTTCTTCGGCCTGGAGGGCCAGCAGGTCCCCCGGGGGACGAACCTCTACGTGGAGCTGAGGTGGCAGGCCAGCGAGACCCCCGATGTTCAGGGCTACCGCATCTATCGCAGCTTCGACGGCGAGAATTTTACACCTGCAGGTCAAGTCCACGCCGGACGGCGCTTCTTCGCCGACTCCGATCCCCGCCTGGCCGTGGGGAAGTGGGTCTACTACTACGTGACGGCCCTGCGGGGCGGGGAGGAGAGCCCGCCCTCGGAGATCGCCAAGACCCGTCCCCTGCCTCCCTGGGACGTTCGACTCCTCTCACCGGCGGACGAGGCCACCGGCGTCTCGCGGACGCCCCTGTTCCGCTGGGAGCCGACCCGCCGGGTGGGGCTCTACCGCCTGTACGGGCTCATCCTCTGGGACACCGTGCTGGGGGACTTCGCCTTCTGGCTCACCCCCGAGCCGCCCGACTTCCTGATCAACCGCACCTCGTACCGCTGGAACGAGGACGGGCGCTTCACGGGCACCCCCTGGGAGACCCTCCAGCCGAACCGCATCTACGAGTGGGAGGTCGTCTACGCCGTGGCCCTCGACGACCTGGAGGACCCCACGGCGGTCTCCGTGGCCGTCAACCGCTTCGGGTTGGAGGATGAGCGGGTCCCGATCCGAGCGATCGGGCTCGAGGCGACGGACAACTTCAGCTTCACCACCGGGGAGTAAGGAGGATTCCCATGACCAAGAGGAGACAACCGATTCGAGGATGGATGCTCACGGCGCTGCTTGCGGGGCTCTTTGGGCTCCTGGTCGGATGCAGCCTCTCGCCCGCGCTCTCCCCGCCCTCGCCCGCTTCGTCCGCCGCTCCTCCGGCTGCCTCCGGCAGCGGGTTCGGCACGGCTCCTGCGGACCCGCCGGGTCCCTGGTTCGAGGGCCAACTGCTCGTGGGCTATCGGGACGAGGCGGCCCTGCGGGCCATCGTGGCCCGGCTGGGGGGGACGATCCTCGAGACGATCCCGCCGATCCGCGCGGCCCTGGTGGCGCTCCCGCCGGGGCTGAGCGTCCCCCGGGCGATCCGGGACCTCACCCTCCAAAAACCTCGGGGCTTGCGCTACGCCGAGCCCAACTACATCCGGGACGCCATCGTCCCGCAACCCGGCTGGCCGGATCCGGACGGGCTTTGGGCCCAGCGATCGATCGCGGCGGCCCAGCGGAGGATCTTCGACGACCCGCTCCGTCCGCGCCAGTACGCCCTCGACGTCATGCGGGCCGAGGAGGCTTGGACGAGGGCCACCGGGCGTGGGGTCATTATCGGCGTGGTGGACACGGGGATGGACGGCACCCACCCCGATCTCCGGGGCAAGCAGGTCGAGGGCTTAAGCTGCTTCGACGAGGTGCCCCTGCTCCCCGATACGGACGGCTCCCAGGACGAGGACGCCCACGCCACCCACGTGGCGGGGATCGCCGCGGCCACGGGCGGCAACGGCACGGGCATCGTGGGCGTGGCCCCCGAGGCTCGAGTGATGAGCCTGCGCATCTTCGACGCGCGGCTCGTCGGCCCGCGCAACGGCTCCGGCTACGTGGGCGACGCGCGGGTGGCCCGCTGCATCCTCTGGGCCGCCACCGTCGGACCCGACGGGATCGAGGATTCCGGCGACGAGGCCGACGTCTTAAACAACAGCTGGGGCGGGCGCGGCTACGGCCAGACCCTCAAGGACGCGATCGAGGCGGTCGTCTCGCGAGGGGTCACCTTCGTGAACTCCATGGGCAACTCCTCCGAGGACGAGGTCCTCTACCCCAAGAACTACCCCGGCGTCTTGGCCGTGGGGGCCACTGACCCGCAGGACCGCAAGGCCGACTTCTCCACCATGGGCGCGGTCATCTCCGTGGGCGCCCCCGGGGTGGACGTGCTCTCGTCGGTGCCGATGTGGCTCGAGCGCCCCACGGGCGAGCCCTACGGCTACATGTACTTCAGCGGGACCTCCATGGCCGCCCCGCAGGTGTCGGGCGCGATCGCCCTCTTGAAAGAGCGCTTCCCCGAGGCGACCCCCTACCAGCTCCAGCGAATCTTGGAGAAGACCGCCGACGACATCGAGGAGCCCGGTTTTGATCGGCTCACGGGCTACGGGCGGGTGAACCTCGCCCGCGCGTTGAGCGTCAGGGAACTCCCCCCGGACGGGGCCGAGGTCGTCGTCCGGGTCGTGACCGAGAACCCCGGCTTGGGAGGCGAGCCGGTGGGGGTGCCCTTCGTGGACGTCCTCCTCCGCCAAGGGGGCAAAGAGCGCTACTTCGCCCAGACGAACGCCGAGGGGGTGGCCCGGTTCCTCAACGTGCGGCCCGGGGAGTACGAGGTGCTCGCCTCCGGAGGGGACACGACGATCTACCGCTTCCGCGCGGCGAACCGCCTGTCGGCCTACGGACGCGTCGCGGCCCGCCCCGGCGAGAGGAGTGAGCTGGTCTTCGAGTTCAACACCTCGCTCAAGATCACGCTGCGCTGGGAGGAGCCTACAGACATCGACCTCTGGGTGGGCGAGCCGCAGCCGGAGCGGAGCGACCCCGAGACGGGCGAGGTGATCAGCGAGTGGGCCGATCCCAAGGGGACCCCTCCCGCGCGCTGGGGGCGCTTCTCCGGCGACGACCGCGGGACGGGGGCCGGACCCTACCGGGAGACGTACACCCTGAACGCGGAGCACTTCCCCTACGCGCCGTATCCGATCGCGATCAGCGCGGAGAACGCCACCCAA
The DNA here is from genome assembly GCA_026982655.1 of Candidatus Bipolaricaulota bacterium. Taxonomy (GTDB): domain Bacteria; phylum Bipolaricaulota; class Bipolaricaulia; order RBG-16-55-9; family RBG-16-55-9; genus JALUUA01. The sequence continues at coordinate 27,501 of JALSGO010000015.1, forward strand.
GGGGCGAGCGTCACCGTGATCATCGAGCAGAACGGGATCACCGAGGTCTACGGCCCCTATCGGGTCGAGCCCGGGGAGGTCCTCCCGTCGTGGGAGTGGCCCGACTGGTGGGAGAACACCCCCAACCCCGAGATGGACTTCACGGAGCCCGGCCCCGGCGCGCCCTGGGTGTATTAAGAGCAAGAGCGATCAGCGGTCAGCGATCAACGATCAACGATCGGCAACCGGCGGTCCGAGGCGCGGCGCGGAGCGGAACGGGAACGTCGAGCGCGCGCCGGGGCGTCCGATCATGAGGGTCTGCCTGTTGGCCAGCGGGTCGAGCGGGAACTGTGCGTTCGTGTCCGCGGGGGAAACCCGCGTGCTGATCGACGCGGGGATCTCCGCCCGCCGGGTCCGACGGGAGCTGGAGGCCCTGGGCGAGAGCGCGGTGGACGCGCTGCTCCTGACCCACGAGCACGGAGATCACAGCTCGGAGGCGGGCCGGGTGGCCGCGGAGTTCGGCTGCCCCGTCTACGTGAGCGAGCGCACGTTTCCCCGCGTCCGCTCGGCGCTTACAGGCCATGAACGACTGGGGCTCTTCCGCGTGGGGGAGGAGTTCTCGATCGGGGCCTTCCGGGTGAGGTCGTTCCGGGTCTTCCACGACGCCGCGGACCCCTGCGGCTTCCTGCTGGAGGGGCCCTCGGAGTTCGGCGCGCAACGGGTCCGGGTGGGGTTCGCCACCGACCTGGGGACGGTGCCCCCTCCCCTGCGGAGGCTCCTCCGGGAGTGCGAGGGGCTGGTGATCGAGGCGAACCACGACCGGGAGATGCTCCTCCAAGGCCCCTACGCCTGGGACCTCAAGCAGCGGATCCGCAGCCCCGTCGGCCACCTCTCCAACGAAGCGGCGGCGGAGCTGATCGGCGAGCTGGTCCGGCGGGGACGGCTGCGGGTGGCGGTGCTCGCCCACCTCAGCGAGGAGAACAACCGGCCCGAGCGGGCCTGGGAGACCGTCCGAGCCCAGCTGGACGGCCTCTTCCGCTGCGAGATCGTCGTCGCCCCTCGGGATCGGAGGAGCGCGGTGGTGGTCCTCTAGCTTCGGTCGTGTCGGAACCCCTCCCACCTCGGGCTATAATATCCACGAAGAGCTTGGCAGTGGCTGCCAGGGTTTTGCCACGTCTCCTACCTCCTGACGTGGATTTTTCCCCAGCAGCGCCAAGCTCTTTTCTTTTCGCCCGTCTTGAGCGAAATCCGCTTTCCGGGGAGGCAATGACGTGGGTCCCACGAGAGAGGGAAACGAGCAGGCGTGGCCCCGGTCGCCTCCGCAGTCGGTCCACTTGACACCGCTTCCCCTTTTGAGCTTTTATACCCAGCAGGGGATTCTCCTCCAAGAGAATCGTTCAGGAGGTGAGGAACGGTAGCAGAAGGGTCTATCTCGAAGAAGGAGGAGACTTTCCCTCGAAAACCCTACTACGCTAGGAGGTCCATCATGGCCGAACCGAAGAGCAAGCAGACGGTTTCCCGGCGCAGCTTCCTCAAAGCGGCCGGAATCGCTGCGGTCGCAACGGCAGCAGCCCCGGGCTACGCGCCCAAGGCCAAGGGCGCGCAGTTCAGCTGGCGGATGGTCACGAGTTGGCCCCCCAACTTCCCGATCCTGCAGACGGGCGCGGAGCGCTTCGCGGACTTGGTGCGCGAGATGTCCGGCGGGGCACTGGACATCCAGGTCTTCGCCGGCGGCGAGCTCGTCCCCCCGCTGGGCGGCTTCGAAGCCGTCTCCTCCGGCACCGTGGAGGCGGGCAACAGCGCCTCCTACTACTGGGCCGGGATCGTCCCCGCGGCGCAGTTCTTCACCGCTGTCCCCTTCGGGTTCACCTTCGACCAGATGATGGACTGGCTCCACGCCGGCGGCGGGCTCGAGCTGTGGGAGGAGATCTACGAGCCCTTCAACCTGGTGCCCGTCCCCCTCATCACCACCAGCATGCAGATGGGCGGCTGGTTCAACAAGGAGATCAACAGCGTAGACGACCTCCAGGGCCTGAAGATGCGCATCCCCGGCTTAGGAGGCAAGGTCTACGAGAAAGCGGGCGTGAGCGTCGTCCTGCTCCCCGGGAGCGAGATCTTCACCGCGCTGCAGACGGGCACCATCGACGCCGCCGAGTGGGTGGGACCCTATCACGACTACCTCTTCGGCTTCCCCCAGATCGCGAAGTACTACTATCACCCCGGCTGGCACGAGCCCGGCACCACCGCGGAGCTGATGGTCTTCAAGCCCGCTTGGGACAGCCTCCCCAAGGAGCTCCAGACGATCGTGCGCGAGGCCGCCGCGGAGACCACCCTCTGGTCCTTCGCCCAGTTCGAGGTGGAGAACGCCCGACACCTCGTCCGGATCGCCGAGGAGTATCCCGACGTGGAGGTGCGCCGCTTCCCCGACGAGGTCCTCTCCACGCTGCGCGGCTACGCCCGGGAGGTCTTCGACGAGCTGTCCGAACAAGACGCCGACTTCGCCCGCGTCCGCGAGGCCGTCGAGAGCTTCGCCGCGGAGATCGACCGCTGGAGCAACGTCTCCATCGAGTCGTATCTCCCCGCCGTCCAGCAGTAGCGGGCGACTCCCACCCCCCACATCGCAACGATGTCCTAAGGGGAGGGGCTTCGGCCCCTCCCCTCGGCTTTTGCTTTCGGTTGGGGCTCCGCGTTGAGCACCCGGCCCCGGCCCGGTTCACAAGAACTTGGGGAGCCAGAGGGCGATCTGGGGGAACAAGATGACGATCGCGAGCCCAAGGAGCTGGATGATCACGAAGGGGATGATCCCCCGATAGACGTGGCGCAGCTCCACCTCGGGGGGCGCGGCCCCCTTAAGGTAGAAGAGCGCGAACCCGAACGGGGGCGTGAGGAACGAGGTCTGCAGGTTGATCGCCACCAAGACCGTGAACCACAGGGGGTCGATCCCCAACGCCTTCACGATCGGGATGAGGATGGGGAAGTGGATGAACGTGATCTCGATGAAGTCGAGGAAGAAGCCCAGCACGAAGAGCACGACCATGATGACGGCCAGGATGGCCCAGGGCTCCAGCTGCAACCCCAGGAAGAACTCCCGCAGGACCGTCTCCCCACGGAGGTTCCAGAACACGGTCCGGAAGGCTTGAGCGCCTACCAAGATGATGAAGACCATGCTGGTAAACCGCACCGTGGCGAGCATCACATCCCGGAGCACGGTCCAGTTCAGCCTCCGGTTGAGCGCGGCCAAGAGGGTGGCGGCGAAGGCCCCCACCCCCGCGGCCTCCGTGGGGGAGGCGATCCCGAAGAAGATCGAGCCTAACACCGCCAAGATCAAGAAGAAGGGGGGAAACAGGCTGCGGAGCACGCGCAGCCCGAGCTTTAAGGGCGGGATCTGCCGCTCGCTTAAGGGGATCGCCGGGGCCTTCTCTGGGTTCCGCAGGGCGAAGAAGAAGATGTAGACCATGTAGAGCCCGGCGAGCATCCAGCCCGGGAAGAACGCCGCGAAGAAGAGCTTCCCCACGCTGACGCTCGGGTCGTTGGCGATGCTGGCCAGCAGCAACAGAACGATGCTCGGCGGGATGATCTGGCCCAACGTCCCGGCGGCGCAGATCGTCCCCGTAGCCAGCTGGGGGCTGTAGCCCCGTCGCAGCATCGTGGGCAGGGCCAAGACGGTCATCGTCACCACCGTGGCCCCGATGATCCCGGTGGACGCGGCCAGGATGGCTCCCATGGCCGTGACGGCGATCGCCATGCTCCCCGGCACCCGGCCCAGCAGGATCCCCATCGTCTCCAAGAGGTCCTCGGCGAGCCCGGAGCGCTCCAGCATCACGCCCATGAACACGAACAGGGGCACGGCCACCAAGAGGAAGTTCGACATGATGTTCCAGACGTTGAGCACCCACATGGGAAGCCAGTTCAAGCCCAAGGTGGGGACCCCAAAGAGCAGGGCCATCGCCCCGATGCTGAACGCCACGGGAAACCCCGTGAGCACGAAGACGACCAGCCCGAAGAACATGAGGAACGGCAGGATCTCCATGAATTCCACTTAGGCCTCCTCCCG
>JALSGO010000016.1 GCA_026982655.1 Candidatus Bipolaricaulota bacterium
GGGATCGGCGTAGGGCTCCAGGTGCCGCAACAAGAGCTCGTGGGCCTGTTTGCGCTCCATCGCTTCCAGGCCGTCGAGGACCTGGCGGTGGGGCGTGCCCTCCCAGATGGCGAGGATCATCGCCTCGCGCAGCCAGCGCTCGACGGGGTACTCGTGCAGCGCTCCCATGCCCCCGTGGGCCTCCATGGCCCACTTCGCCGTCCGGACGGCCTGCTCCGCCGTCCAGTACTTCGCCAGGTGGGCCACCAGGCGGAAGAGGGGGTAGCGCTCGGAGTAGCGCGGGGTCTCGCGCCAGACCTCGTCGAGGAGCCGGACGGCCTCCCAGGCGAGGGCGAACGCCTTCTGCAGGGCCTCCACGCGCTCCTGGAACTGCGCGCGCAGCAGGGGGTGCTCCACGATGGGCTTCCCGAAGGCGACGCGCCGTTCGGCGAACGTGAGGGCCTCGGCCAGACAGCGCTGCAGGAGCGCGACGCTCCCGACGGAGTTGGCCACCCGCGAGACGTTGAGCACCTCCAAGATGAGGTAGACCCCCTGCTCGGGCTCTCCCAGAAGGAAGGCCTCGCTCCCGCTAAGCTCCACCTCCCCGGTGGGGACGGAGCGGGTGGCGATCTTGTCCTTCAGTCTACGGAGGAAGTAGTTGAGCGAGCCGTCCTCGCGATATTTGGGCAGCAAAAAGAGCGCCAAGCCCCGCACGCCGGGGGGCGCGCCCTCGGGCCGGGCGGCCACCACGGCCAGCTCCGCGCCCGCGTTGCTCGCGAAGTATTTTTCGCCCGTGAGCGCCCAGCGCTCCCCGTCTAGGGGAACGGCCACCGTCTCGACGCCGAAGCCCAGATCCGAGCCCCCTTGGGCCTCCGTCATCCACGTCGCTCCCTGCCAGATCCCCTCGTCCCGGCGGAGCAGGTGCGACAAATACCGCTCCTTGAGCCGGGCCGAGCCGTACTTCTCCAGGGGGATGGCCGTGGAGAGCGAGACCGTGTAGGGGCAGTAGAGCCCGGCGTCGAAGAACGCCGTCACATACCCGAGGGCGTAGAACGGCACCGGGGAGTTCTCCTCGAAGACGCGGGCGACGATCCCCCGGCGGTAGCCCTCGAGGAGCATCCGCCGGTAATCGGGCGGGTAGAGGATCTCGTCCACGCGGTTTCCCCAGCGGTCGAACATCCGCAGGGGCGGCGTGCCCATCCGGTCGACGATCTCCGAGATCGAGAGCCCCTCCTCCCGCCACCAGCGCTCGTAGTCCTCCAGATCGCCCTCCCAGGGGACGTCCCCTACCCCCAGCATCCCCCGCAGGAAGGCCGTCGGCGATCGCAGCCGTTCGAAGTCCATTCCGTGAGCACCTCCTCCGACTCGGACCTAGGCTATGATGGGAGATCGGGGAGGGGGACGTCAACCCAACGTCAACCCTTCCCACACAGCGAGCGCCGAGCAGCCCACTCGCGGGCGAGCAGGCCGTAGATCACCCGATCGTCGAGTCCGTGGGCCGTCCAGCAGGCCTCCCGCAGGACGGCCTCTCGTTGAAAGCCCAAGCGCTCGGGGACGGCCCGGCTGCGCGCGTTGCGGGAGGCGCAGTGGATCTCCACCCGGTGGAGCTTCAGCTCCTCGAACGCGTAGTCGAGGAGCGCCCGGCATGCCCGGGTGACGAGCCCCTTGCCCTGGAACTCCTCCCCGAGCCAGTAGCCGATCTCGCCTCGGCGGCTCAGGGGGTGCAGGCGCAGGCTGAGGACGCCCGCCAGCCGTCCCTGATGCCAGATGCCCAGCGTGAGGCCCTTCCCTTGGGAGAGGGCCTTCAGGCGTCCCTCGATGAACCGCTGCGAGTCCTCGACGGAGCGGGTCGGATCGGGGAAGGGGAGCCACTCCCGCAGGTGATCCCGGTTTCTGCGGATGAGCTCAAAGAGCTCCGGGGCGTGGCGGGGTTCCAGCAGCTTGAGCTCCGAGTGCTCATCCAGAGGATGGCGCAGCATTTCGTACCCTCTTGCTGGCGTTCAGCACCGTGAGGCCCACGATCTCGCCTCGGGCATAGCGCACGATCACGTCATCCTCTGTGAGCTCCGCGTCGTCGGCGTGACTCGGCTTCTCGAAGTTGATGTAGAGGACATCCGCTTCCTCGTCGTAGCTCACCCACACGCGTTTACGAGGAAGCTGCAGGAGGTCCGGTACGAGATCCAGGATCTTCTTCACGTCGGCTACGGCCATAGCTTCTGTCTCCTCTCGAACCAGCTCGGCCTGCAAGTTAAGAACGCCGCAACGCTCATGGAACCGCTAAGGTAGGAGAAGATGCGCGATCCTCTCGCGATGCGTCTCGACCAATTCGCGCTGCTCCGGCCAGAAGAGCTCCGGCAGGTCATCCAGGGGGAACCAGCCGGGGTCGTAGTGATTCGCCCGGTCCGCGGGCTCCTCAAACTCTTGATCCGTCGTGAAGAGGAAGTAGTGCGCGACGATCCAGCGTTCTTTGTGGACATCCAGGCGCTCGCGGACGCCTAGCTTCTCGATGAGCTCGAGACGAGAAAGTCCGGCTTCCTCCCAGATCTCGCGGCGGGCAGCCTCGATCAGGGTCTCCCCGGGCTCGACGCCGCCCTTGGGGATCACATACGCAGAAAGCCCCTTCTCGCGCGTGAGCGCGATGTAGATACGCCCGTCGCGCACCCGAGCCACGATCCCGCCTGCGGAGGTGCGCTCCGGCACCCCTTCGGGCTTGAGGTACCAGCTCTCGTCGACCTTAAGACTGCTCATAAGTGGGTAGCAAGCCCTCAGGGAAGATGCTTAGAGCTAGAAGGCTCACGCCGCCCGAGTCCCGGGCTGGGTACCTAATGGGAGTGAGCGGGCAAATCGTCGTGGACATGCGCCGCGATTCGATGGTGCTTCTCACCGGAGGCGTTGAGGGGGTCAATATGGAGGATGGCGTTGGAGAGATAAGGCAGGTGATGGAAGAGCTGGTGTCGCGCCTCTACAGCGATTTTGTGGCCTTCCTCTACGGAGATTTCCGGATGGACGGCGATATTGACCTCGGCATACAGCCGATGACCTAACCATCGAGCCCGCACTTCCGAGATGTCCTGTACCCCAGGGGTGTGACCCACAGCGTGTCGGATCTCCTCGATAACCTCGGGATCCACCCCATCGAGAAGCCGCGTGAAGACGGTTTTGGCGGACTCCCATACGATTCGTAAGATGACTGCGGTGATCAGGAGGCCGACGATCGGGTCGGCCAACGGATATCCAAGCCAGACCCCCACCGCACCGAACAGGACGGCTAAGCTGGTCAGACCATCCACACGGGCGTGATGGCCATCGGCGATCAGGGCTGCGCTGCCGATCTCCTTGCCCACCTTGATCCGAAACTGGGCGACCGCCTCATTGCCGAGAAAACCTACTAGGGAAGCGACAACCACCGCCCCGAGATACTCCACCGGCCTTGGGTGAAAGAGACGGGCTATAGATTCGTATCCGGCAACGACGGCGCTAAACAGGATCGTAAGCACGATGGCTACCCCTGCCAAGTCCTCTATACGACCGTAGCCATAGGTGAACCGTCGGCTTGGTCTCCTTCGTGCAAGCGTAAAAGCAATCCAAAGGGGGATGGCGGTAGCAGCATCGCCGAAGTTGTGAATGGTATCGGCAAGAAGGGCGACGCTTCCGGAAAGCAAGACGATGAAGACCTGAAAAAGGGCCGTTGCGAGCAATCCGAAGAAGGACCATTTCACCGCCCAAATCCCCCGTTGCGTCGTGAACAGGACAGGGTCCATAACGCCATGGGTATGGACATGAGCTGCCTGGTGATGGCCAGACTTAGCGGGATCTTTCTTTAACATGAACATGAACGGTTGACCTCCTCAGCTCCCGGAAGCTCTAGCCGGCAGATCTAGCCTCCGGATGTCTCTTAGCCACATCTTTCCACCTTTCTTCGTCCTTAGCCCTTCTTTTCTATCACATTCGGCGCACCCCGGCAAGGATGTAGCTCCCGCCGTCAAGCGCCCCCCTCCCCTTCTCGAAGCGCTCCCACTCCCGCTCACTGTAAGCGTCGTAGAACGCCCGTATATGTTCTGGATCGTACTTCCCGTCGACCCTGATGGGGGAGCTTATCGCTTGAGGTGGGAGTTGTCCAGCGGGCGCGTTGTCGGAAGCGATGGGGTCTGCTACGATCTCCCTTCATCGAGAGCCTAGATTCACGAAAGGGGAGGCCCCTATGCTCAGCGAGGAGCACTTCCGTAAACTGGAGCGGATGTACGCCTCGGCCCCGATCAACGCGTTCTTTCGGCCCTCTTTAAAAGTGATGGCGGGAAGGGCAGAGGTGACGATACCCATCCGCCCCGAGTTCTGGCACGCGGCAGGAGCCGTCCACGGCTGCGCCTACTTCAAGGCCCTGGACGACGCGGCGTTCTTCGCCGTCGCCTCCCTGATCGAAGACGTCTTCCCCGTAACGGTGACGTTCACGACGTACTTGACGCGGCCCATCTCCGAGGGGGAGATGCGGGCCGTGGGCGAGGTCGTGCATCAATCGAAGCGCCTCTTCATCGCGGAGGCCCAGCTGTTCAACGCCCACGGGCGCCAAATCGGGCGCGGCAGCGGCACGTTCATGAAGAGCTCCGTCCCCTTAAGCCCGGAGATCGGGTATCGCTAGTCCTCCTCCCTTCCCATGAAAGACCTTGACTTCGGGTTAAGATGGAGGGTATAACCTCACCTCAGGGTGATCGCAATGTGTGCACAAGAGGTATGCGCGAGCTGCGCGAAGGGCAAGCCGTTGATCGCGAGGATCCCGAGGGTCGTTCAACAGCTTGTGGACGTTCAGGAGCGCGTGCGCGAGGAGCTGCCGGGCGAGGACTCCGAGCTCGTACGCGTCGGGGAGGTTTTGGAGCGCGCCAAGGCCGAGCTGGAGGCCCTGGAGCGTCGGGTGCTCGAGCGACTGGGGTTGCCTGAGGACTACGCGCGCACGGTCCGCCTGCGGATGGACAAGGAGCTGATGTCGTGGAAGCTGTGGGTGCCCAACCTCGCCCTTCTGGTGGGCGTCTACGCGGGCTGGATCGCCCTGTTTCCGGAATCTGCGCAGCGTCTTGGAGTTGCTCAATCCCTTATCTTGCTGGCTGCGCTGACGGTAGGAATCTCCGTCCCTCACGAGGCCCTGCACGCGTTGGGTTTCTGGCTCGTCGGGCGGAGGCAACCGGGCTTTAAGCTCGAGTTCGGGAGCTTCGGCCTCGGGTTTTACGCCGCCGGAAACTGCTTGCTGGGGAGGGGACCCTACCTCTTCGTGGTCCTGCTCCCGCTCGTGGGCATCACGGCGATAAGCGTTGGTCTCTGGGCGTTCCTCCCGGATCTGGGGCCGCTTTGGTATCTGTTTATCGGGGTGAACCTCGCCGGGGCGGTGGGCGACCTCTGGATCGCAAAACTCCTGCTGCAGGCGTCTCCCAAGGCACTCTGCCTGGACACGAGCTACGAGATGGCCGTCTTCGAGCCCGCCAGCGAGGCTCGGCGGCCTAGGCCTACAGCCGCCACCGAAGCGGCTAACGCACCCGGAAGCGGATCGCCCACTCGGTGAGCCTTCCGTAGGGCGGGGCAATAAGCCCCGTGGGCGCAAGACGGCCCGCGCCGTTAGGAAGCTCCGGAATCGCTAAAAGACGTGCTCTCCCGCCGGAGGGGAGAGCATCAGCCCATGGAGAAGGGCCGCGGCTCGGCCCGGGCGATGACGACGTGCACGCCCCGCTCCCCCAGGCGTTTCTCGAGGAGCGCCTTCAGCTCCTCGGGGGAGGCGCGGTCTACGTCGACCTCGTCCACGGCGGTCGGGCCGCAGGCCTCGATCAGCGCTCTGAGCTTTTCCATCCCCTTGACGTCTTGCTCCCCGGGGGTCATGGCCGAGATGCGGTTGTAGAGCACGATCACCAAGACGTCATGCCGAAACTCGACGGCGTTGAGCAGCCCGGTGATCCCCGAGTGCAGAAAGCCCACATC
>JALSGO010000017.1 GCA_026982655.1 Candidatus Bipolaricaulota bacterium
GGGTTGGAGGGGATCACCACCTTCAGTCCGGGGGTGTGGGCGTAATAGGCCTCCGGGCTCTCGGAGTGGTGCTCCGGCGCGTGGATGCCGCCGCCGTAGGGGGCTCTTATGACCAAGGGGACGTGGAACCGCCCCCGGGAACGCCACCGGATCCGGGCCGCGTGCGACACGATCTGGTCAAACGCCGGAGGCATAAAGCCGTCGAACTGGATCTCGGCCACGGGCCGCAGCCCGTAGACGGCCATCCCGATGGCCGTGCCCACGATCCCCGACTCCGCCAGGGGGGTGTCGATCACCCGCTCGGGGCCGAACTCCTCCAGCAACCCCTCGGTGGCGCGGAAGACCCCGCCGTCGACGCCCACATCCTCCCCCAGCACCACCACCCGGTCGTCGCGGCGCATCTCCGTGCGCAACGCGTCGTTTATGGCTTGTACGAGCGTGAGCTGCGGCATGGCTATTCGCGTTCCCGCTCTTGGAGGTACTCCCGAAGCTCTTGGAGCTGCTCTCGGAGGTGCCAGGGCATCTCGGCGAAGGTGTACTTGAAGATCTCCTCCACGTCCCGCTCGGGGAGGTTCTCGTACTGTTCGACGGCCTTGGCGATCTCGGCCTTGGCCTCCTCCCAGAGCCCCTCTTCGTCCGCTTCGGACCAGATCCCCTTAGATTCTAAGAACTTGCGCATCCGCACCAGGGGATCGCGGCGCTTCCAGGCCTCGACCTCCTCCGGGGAGCGATAGCGGGTCCAGTCGTCCGCGGTGGTGTGGTGGCCGAAGCGGTACGTGATGGCTTCAATGAAAGTGGGGCCCCCGCCGTCGCGGGCCTTCTCGAGGGCTTCCTGGGTCACGCGGTAGACGGCCAGGACGTCGTTCCCGTCGACTTGAACGCCCTCGAACCCGTAGGCGATCGCCTTCTGGGCGATGGTCTCCGAGCGGGTCTGGCGCTCGCGCGGGACGGAGATCGCGTACTGGTTGTTCTGGCAGAAGAAGACCGTCGGGGTCTGGAAGACCCCGGCGAAGTTCATCGCCTCGTGGAAGTCGCCTTCGGAGGTGCCCCCATCCCCGAAGTAGACGATCGAGGCGAGCTTCTCCCCGCGGATCTTGGCCGCCCAGGCCACCCCCACGGCGTGGAGGGTCTGGGTGGCGATGGGGATGGAGACGGTGAAGTTGTTTACGCCCTCGGGGATGCGGTTCCCCTCCTCGTTGCCGCCCCAGTAGGCCAAGATGTCGACCCAGGGCTGACCGCGGATCGCCTGCACCAGGTGCTCTCGATACGAGGGGAACATCCAGTCTTCGGGCCGCAGGGCCCAGGCGCTCCCGGCTTGGGCGGCCTCCTGGCCCGAGAGGGGGGCGTAGGTCCCCATCCGCCCCTGACGCTGCAGCGCCAGGGCCCGCTCGTCGAAGACCCGAGCAGTGACCATCCAGCGGTAGATCTCGACCAGCTCGTCGTCCGAGAGGTCCGGCATCCCCTTCTCGTCGACGAGGGTGCCGTCCTCGGCCAACACCCGCACAGGGGGGCCCAGGGTCCAGGTGCGAATCCCTTCCCCCTTCTCCTGAGCGATGGCGCGCCTTTTCGCTTGCGCTTTAGCTTTTGTGCTCCTGGCCATGCGCTTCTCGTCCTCCTTTTCGTTCCCGCTCTCGTGCTTGCGCTCGACCCCGGATCAAGCTCCGGAGGAAGAACTCCCCGGCGCGGTAGGAGCTGCGCACCAAGGGGCCTGCGGCCACGTAGAGAAAGCCCAGCTCCTCCCCCATACGGCGGTAGCGCTCGAACTCCTCAGGGGGGAGGTAGCGCTCCACGGGGAGGTGCTTCTTCGTCGGCTGCAAGTACTGACCCAACGTCAGGAAGTCTACGCCCACGGCCCGCAGATCCTTCATGGTCTGCAGGACTTCGCCTTCCGTCTCGCCCAGCCCCAGCATCAGGGACGACTTCGTGTAGCGGGTGGGGTCCAGCTCCTTTACGGCCTTCAACACCTGGAGGGACTGCTCGTAGTGGGCGCGGCGGTCTCGCACCTTGGGGGTGAGCCGCTCCACGGTCTCGACGTTGTGCCCGATCACGTCGGGTCGGGCTTCCACGACCTCCCGCAGGGCTTCCCGATCCCCTTGGAAGTCGGGGATCAGTACCTCCACCAACATCCGGGGGATCCGCTGCTTGATCACGTGGACGGTCCGGGCAAAGTGGGCCGCCCCGCCGTCGGGGAGGTCGTCCCGGGCCACGCTCGTCAACACCACGTAATCGAGATTCCACTCCTCCAAAACGCGGGCGACCTTCCAGGGCTCGAGGGGGTCGAGCCACCCTCGGGGGTGGCCGGAGGTGACGGCGCAAAACCTACAGCCGCGGGTGCAGACCCCGCCCAGGAGCATGATCGTCGCGGTCCCGCCCCCCCAGCACTCGTGGAGGTTGGGGCAGCGGGCCTCCTCGCAGACGGTGTGCAGGCCGTGGGATCGCAAGTTCGCCTTGATGTGTCGGTAACGATCCCCAGCAGGGGGGCGGGTCTTCAACCAATTCGGCTTTTTCAGCGATACGCCTTTCGTGGGCATGGTATGCGCAGATAACCCTCCGCCTTCCCCTCCCTCCTTTGCCCTCGCCGGCGGGGTCGGGATCGGTCAAGGCCCGCCGATCGACGAGGAGATCCCCAAGAGAACCGGCCGGGCCTGGACGCCCCAAGGCACGAGCGATTATAGTCCCCTAGGAAGCACGAAGCAACCTTCACCGTTCTCGGCTTTCTCTTGGCTTCGGGGTTCTTCGGGCAAGCCGAGCACCCCTTGCTTGCAAGCCCACAAGCCCATCTCCTAGAATGCACCTGTGGCTTCCCCAGCGAGCAAGCACCGAAGCCTGCAGAGCGTGCTGATCGCCAACCGCGGCGAGATCGCCGTGCGGGTCATCCGCGCCTGCCGCGCTCTCGGCCTGCGGGCCGTGGCCATCTATTCGGACGCCGATCGAGACGCCCTCCACGTGCGCCTCGCCGATGAAGCCCATCGGGTCGGCCCCGCCCCCGCCTCCGAGAGCTACCTCAACGCGCCAAAGATCTTGGAGATCGCCCACGAAGCGGGCTGCGAGGCCGTGCACCCGGGGTACGGCTTCTTGGCAGAGAGCGCGGAGTTCGCCCGGCTCGTGGAACGACAGGGGCTCCTCTGGGTGGGGCCGCCCCCGGAGGCGATGGAGCTCGTGGGGGACAAACTGGCCGCCCGGCGGACGGCCCAGCGGGAGGGCGTCCCCACCGTCCCCGGGGTCTACGAGCCCCTGCGCACCTTAGAAGAAGCCCGGGAAGCCGCTCAAGAGGTGGGCTACCCCCTGCTGCTCAAGGCGGCGGCGGGGGGCGGCGGCAAGGGGATGCGCCTCGTCTCCGACGAGCAAGAGCTGAAAAATTCTTTCGCGCGCGCCGTCTCCGAGGTGGAGCAGGCGTTCGGGGATCCTTCCGTATACGTGGAGCGCTACGTCCCCAAGGCGAAGCACATCGAGGTGCAGATCTTGGCAGACCACCACGGAAACGCCGTGCATTTGTACGAGCGGGAGTGCTCCGTCCAGCGGCGCTACCAGAAGCTCATCGAGGAGACGCCCGCGCCCTTGTTGTCCCCCAAACAGCGGGAGGAGATGGGTCAAGCCGCCCTGGCGATCGCCCGGGCCGTGGGTTACCGCAACGCGGGGACGGTCGAGTTCCTGTACGACGTCGAACGGAAGGAGTTCTACTTCCTCGAGGTGAACGCCCGCATCCAGGTGGAGCACCCCATCACGGAGATGGCCACCGGGATCGATCTGGTACAGTGGCAGCTGCGCATCGCCCGGGGTGAGCCCCTCGACTTCGCCCAACCCGACGTCCGCCCCCGGGGCGCGGCGATCGAGTTTCGGATCTACGCCGAGGACCCCGATCAGAACTTCCTCCCCTCGACGGGGCGGATCCGGGAGCTGCTCTGGCCCTCGGGGCCGGGGATTCGGGTCGACGCGGGCGTCGAGCGCGGGGATCGGGTGAGCCCCTACTACGACCCGTTGCTGGCCAAGCTCATCGTCGGGGGAGAGTCCCGGGAGGAGGCGATCGAGCGGGCCCGGAGGGCCCTGGAGGAGACGATCGTCGTGGGGGTGGCGACCACCGTCGCCTTCCATCGGGAGACGCTGGAGGACGAGCGGTTCCTGCAGGGGTCGTACACCACGGACTTCGTGGCCACGTTGAAGCCCCAGGGGCTCTCCCCCCAGGAGCGGGCGCTCCTGGCCGCCGCCGCGGCCCTGGCCTACGAACAAGAGCGCCGCGCGCTCCGGGAGGCCCTGCAAAGCTCGGCTAAGGCCCAAGAGGCGCTCTGGAAGTGGGCTTCGCCATGACACAAGAAAAATCCCGCTACACGGTGAGGATCCGAGACGACCTCGTCGAGGTCGAGCTGCTCCCCGATTCTTCCCCTTCCCGTCCCGAGGAGGGGAGCGGCTTTCGCGCCCTCGTCAACGGGGAGGAGTTCGCCGTCCGCCTTACGAAGCGGAAGCGGGAGGACTCCCGAGGGCGGGGGCTGTACACCCTCGCGCTGGACGACCGCTCGGTGACGCTCTGGATCGAGGGCCGGGGCCGACGGTACGAGGTCCTCTGGCACGGGCGCAGCTTTCCCCTTACCGTGGAACCCGCGAGGACCTTTGCGCTTCGGGAGCGCTTCCGGGGCCGAGAGGCGGCTTCCGATCGGGAGGTAGAGGAGATCCGGGCGGTCATGCCCGGGCTGGTTGTGCAGGTGGAAGTCCAAGAGGGCCAACGCGTACAACCCGGCGACGGCTTGGTGGTGATCTCCGCGATGAAGATGGAGAACGAGATCCGCGCCCCCCGCGCGGGCATGGTGGAGCGCGTGACCGTACGGGAGGGCCAGGAGGTGCGCAAGGGCGAGCTTCTCTGCGTGATCCGCCCCGAAGAGGGGGAGGGGAGGTGACCCCATGGCAACGAAGCCGAAGCCGAAGCGTGAGTTCTTTGTGGTCATAGAGGAGGGCGAGGACGGCTACTACATCGCGGAGGTCCCTCAGCTCCGGGGGTGCTATACCCAGGCCCGGAGCTTGGACGAGCTTATGGTGCGCGTTCGGGAGGCGATTGAACTCTGCTTAGAGGAGGAGGGTGCGGAAGCCGAGGAGGATAAGGGGAAGACCCGGATCCTCGGGATTCAAAAGATCACCCTATGAGTGCCCGGATGCCCATTCTCAAGGGGAGCGAGGTGGTTCGCGCCTTGGAACGAGCGGGTTTCCACGTGGTGCGTCAGCGAGGAAGCCATGTGCGGCTTAAGCACCCGGATGGCAGAGCAGTCACCGTACCGGTGCATGCGGGAGAAGACCTGGACCGGGGGTTGCTGAAGAAGATCTTGCAAGATGCCAAACTCTCTACGGAGGAGTTCTTGGAGCACCTCGGATGAAAGACTCTACGTCCAAAGCCAGAGCCAAAGAGAACAGACGCTCCGAGCGCAGGGAGCGCTTCCTCACGGATTCGGGGATCGAGCTTAAGCGCTTCTACACCCCTCAGGATCTCAAGGAGAGGGGCTGGTCCTACGAGGAGCGGCTGGGCTACCCCGGGGAGTATCCCTACACCCGCGGGATCTACCCCACGATGTACCGGGGGCGCCTCTGGACGATGCGCCAGTACGCGGGCTTCGGGACCGCGGAGGAGACCAACCGCCGCTACCGCTACCTGATCGAGCAGGGGCAGATGGGGCTCTCGGTGGCCTTCGACCTGCCCACCCAGATGGGCTACGACGCGGACCACCCCCTGGCCGAGGGGGAGGTGGGGAAAGCCGGGGTCTCCATCTGCTCCCTGGAGGACATGGAGCGGCTCTTTGAGGGGATCCCCCTGGACCGGATCTCGACCTCCATGACCATCAACGCCCCGGCGGCGGTGCTCCTGGCGATGTACATCGCCGTGGGGGAGGAGCGGGGCGTCCCGCCCTCGCAGCTTGCGGGCACCACCCAGAACGACGTCTTAAAGGAGTTCATCGCCCGCAAGACGTACATCTTCCCGCCGGGGCCGTCGCTGCGCCTGGCGACCGATGTGATCCTCTACTGCGCCGAACGCCTCCCCAAGTGGAACCCCATCTCGATCTCGGGCTACCACATGCGCGAGGCGGGGGCCACCGCCGCCCAGGAGATCGCCTTTACGCTGGCGGACGCCATCTGCTATGTGGAAGCCGTCTTGGAACGGGGGATGGAGGTAGATCAATTCGCCCCCCAGCTCTCGTTCTTCTTCTCTTGTGATCGTCACTTCTTAGAGGAGATCGCGAAGTTCCGGGCGGCTCGTCGGCTGTGGGCCCAGATCATGAAGGAGCGCTTCGGGGCGAAGAACCCCCGCTCCTGGATGCTGCGCTTCCACACCCAGACGGCGGGCTCCTCGCTTACGGCCCAACAGCCGGTCAACAACGTGATCCGCACCGCGATCGAGGCCCTGGCCGCCGTGCTCGGCGGGACCCAATCCCTGCACACGAACGCCTACGACGAGGCGCTGGCGCTGCCCACGGAGGAGTCCGTGCTCCTGGCCCTGCGCACCCAGCAGGTCCTCGCGGAGGAGTCGGGCGCGGCGGACACGATCGACCCCGTGGGCGGGGCGTACGCGATCGAGGCGCTCACCGACGAGCTGGAGGCCCGCGCCCGAGACTATATCGAGAAGATCGACCGGATGGGCGGGATGCTCCGGGCGATCGAGACGGGCTACGTCCAGCGGGAGATCGAGGAGAGCGCTTACCGCAAGCAGCAGGAGGTGGAGCGGGGGGAGCGCCTCATCGTGGGGGTGAACTGCTTCCTCACCGAGGAAGAAGGGAAGCCGCGGGTGCTCAAGGTCCCGCCCGAGGTGCGGGAGCGGCAAGTCGAGCGCCTGCGGGCCTTACGCGAGAGACGGGACGCCCGCCGCGTGAGCGAAGCGCTGGCCCACCTGAAGGATACCGCTGCCGACGAGGAAGCCAACTTGATGCAGTCTATCGTAGAGGCCGTGAAGGCCCGCGCGACGGTGGGCGAGATCTGCGACGCGCTGCGCGAGGTCTTCGGGACCTACGAGGAGCCGGGGACGTTTTAGTCGGGCGCGCCTCTCCTTCGGCGCTGGCACACGAACTCCCAGGCAAGAAATCTGCAAGGAACCTAACCGAAACCGGTTGCCGCTTTGCGCAAGATCTCGACCATATCGGTGCGCTCCCAGGGGAGGTCCAGCTCCGACCGCCCGAAGTGGCCGTAGGCCGAGAGCGGCGTGTAGATGGGCCTTCGTAGCTTGAGACGCTCGATGATGGCCGCAGGCCGGAAGTCGAAGTGCTCCTCCACCAAGCGCTCCAGCTCCTCGTCGGGGATCGCACCCGTGCCGAAGGTGTCGACGGTGATGGCCACGGGCCGGGCCCGTCCGATGGCGTAGGCCACCTGCACCTCGCACTCCTGGGCCAGCCCGGCGGCCACGATGTTTTTGGCCGCGTAGCGGGCCATGTACGAGCCCGAGCGGTCGACTTTGGTGGGGTCCTTCCCGGAGAAGGCCCCGCCGCCGTGGCTTCCATACCCCCCATAGGTGTCCACGCTCACCTTGCGTCCGGTCATCCCCGTGTCCCCCGGCGGGCCCCCGATCACGAAGCGGCCCGAGGGGTTGATCAGCATCTCCACGTCCCCGTCCATCCACTTGCCCAAGACGGGCTCCACGACGTGCTCCACCAGATCGCGTTGCAGCCGCTCCAGGGGAACGTCGGGGTCGTGCTGCGCCGAGAGTACGACCGCCTGGACGCACCGGGGCTGATGGTCCTCGTACTCCACCGTGACTTGGGACTTGCCGTCGGGGCGCAGGTACGGAAGGGTCCCGTCCTTGCGCACCCGGGCGAGTCGTTGCACCAGCTTGTGGGCCAGGGTGATGGGCAGGGGCATCCGCTCCGGCGTGTCTGTGCAGGCGTAGCCGTACATGATCCCCTGATCGCCCGCCCCCAGGCTCTCGTAGGGGTCCTCCACTTGATCGGGGGACTTCACCACGGCCTGGGCGATGTCGGGGGACTGCTCGTGGATGGCCACCAGAACCGAGCAGGCGTCGTGGGTGAAGCCGTACTCCGGGCGGGTGTAGCCCACCTCGCGGATCGCCTCGCGGGCGATTTGGGCGTAGTCGAGTCGAGTATGTGTGGAGATCTCCCCTCCGATGAGGACCAACCCCGTGGTCACGAAGGTCTCGCAGGCGACGCGGGCCTCGGGGTCGTGCTGTAAGACGGCGTCCAAGATGGCGTCCGAGATGCGGTCACAGAGCTTGTCCGGATGCCCCTCGGTCACAGATTCGGACGTGAAGATTCGTCGCGTCATTTGGCCGGGATTATAGTCGTCGTGCGGAGGGGGTGCAACTCGAAATCAGCGCTCCACAGGGAAGCGCTCGTCGTTGCCCCACTCGGCCCAAGAGGCCTCGTACACCCGAGGGTCGCGGAAGCCCGCCAGGCGCTGGGCGAAGTAGACGTGAGCGGCGCGGGCGGCGATCTGACAGTAGCTTACCGTAGTTCGAGTCGGGGAGAGCCCGAGTGTCTCGTGAAGCGCTCGAATCTCCTCTGCGCTTCGAAAGGCTCCCTCGGGGCGCATCACGCGGTCATAGGGGAGGAGGAGAGCCCCCGGGATGTGCCCGCCGCGCCGCGCATAACATGCTTCCCCCGTGTACTCCTCCGGCGCTCGGGTATCCACGATCTGCACTCCCGGGTCTTCCAGGTGAGCCAGCAGCCACTCCCCCGACACGCAGGGCTCCGTCCGGCTTGTCTCCCGCGAGCTTGTCCCCCACCGGGCAGGCTTTAGGGTAGGCCGTTCTTGGGTCATCTCCAACCCCTCACGAACCCACCGTTCAACCCCTCCGTCGAGAAGGGCCACCGTCGTGTGGCCCAGACACTCCAGCACCCAAAAGAGGTTGGTGGCTTCCAAGCCCTCCCGCGCCCCGTATACGATCACAGGTCTCTCACGGGACACGCCCAGCCGTTCCAGGATCCCGATCAGCTGCTCCCGAGGCCGTCGTCTCCGAACGCTCCCCGCTACCTCGAACAGGTCTTGGACGGGCAGGTTGATCGCTCCCGGGAGATGCCCCTCCCGATAGCGCATCGGGGCACGGGCGTCGAGCAGCACCGCCCCTTCGCGAACCCGCGCCCGCAGCTCCTGGGGGTCCACGAGCAGCTTGGGGTTGGCCATGGCTCCGGGATGCTACCGGGCAGCAGGGTGCCCGTCAAGGCCGCGCCGTTTATAATGCCACGTCGTTCTTGCCGGAACCCACCGAAGGAGGAACGGAGATGACGTACGAGCCGAAGGATGAGACGCTGGAGCTGTTGCGCTCCCTCTCGGAGGCGTTTGGGGTGGCGGGCTTCGAGGACGAGGTCCGCGCCCTCATCCAAGAGCGTATCGAGCCCTACGTGGACGAGCTGCGCACGGACGCGATGGGGAACCTCATCGCGTACCGCCGGGGCAGGGGCGATCGGGTGCTGATGCTCGACGCCCACATGGACGAGATCGGCTTCATGGTGAGCTACATCGAGGAGAACGGCTTCTTGCGCTTTGCGCCCCTGGGGGGATGGGACGCCCGGATCATCCCCTCCCACGCGATGACGATCCGGACCCAATCCGGACAGCTCGTGAAAGGCGCGGTGGGGACGCCTCCGCCGCACATCCTCAAGCCTGAAGAGCGCGACAAGCCCTTCCCCCTCGAGGAGTTGTTCGTAGACATCGGGGCCTCTTCCCGGGAGGAGGTGGAGCAAAGGGGCATCCGCATCGGCTCTCCGGCGGTGATCGCCTACCCCTTCGAGCGGCTGAACGAGGGGGTCGTGATGGGCAAGGCGTTGGACGACCGGGTGGGGTGCGCGGTGCTCATTGAGACCTTGAAGGCCCTCAAGGGCGAGGAGCTGGAGGTGACGCTGGCGGCGAACTTCGCGGCCTGCGAGGAGGTGGGCCTTCGGGGGGCGCGCACGGCGGCCTTTCAGATCGAGCCGGACATCGCGCTGGCGCTCGAGGGGACGGTGGCCGCCGACGTCCCCGGCGTGCACGCGGTCCGCCAGCCCACCGCGCTGGGGAAGGGTCCCGCGATCACCGTGGCCGATCGCTCGCTCATCCCCAACCCCAAGCTGGTGGATTTCCTGTTGGAGCTGGCGGAAGAGGAAGGAGTCCCCTGTCAGCTGAAGGTCCCGCCCTTCGGCTCCACGGACGCGGGGGCCATCCAGCAGACGGGGAAGGGGGCGATCGCGGGAGTGGTCTCGGTGCCCTGCCGCTACATCCACTCGCCCTTCAGCCTCATGCGCTTGGAGGACTTTGCGAATACCGTAAAGCTCACGGTCGCGTTCGCGCGCCGGTGCCGGGAGTTGTTCTGACTACTCCGAGCACGTCACCGTGGCGACGGTGTAGACGGGATCGAAGCCCTTGGTGGTGGCCTGCGCCACCAGGGTGTAGGGAATGGGCCGCTCGCACCGAGCGCGGTAGCGGAAGGTCTGCGTCGTGCCCGCTGTGGGCTGCAGGATGACGCCCTTGAGCACCCCTTTCTCTTCGAGAGAGAAGCCCTCTTGGATCTCGAGGAGGGTGAGGCCGCCGAGGACCTCCATGATGAGGACCGCGGGGAGGTCCTGCTGAACGGTGACGTTCAGCGTCACGGTGAACGGCTCCCCCACGCGGGGCGGATCCGGAGCGACCGTGCGCTCGATCTGCACGGGCACGGGAACCCCCGCCGGGGGCGGGGACGGAGGAGTGGAGGCAGAACCGCCGCCCTTGTGGAGGCAGCCCGTGAGGATCCCCAACAGCAACACACCCAAACTGACCGCACCCAAGCGAGTTCGATTCCTTGCCATCGTGACCGCGCTTCCCTCCCATCGAGGAGCGCACGTATGGTACTTCAGGACCTTCAAGAAGGCAAGCCGCGCATGCAAACAAAGAGGCTGCGGCGACGCTCCTTGCGCATCTCAAGATTTGTCTCCAAGGGTCGCTTGGGGGTAGGATCGCCCTCCGCAAGGAGGGAGAGAAGAGATGCAACTCACCCGGGTTCTCCTTGGCGGCGTTGGGTTGGTAGGGCTCTTCGCTTCGTTTCTTTGGGGGATGGGTATCCCGCCGTCTCCGGCCCCTTCCGGGGAAGGGCGAGCGGGCTGCGATCTCGTCCTCACCCCGCGCGATGCCCTCCCCGAAGCGTTCGGAAAAGCCCCACCGGGGGCGGAAGTCTGCCTGGCCCCGGGGGTCTACCCCGCCGGTGTCACCCTCACTCGAGACATCACGCTTCGCGGGCTGGGACGGGCCCCGGAGGACGTCGTGTTCCAAGGGGCCGAGGCGGGCAAGCCCGTCGTCTTCGTGCGCAGCCTGCGGGGGAGTGCACCCCCTCGGGTGGCGTTGATCCGCCTCACCCTGGAGCGGGCGTACAGCGTGCCTCTCAACGCCGAGGGCGAACCTCCTCGGGCCGGCCCTTGCTTCGATTGGCTTCGCTGCCCCTTCGGCCTGCAGGTCGAACCCCTGCGCAGCCCCATCCCTCCGTTGCGCCCGGAAGGGGGAGAGGGAGGCTATCGACCCTCCGAGGACCCGCTGGGTCCCCCCTCGCCTCCCTCGCCGTCTCCGCCCCCTCCCTCCCCTGAGGGCCCGTCCGCGTGCGTCGTGCTCCAAGAGGTGCTCATCCGGGACAACGTCTGGGGCGGGATCCTCGCAGAGGGACAGGCCTCGGTGCTCCTCGAGGACACCCGGGTCGACTCCTCCGTCCTCGCCTACGGCGAGTCACGGCTGCGCATCCGCGGGGGATGGCTGGAAAGGCTTCGAGCGGGGGCCCGGTCTCGCATAGAGGCCGAGGGCTCCGAACTGGACTTCGTCTTTTTGCAGGACTCCGCCGCCTTCGAGGCACGGAGCAGCCGATTCGTCGGACTCCGGACCGAGGGACGAGCCCGGGCGAGCTTGGCGGACTCCGAGGTGGTCGAGGGGACGAACGGCGTCGTCCTCGGAGGCAAGTCCGAACTCGTCTTGGAGGGGACGCGGATCGCGGGCCATCGCGCCTGCGGGCTCGACGTGCAGTCTCCCGACGCCCGCGTGATCCTCGTGGGGAGGGGCAACGAGGTGACGGAGAACTTCCTAGACCTCTGCGGAGGGGCCCCCGCCTCGCTCTACCGCCCTCGGGTTCCCCAGACAGACGCGACGGAGGTGCGCGTCCCCGATGACTATGCCACCCTCCAGGAGGCGATCGACGCCGTGGCCCCGGGCGGGACGGTGACGCTCCCGGGCGCCCCCGTGCGGGCCGGAGGGGTGGTGGTCTGGAAGCCGGTGACGATCCAGGGCCGGGGCGCGGGAAGGACGGTGACGGTGTTGGCCGCGCGGCTCTCCGTTCTGGCTGAGGCCTCTCCCTTCCGGCTGGAAGCGCTGCGGATCACCCCCGATCCGCTGGGGCTCGACCGGAGGGAGGGGCCCGCTCCGCCGACGCTCTCCCTCTACGCCGACGCGGAGCTTCGGGAGGTCACCGTGAGCGGAAACCCCGAGGGCGGAGGGATCGTCGTGGGCGGAGCGGCCCGTGTCCGGGTCCAAGACGCGACCGTGAGCGGCAACGACGGGCGTGGGATCGCGGTCTACGGAGCAGCGTCTCTCGAAGTGGAGGACACGCGCGTTTTCGCGAACCGCACGTATGGCCTCACCGTCTCTGACCAAACCCATGCGGTGGTCCGCCGCTCCACGTTCTTCGATGGGAACGGGCTTGCAGCCGAAGGCGAGGCCCGCTTGGAGGCCTACGAGGTAACGGTCCTAGACGCCTATCAGGGGGTAGCGCTCTTCGGCCCTTCCACGGTGGTCCTTCGGGACGTAACGCTCCGTCGCAATCGGGAAGGAATCTGGGTGGGAGGCGGCGGAAAACGACCGGCTCGTCTCGTACTGGAACGGGTGGAGATCGTCGACAGCAAGGAGCAAGGATTGTACGTCTCCCGCTCCTCCCGGATCGCTCTGCGGGATTCGCGGCTTCAAGCCAACGGATGGGGCGGGATCTTCATCCTCAACGAGGACGTATCGTTGGAGATCGTGAACACACGGATCGTGGACCATCCGGACTGCGGGATAGAAATCCTGAAGCCCATCCCGATCTCGGGCGAGGGCAACCCGATTTACGGGAACCGACCCGATCTCTGCGGGTACGCCCCCCCGGCGATCCGGGTGCCGCGTGTCCCGGAGACGTCTCGGGAGGTCGTGCGGGTCCCGGAAGACTATACGAGCATCCAGGACGCGATCGACGCCGTCGCTCCGGGAGGGACGGTCTCCCTGCCCGCGGGGGAGTTCGAGGAGGCGCTCACGCTTTGGAAGCCCCTCACCCTCAAGGGGGTAGGCAAGGAGACCGCCTTCCGTCGCTCCGAGGGCCTCGCTCCCCTAATCTCGGTCCCCCACGGCGTCGAGGGCGTCCGCCTGGAGGACCTGAGCATCGCGGAGGCCGACGACGTGGGGATCCTCGTCTACGGCACCGTCGAAATCGTCCGGGTCTCGGTGAGCAACGCGGGCGGCTGCTGCGACGAGGGGATCTTGGCCCGGGGCACGGCGCGCCTCCTCCTCGAGGAGGTGACGATCCGCCAAAGTCCCGACGGGTTGGTGCTGGAGGGGGCTGCCCGCGCCGAGGTGTACAACTCCCGATTCCTCGACAACCGAGAGGGGATCCTCGTAAAAGACGAGGCCCAGCTCGTCCTCCGGGACAGCCGGGTGGAGCTGAACGACACCGGTCTCCTCGTGGGCGGGCGCTCTTCCCTCTTCTTGCAGCCTCCTCGGGGCCGGGGACCCACGGTCCGCCTCCTCCGGACTCGGGTCTCGGCGAACGAGGAAGTCGGCATGGTCCTGTCCGGGCCCTCGGAGGTGGAGCTGCAGAGCTCGCTGATCGCGGACAACGGAGAGAAGGGGATCGTCGTCGAGGAGGGAGCCTCCGTGCACCTGGAGGGGAACGAGATCCGCGGGCACGTCGGGGGATGTGCCCTGGAGGTCGTCTCCTCCCAGACCCGCATCACGGGCCGGGACAACGCGCTCGACGAGAACGTCCTCCCCTTGTGCGGGTTCGCGCCCGCGTCGCTCCGTCGTCCTTCGGTGCCCGAGACCGAGCGCACGGAGATCCGCTTCCCCGGGGAGTACGCCACCCTGCAAGAGGCCGCCGACGCCCTCGCCCCCGGGGGCACCCTCCTCTTGGAGGGGGAGGTCACCGGACGGGTGATCGTGACGAAGCCCCTCACGATCCGCGGCTCCCGCTCCGGCTCCGGCGGAGAAGGAGAGGCGACCTGGGAGCCGGAGGACCCGGGGGGCTTGATGCTGCTCCTCCCCGTGGGCGTCGAAGGGGAGGTGCTCCTGGAGGACCTCACGTTGACGGGCGATCCGGGTTCGCTGGCCGTCCTCGCCTGGGGCGGAGAGCTCACAATCCGAAGGGTAGACCTCGTCCGCGTCGGGGGCGGCTTGATCGCCCAAGGAGCGGGCGCGATCCTCCTCGAGGACGTCGCCGTGGAGGGGGGAGAGGTCGGCCTCACCTTCGGCGGCACCTTCGACGTCGTGCTCCGCAACGTGAGGGTCTCGGCCCAGAGGGAGTGGGCCCTGGCGGCGGTGGAGTCCCCCCGCATTCGCGTGGAGGATTCCGTCTTCCGCGACAACATGGGGGTCACGATCCTCGTGGGGGAGGAGGTGGAGGCCCAGCTCGTGCGCAGCGAGGTGAGGGACAACGCGGGCCGACTCCCTGCGGTGGTGGCAGCCCGGGGGGCGCGGCTGCGGGTGTTGCAATCGCGCATCGCGCGCAACGAGGAGGGCGGGCTCTGGGCCCACGAGGGGGCGCAGCTGACCGTGGAGGACTCCGAGATCGTCGCCAACGGGGAGGACCGCTACGACGGGATCGGGGTCTACGTCAGCGAGGGGGCGTAGGCTACCCTCGTTCGCACGACGATTGCGGAGAATCTCTGGCGAGGGATCACCGCCGTTGAGGCAGGGCGCGTGATCGTGCGGGACTCCCGACTGGAGCGCAACGGCGAGGAGGGCCTCTTCGCCCGGAGCGGCGCGAACGTGGAGGTCTACGACAGCGTCTTCGTGGGCAACGGGGCGTGTGCGCTCTGGGCCGAGGAGGAGAGCGTGCGGGTCTCGGGGGCCTCCAACGAGATGCGGGGGAACCTCATGGACCTGTGCGGGTACGTCCCCGCCTCGGTGCGGAAGCCCCTCGCCCCCCAGACGGCAAGCCTCACCGTCCGGGTGCCGGAGGACTACGCCACCGTGCAGGAGGCCTTGGACGCCGTGCCCCCCGGCGGAACCGTCGTCTTGGGGGAGGGACGCTTCGAAGGGGCCGTCACGCTCTGGAAGCCCGTGACCCTCCGGGGCGCGGGCCGCGAGGAGACGATCCTCCCCCAGACGATCTCCGTGCTCGCCGGGGTTGCGGACGTGCTCCTGCAAGACCTCGGCGTGAACTTCTCCCCGGAGGAGGGGCTGCTGGTCTACGGCGGGATCGCGCTCGAGGGCGTCGACGTCTCGTACAACGACGGCACAGGATTGGTCCTGTACAGCCCGGGGACGGCGGAGCTTCGCAACGTGCGCCTGCAGGAGAACGACCGCCGGGCGGCGCTGCTCTTCGGCAGCTCGCGGCTGCGGGCGGAGGACTCCCTCTTCGAGGGGGGAAGGTACCCGCTGTTGGACCTCAACGAGGAGAGCTCCGTGGAGATCGCGCGCTCCGTGCTCCGGGGCAGCCGCAGGCAGGGGGTGTATCTCGCGGACGCCAGCAGCGCCGTGCTCCGCGAGGTGGAGATCTCGGGGAACGGACTCGGCTACGCGCTCGCCGGGATCACCGTCCTCGAGGGATCCCGGCTCTCCCTGTCCCAATCCCGGGTCGTCGGCAACGGAGGCAACGGCCTCGAGGTCGTCGCGCTCTTCACCCGGGCCGTCGCCCGGGCGACGGTGGAGGACTCCCTCCTCGAGGGGAACGGCTCCAGCGCCCGCTGCGCGAACGAGCAGTACTTCTGCAACGGACTCGTCCTAGCGGGCAACGCAGAGCTCGTACTGGAGGACTCCGCGCTGCGGGGGAACGCCGACTGGGGCTTGGCCGTGGAGGACGAGGCTTGCGGGTACGGGCGCAGTCGATTCACCGGGTGGGCGGAGCTCCGGGGCGAGAACATCTTCGAGGGAAACAACCTCTCGGGAAACCTCGAGGGGATGGGCAACCCGGGGGATCACCCCTATGGCGACCTCCCGGACGGCCAGATCTGTCTGCCCCTCCCCTCTGCGGAGGATCCACAGGCGTCTTCAGTCCCGGGGCCCGACTCCGAGCGCCCGCAGGAGGCGCTCCCGCTCTTCCATGGCGCTGCGAACCTCCTCGGCGGAGCCCTCCCAGACGATCTGCCCCTTCTCCAGCACGTACAGGTGATCGCAGACGCGAAGGGCCGTCTCGAGGCGCTGCTCCGCCACCAGCAGGCCGAGACCCTGCGCCTTGAGCTCGAGGAGGAGCTCCTCCGTGCGCGCCACGAGCTGCGGCATTAAGCCCTCGGTGGGCTCGTCGAGCAGGAGGAGCTTCGGCTTCCCCAAGAGCGCCCGGGCGATCGCCAGCATCTGCTGCTCCCCTCCCGAGAGGGTCCCCGCCCGCTGCCGCAGACGCTCCCGCAGCGCCGGGAAGAGGTCCAGAACGCGGTCCCACTCGGGCGACGTCCGGGCCCCCCGCCCCCGGACCCCGAGCCGGAGGTTCTCGGAGACGCTCAGCTCGGGGAAGACCCGCCGCCCCTGGGGGACGTACCCTATCCCCAGGAGCGGGATCGCGTGCGCAGGAAGCTCCGTAAGCTCGCGGTCCTCGAACCGGATCGTCCCTCGGAAGACCCGCACGAGCCCCAGCACGCTCTTGAGGGAGGTGGTCTTGCCCATGCCGTTTCGCCCCAGCAGCCCCACGGCCTCCCCCGGCCTCACGGAGAGCGAGATCCCCTGCACGACCCGGGCGGTCCCGTAGCCCGCATGGAGCCCCTCGATCCGCAGCAGGCCTTCGTCGTGTCGGGCCATATTAGAGCTCCCTCGTCCCCAGGTAGACGGCCTGCACCTCGGGATCGCGGTGGACCTCCTCGGGGGAGCCCTCGGCGAGGACCCGCCCGCGGTGCATCACCACCACGCGCTCGGCCAGCTCGAAGACGACGTCCATGTCGTGCTCCACCAGCAAGACGGCCAGAGAGGTCCGCTCCCGACGCAGCTCCCGCAGCAGCACGAGCAGCCCGTCCACCTCCGCGGGGCTCAAGCCCGCGGCGGGCTCGTCCAGCAGGAGCACGCGGGGCTCCGAGGCCAAGGCCACCGCGATCTCCAAGAGCCTCCGATCGCCGTGGGAGAGCTCCTCCGCCCTGCGGGAGGCCTTCTCGCGGAGACGGCAGCGCGCCAGCAGCTCCTCGACGGCCTCCCGGTCGCGGTTGGGGACGGGGCGGAGGGTCCAGCGCCCCCGCAGCCGGGCCGCGAGGACGTGCTCCCGGACGGTCAGCTCCGGGAAGAGGGCGGGCACCTGGAACGTGCGGGCGAGCCCCGCGCGCGCCCGCCGCTCCGCGGGCCGGCGGGTGATCTCCTCTCCCTGAAAGTACACGGACCCGGCGTCGGGGCGGAGCTGGCCTCCCAGCAGGTGGAGCAACGTCGTCTTCCCCGCGCCGTTGGGGCCGATCAACGCCGTCCATTCCCCCTCCCGGAGGGCGAGGTCGACGCCGTCGACGGCGCGCACGCCGGAGAAGGCCTTCCGCAGGCCGCGCGCTTCGAGCACCGCCGCCTTCACGGCCCCTCCCCTTTCCGAGTCGGCCCCAGCCCCCGCGTCCGCAGGCCCCCTACGAGCCCCCGGGGCAGGAAGCGGGCGATCCCCAGGAGCGCCAGCCCCACGAGCACGGGGTACCCCGCGGGCCAAAGGTCGCTGAGCAGCTCCCGCAGGGAGAGGAAGACCCCCGTCCCGACGAGGGGCCCCACCAGCGTCCCCGCCCCTCCGAAGAGGGTCCAGATGAGCACGTCGGCGGAGACCAACCAGCCGAAGAGGGCCGCGGAGACGTGGCAGTTCACCAGCGCGTAGAGGGCCCCGGCCAGGGCCGCCCCCAGCCCGGCGACCGTGAACGCCAGCCACTTGAGCGCGTAGACGTCGTACCCGAGCGCTTGGGCCCGGAGCTCGTTCTCCCGCAGGCACCGCAGGGCCAGCCCCAGCGGCGACCGAATCATCGTCCCGAGGGCCCCAAGCCCCAGGAGCACGATCCCCAGGGCGAAGAGGTAGGCCGGACCCGGGTCGGCGCACCCGGCCCGCCAGCCCCCCAGCGCCAGGGGCATCGCGGACAGGGTGAGCCCGTCGTCCCCGCCCGTGAGATCCCGGCGGCTCTGGGCCCCTAAGAAGGCGATCAACGCCGTGACCGCCGTGACGATGATGAAGCCGTGGGAGCCGGTGCGCACCGCGAGGGCCCCGATCGCAGCGGCGGCCAGCCCCCCCAGGAGGACCCCCGCCCCCAGCGCCCACGGAAAGACCTCCGGCCCGTACGAGAGCGTCATCCAGGCCGCCCCGTAGGCCCCCAGACCGAAGTAGACGGAGTGGCCCAGGCTCAGCAAACCCGCATACCCGAAGAGCACGTCGAAGCTCGCGGCGAACAGCCCCCAAATCAGGACCTTGAGGAGGAAGCTTAACGAAAAGGCGTCGAGCCACAGGGGGGCCGAGCCGAGGGCGATCACCGACACGAGCCCCAGCGCGAGGGGGAGAACCCGACGCGAGATTGAGCGGTTGCCCCCGCTCACGAACCCCTTCACGAGGAGACCTCCTCTCGTCCGAAGAGCCCGTGGGGCCGCCACAGCAGGAGCGCGCCCATGAGGAAGAGCGCCAAGGCCCGCGCGCTTACGGGATCGAACCCGACCGCGAACAGCCCCTCCGCCAGGCGCAGGAGGAGCGCGGCCACCACCGCGCCGCGCAGGCTCCCCAGCCCCCCCACGATCACCACCAAGAAGCTCTGGAGCAGGATGTCCATCCCCATCCTCGGGTCGACGCTCACCACGGGGGCCGTAAGCCACCCCGCCGCGGCGGCGAGCGCCGTCCCCAGGGCGAAGGTCCCGGAGTAGACCCACGGGGCCGGGATCCCCAGGCTCAAGGCCAGCTCGCGGTCCTGGCGCACGGCCCGCGCCCACAGACCGAAGCGCGTCTTGTACAGGAAGAGGGCGGTGAGCCCTATGAGGAGCACGGCGATTCCGGCCAGGACCAGCCGGTAGAGGGGATAGCGCAGCCCCAGCAGCTCCACGCCTCCCGCAAGGGGCGCGGGCACGGAGCGCACCCCCGGGAGCAGAAGCTGCGCGCCCTGTTGTAAGATCAGCAGGAGCGCGAAGGTGGTGACAATGGTCATCACCCACCGCCCCCGCTCCACCAGGGGCCGCAAGGCGGTCGCCTCGAGCAGGGCTCCGAAGGCCCCGACGAGCAGGGGGGAGAGGACCAACACGAGCGCAAAGGCCCCAGGGGCGTTCCCGAGGGCGCTTTGCAGGGGCTCGTAGAGCACCACGCCCACCGCAGCCCCGAGCATGTAGAAGGCGCCATGGGCGACGTTGATGACCCGCAGCACCCCGTAGATGAGGCTGAGCCCCAAGGCCACCAAGGCCACCACCCAGCCCCAGACGAGGCCGTTTGCGAGCTGAAAGAGCACGACGGTCATGGCGGTGCATCGAGTATAGCGACCGCCGGGAGGCGAGGCGAGGCCTTGAGGGAACGGAGTTGCGGTTTCTCATAGCAAGCAGGATATTACTTGATACTCTAGGATAGATCGTATAGAATAAAGTGCTCTTCGACAGAGACGAGGAGCGAAAGGCGGTCTCGACAAGGGCAAACCATCCGAAAGGGTGGGACGCAAAGCTACAGGCCTACGGGCCGAAAGGCCTAGGGCAGCTGGGCTGCCGAAAGACGATGCGCCGGAATCGATGGGGCGGCGTTCTGGTAGGTGTGGGGTTGATCCTGGGAGGGACCGACTTGTCGGCCGGGGGGGATTCCACAGCGGGGGCTCAGGTCCGTTGGCGGGTTGAGAACCTCCAGGAACTGATCCTGCTCGGTCCCGAAGACGAGGGCGCAGGGGGAAACGCGCCGGTCTGGTGGAAGATTCCAGACCCCACGGAAGCAGACCGCGCCCGGGGATACGTCGAGCGCCTGCGGGCCCTGACCCTGCTTGTCCGGAGCAACACCCCCTGGGATCTCTCCGTGCGGCTCGAATCCCCTCTCGAGGGAACAAGCCTCGACGGAGGACCTTCCCGGCCCGCCCTAGACTTTTGGGTCCGTGTGCACGGGCGCACCGCCTATATACCGCTGCGGGAGCACGAGCAGAGCCTGCTCCGCGGACCTCCGGGGGAGTACCGTGGGGATGTCGATTATCGCGTCCGTATCGATCCTCAACGGTACCGCGAGGGCACCGATCGCGTCACGATCGTCTATACCCTCTCCTCCCGCTGATCGTCGAACTGCTTGACGCCTTTCCCCATCTGTGCTAGAGTAACGCAGGAGATCGGTCGGGACGGGGACGGCTCGTTCGCCGCCCTACCCTGAGCCGATCGAAGGGGGGATGGTGCTACGATGCAGATGACCATTTACTACACCGAAGAAGACCAGTATCTCATCGACAAGGTGGACGAGCTGGCCCACCGGGAACGCAAGAGCCGCAGCGCCGTGATCCTCAGCATCCTGGAGTGGTACTTCGAAGGGGACAAAAGGCTGGGGGAGATCCTCGTAGACATGGGGAAGCTCCAACCGGAGCAGATCGAGGAGATCCTTCAAAGCCAGCAGGACGAGACCCAGCGGAAGCTCATCGGGGAGCTCCTGGTGCAGGCCGGCCTCGTGAGCCGCAAGGACGTCCTGCGGGCCCTTGCGATCCAAGGAAGCAAGGCTCCCTCCTCGGCGTCTTCCGCCTCCACGACCACGACTCCGTAGCGCAGCGGGCACGCAAGGCCGCGGGCCGGGCCGGGCCGCGTGTACGCTCCCGTCTACACGTTGTTCCCGTCGGGTTTGCCCGAGGGAAGGCGCATCTTCGCCTGCAGGAAGACGATCAACCCCAGCGCCAACACGAGATCCCCTAGGCTGAAGACGTTAGCGCCCGGCACCCAGGCCGGGGTGGCGAAGATGTCCCCCAAGAACACCAGTCGCGGGGAGATCCCCTCGCATCCGATGCAGACGTTGTTCCCGTAAACCCCCTCGGCGACGATGACTTCGGCCGCCCGCACGCGACCGGCCTGCTCCAACAGAGCGGGGTAGGTGGGCATGTATCCCCCGTTCGCCGCGATGACGAGCACGTTCAGGGCCATGCCTCCCCCTAGGAGCAGGATGCCCCATTCCCGGCGATTGAGGAGCACAAATCCGGCGAGAAGGGCATAGGAGAGCAGGTGGAAGACCGCCGTCCCGAAGGAGAGGATCGGCCCTTCCCGTCCGGGAAGGGGGAAGATCAAGAGCTGGAGGACGAGGGCAGCCAACACGAGCCAGGCTCCGCGCAGCGTAAGCCGAGCTAGGTTTTGCAGGCGCCCTCCGAGGAGGTACCCCAGCCCGATCCCGATCGGGAGTGCCCAGAGAAGGAGCATCGTTCGTTCATCCCTGCGTCAGGCCCCTAGGACCCCCCGGAGTCCGGTGCTTCCACGGGCGTCCCGGTGACCATGTGGGAGATCGCCTGCTGCAGGACTCGTACGGAGAGCTTTTCCCCACAGGTTCCCGGGACTTCTTCGTCCTCGAGCCAGAGCCGGAAGGCGAAGTTTGCCTGTTCCCGGGATATGCGGTTGTCCAACGAGAGGTCGATCCGTCCCGTCTCCGGATTCAGATAGGCAACGGCCCACAACACGGGAAGACAGGTGAGCACCTCCACGGAGCGATCCCCGGAGATCTCATAGAGGAAGGCCATCGATCCGCTTTCGGCCGTCCCGGTCAGGGCGTATCGGCCGGGGGATTCGGCCGCTCGGTCCGGGAGGGCCACCTCGTAGGTCAGGACGAAGGTCTCCCCGGCGCGGAGGAGTTTGGCGACGACCCACTCCTTCGTCGCCGGCTTAAAGAGGACCCCCGGGGAGACCGGGGTGACGGGGCGTGCGGTCCAGCCTTCCGGAAGGCGTTCCTGGATGTACACGCCGGGCAGGTCCTGCAAGGCGACGAGGGTAAGGCGCACCTGGAAGGTATCCCCCCGCTCGGCGGTGGGGAAGAGCCGCCGTTGGGGAAGGGGAGTCGCGATCGAGCGGGTGATCGAGAAGGGGACCAACCTCGGATCGACGATCGGAGGAGGGAGGGGCTCGTCCGCGGGGACGCCGAGGAGGGCACGGGCGAGCACCTCGGGAAGGGTTTCCGCGTCGAGTCGGGCGTCGCACGTGCCCGGAAGAGCTCGGTCGAGTCGCCAAGCACGTAACGCTCGGTTCAGTTCCTCGCGCGTGATCTGCTCGTCCCCGCGAAGGTCTACCCGCCCCGTCTCCGGATCCCAGTGGGCTACGGCTACCACGAGGCTCAGGCACGTCACCACCGCGATCTCGGTCTCCCCCTGCACGGCCAGCCGATACTCGGGGGAGACGCTGGTGAGGTCCCCTTCAATACGGAAGCGTCGAGGCAGGGGGCCTGAGATCTCCGAGGCTGCCGGGACGCGCACGTCGTAGACGATCGTCTTGGTGGTGCCGCGCTTGAGTCGGGTGGGGAAGAGCCATTGCCCTCGGCCCGGCAGCGGCTTGAAGATCGCGCCGTCCAAGCGCACGGGCTCGATGGTCCATCCCAGCGGGAGACGCTCCTCCAGCCCCAACCCGTTGCTCGAAGCCTCTAAGCGGATCTCAACCGTCACCCGGAAGACATCGCCCGGTCGCGCCTCGGGGGTGGAGATCGTCCTCCGCACCGTCGCCCGATCGGCGATCACCGTGAGGGGCCGGGTCACGGAATCGGTGCGTCCCGCGTCGTCCACCACGCGGAGGGTCACGGGGAAGGTCCCGGGCACCTCGTAGACGTAGGTAGCCGTGGGATCGGGCGTGACGAGGTCTACCGTCCCATCCCCGTCGAAATCCCATTCATAGCGCACGATCTCGCCGGGAAAGACCCGAGAGGGGCGGGCGTCAAAGAGCGCAGGGACCCCTATGCGGACCGGGTCGGGGGAGACGACGAAGGCCGCTCGGACCTCTCCGGCGGCCGGAGGAGGAGAGGGGGGCGGAGCCTCCTCCCTTTCGCCTACGACCAAGACGAGGGGGTCCCCCAGGCGAGGGAGGGGTACCCGCTCCACGCCGATCGCGGGATCGTTGATCGTCAGAAGCTTCCACTGTTGAATGCCTACGGTCTGCTCCAGGGTCACCGTCAGGGTGAAGCTCCCCTCGAGGTCGTTGATGACCAGTCCGTCGGTGTGTTTGCTCGCCCAGCGCCAGGAGAACTCCCCCTTAGGCGGGTCGAACCGATACTCGTCGTTGGGGTCGTCCTTCAGGGTGAGGGTGGCCGAGGGAGGAAGCCCTTCGATGCGCATCCGAACCCTCCCTCCGGGTCCGGCGTCCGGCGCGTTGTGGATCACGATGAGGGCGAGCTTCCCGGTGGTTATGTCTTGGTAGAAGAAGAGAAGGCTGACCCGGGGGATCTCCACCCCGATGGGGGTGCG
Source organism: Candidatus Bipolaricaulota bacterium (assembly GCA_026982655.1). Classification (GTDB taxonomy): domain Bacteria; phylum Bipolaricaulota; class Bipolaricaulia; order RBG-16-55-9; family RBG-16-55-9; genus JALUUA01. The sequence continues at coordinate 23,433 of JALSGO010000017.1, forward strand.
TGCCTGGTAGTCCGCCAACGAGTAGTTGTAAAACGCCTCGGCGGGGACCGTTCCCAGCACCGGCGTGATCGCCTTTTGGAACTCGCCTTGGCGGGCCAGCATGGGAATATCGGGTAGGGACTGGGCTTTCACGATCTCTACCCCCGGCGGTCCGCCGGCGAGAAGCCCCACTGCCAGCGCAAAGACCAACGTTCCAACGGTGCTCCCTAGACCGGGTCGCGCCCGCTTCGCTCGCTTCCCCCTGTTCATGGCGCTGTTCACCCTACGCCCCCTTTCCTCGAGCGCCTAGGACGACCGTCCCCTTTCGGCAGCTTATTTGGGTTCCCGTCCGCTGCCGGCCCCTACCGCTGCGCCGACGGGTCCGGGGCCGGATCGCAGGGTCGGTCGATCAACTCGTCGCAAGCCCGTTGAGGACGGACCGGATCTCCTCAAAGGGGGGCAGCTTGCTGGGGTCGTCGCTGACCCAGCGGTAGCGGATCACACCCTCCGGGTCGAGGACGAAGACGCTTCGCTTGCTGATCCCCTTGAGGCCCATCAGCTCGTCGTGCAGCACGTCGTAGGCCCGACTGACCTCTCTGTTGAAGTCGCTGAGCAGAGGGACCTTCAGGCTGTGATCTCGAATGAAGGCATTGAGGGCGAAGGGACTGTCGACGCTGATCCCGTAGACAGCGGCTCCCAGTTGGCTAAACGCGTCGAACTCGTCGCTGAACGTGCACATCTCCTGCGTGCACACGGACGTAAACGCTAGGGGAAAGAAGGCAAGCACGAGCTTTTGGCCGCGGTGCTCGCTCAAGGTGAAGGTCCCGACCTTCTCCCCATCGCAAAGGGGTAGCGTGAAATCCGGTGCCGGTTCTCCCACGTGGGGCATGAACGATCGCCTCCGTTTGCCGTCGTTACGTTTCGCTTGGGGCTCATTGTAATCGAGAGGCAGGAATCTGCCAAGGGGCCTCGGTTGCATCCCCTCTGCGAACCTGCTAGAGTTACCCCTCGGTATGCCCCCGATCCGAGCAAGGAGGGCAGACGACCGCACATGAACCACGCACACGGACCGAAGCGACGGATCAACCGCCTCAGTTGGCTGATCGGCGGAGCCCAAGGGAGCGGAGTGGACTCCGCGGCCAACGTCTTCGCCCGCGCCTGTGCCCACGGCGGCCTCTACGTCCTGGGGCAGCGCGAATACTACAGCAACATCATGGGCGAGCACAGCTACTACCAGGTCCGCGTCTCCGATAAGCCCGTAAAGGCGATCCGCCACCGCGCCGATCTCCTAGTGAGCTTCGACGCGGAGACCGTCTTCGTCCACGCCTGCGACGTCTCCCCCAACGGGGGGATCGTCTACGACGTCAAGCTGGAGACCACCCCTCTCGATCGGGTGCCCACCCTCGACGCCCGCTTCCGCGAGGACATGCGGAGGTTTCTCGAGAAACAGGGCGTCGGTCTCACCTTGAAAGACCTCCTGAGCGTGGTGGCGCAGGGAGGGGTACGTCTCTACCCGATCCCCTACGATGACCTGCTACAACGGCTGGCCGAGGAGCTGCAGCAACCCTTAAGCCGGGTGAAGCGGGCGGTCAACACCCTGGCCGTGGCGGCCTCCACGGCCCTCCTCCAATACGGCGTCGAGTGGATCGAGAAGGCCCTCGAGGAGGTCTTCCGCGGGAAGGCCCGGGTGGTGGCGAGCAACGTCCGCGCCGCGGAACTCGCCTACGACTACGTCGCCCGGACGTTCGAGGACGACTTTCCCTGCCGCCTGGAGCCCGTAGAGACCCAAGAGGCGCGGATCTTCCTCACGGGGACCCAAGCCGTAGCCCTCGGGAAGATCCTGGCCGGCTGCTCCGTCCAGACGTACTACCCCATAAGCCCCGCCACCGACGAGAGCGTCTTCTTGGAGTCCCATCCCTCGATCCGGCTGCGCAACGGGGAGGAGGGCGCGCTGCTCGTGCTCCAGACCGAGGACGAGACGGCGGCGATCGACCTGGCCATCGGGGCCGCCATCGCGGGGGCTCGGGCGGCCACCTCCACCTCGGGGCCGGGCTTCTCGCTCATGGTCGAGGGGCTGGGATTTGCGGTCATCAACGAGGTCCCCGTGGTGATCACCCTCTACCAGCGCGGAAGCCCCTCCACCGGGATGCCCACCCGCACCGAGCAGGGGGACCTCCGCTTCGTGCTCCACGCCGGGCACGGCGAGGGACCGCGCATCGTGCTCGCCTCCGGTGATCTCGAAGAGGCGTTCTACGACGAGGTCCGGGCCTTCAACTGGGCCGAGCGCTATCAAGTGCCCGTCATCCACCTCCTGGACAAGGCTCTGGCCTCCACGAGCGAGACGCGCCCCCTTTACGACACCCACGGGGTCAAGGTCGAGCGGGGCAAGCTCCTCTTCGAGGAGGATCTCCCGGGGGCGAGCGAGGACGGGGCCATCCGGCGCTTTCGGTTTACGGACGACGGGATCTCGCCGCGGACGCTCCCCGGGACCGAGGGCGGGATCTTTTGGCTCACGAGCGACGAGCACGACGAGTGGGGCCACATCACCGAGGACCCCGTAGTGCGCACGCGCATGATGGAGAAGCGCATGCAGAAGCTGGAGACCGCCGCTCGGGAGATCCCCCGGGAGGAGAAGCTCAACGTCTTCGGCGGCCCCGAGGCCGAAGCGGTGATTCTCAGCTGGGGCTCCTCCAAGGGGGCCATCGTAGAAGCGATGGAGCTCTTAGAGGCAGAGGGGTTCCCGCTCAAATTCGTCCAGGTGCGGCTCCTGTGCCCCTTCCCCGCGGAGGAGATCGCGCAGGAGCTGGAAGGGGCGGAGCGGATCGTGGCTATAGAGAACAACTTCTCCGGCCAGCTGGCGGCGCTGGTGCGCGAGAAGACGGGGATCGCCGCGGATCACCTCCTGGTGAAGTACAACGGACGCCCCATGACCGTGGAGGAGGTCTACGAGGGGATCAAGCGGTGTCTCACGGAAGGGGAGGAAGCCCCGAGGAAGGTGGTGCTCACCCATGGCCGTTGACGTGCAACGATACAAGACGGACGTCCACAACAACTGGTGTCCCGGTTGCGGCGATTACGGGATATTAAATGCCATTCAAATGACTTTGAGTCAGATGGAGCTCCCGCCCCACCGGGTGGCCCTCTTCTCGGGGATCGGGTGCTCCGCCAAGACCGTCCACTATGTGAAGACCTACGGGGTGCACACCCTCCACGGCCGGGTGCTCCCCTTCGCCACGGGGGCCAAGCTGGCCAACCCGGAGCTCACGGTCATCGCCGTAGGAGGGGACGGCGACGGCTTAGGGATTGGAGCAGGCCACTTCGTCCACGCCGGGCGGCGCAACGTGGACCTCACCTACCTCATCTACGACAACGGGGTCTACGGCCTCACCAAGGGGCAGGCCTCACCCACCCTGCGCTTGGGCGTCCAAACGAAGAGCCTCCCACAGCCCAACGTCAACCAGGGGGTCAACCCCCTGTTGCTGGCTTTGTCGGCGGGGTACACCTTCATCGCCCGCGGATACGCCTTCGACATCCCGCACCTCATCGGCGTGATCCGGAGGGCCATTGAGCACAAGGGCTCGGCGTTCATCGACGTGCTGCAGCCCTGTCCCACGTACAACGACCTCCTCACCAAGGACTGGTTTGGAGGCCTCGACCGCAAGGACGAACAGGGCCGACCCGTCCCGCGGGTCTACAAGCTGGAAGAGGATGGCTACGACCCCTATGTGCGCCCGGGGATGGGGGAGGACGAGATCCAAGAGAAGCAGGTGCGCTTTCTCCAGAAGGCGATGGAGTGGGGCGACCGCATCCCGATCGGGGTCCTCTGGGTCAACGAGACGGTGGACACCTACGAGGATCGACTGGAAGAGCGGATTCCATCCTATCGAGGAGCGCGGCCTGCACTGCGGCCCCTGGCGGACCCCAAGGGACGGCCCTTGGTGGATCTTACGGAGCTCTTCGAGGAACTGCGGGTGCTGTAGCGGCAGCGGTGCCGGTGCCTAGCTCGAGATAAGCCCTTTGCCTTCTAACAACTTCAAGGCTTCCTCGAACTCCAGATCCTCGGGAGGCAAGCGGAGGTCGGGATCCCATTCGGATTGATCCCCGCGGACCACGCTCCAGGGGACGTCGCGTCCCACGAGCTTCCCCCGGCGGCGGATCACCCGGAAGATCTTCCCGTACAGCTCGTCGAAGCGGTCCCGATCCAGCTCCTTCCTCTCCGCAAGACGGGTGAGCGCCTCGTCGATCTCGTTGAGGGTCTTTAGGATCTCCTCCCGCTCCTCGGCGGGGAAGGCCCACGTCCCCCCGCCCGAGACCGCGACGGTGAAGAACTCGAACTCCGCCTTTCCGGGGCCGAGCTCCTCCGGCTTCACCTCCCCTTCGCCCAGCAGCTCCAGATCCAGCTCGCGAAGGGCCTGCTCCGCGAGGAGTTCGCGCTCCCCCTCGATCTCGAGGACCTCCTCTTCGAGGGAGGCCTCCAAGGCGACCTCCGTGGAGGCTGAGGCGCGGGCCTTGGCTAACTTGATCTTCTCCTCCACCCGCTGCAGGGTGAGGTCCACGTCCCCAAAATCCCCTTCCAGCCCGGAGAGGGCGCTGGTGATGCGTTGCTCCGCCTGGGCGAGCCGCCACTCGCTCTTGAGCTCCTCCTTGCGGCGGCGCAGCTCCTCCAGCTTGGCCACAAGATCGATGCGCTTCTCCTTCATGGCGTTGATGCGTACCTCGGCCTTGCTTAAGGCCTCCTCCACCTCGCGGAGCCGCTCCTCTAGCTTGGCCTTCTCGCTCAAGAGGGCGATCGCCTGGCGGTTGTACTGCTTGATCTGCGCTTCGTCCCCGCCCTCTCGTTCCAGCTGGAGGGCTTTTAAGCGGTAGAGCTTGGCCCGTTCGTGGGTCTTCCCGATCTTCTTCTTGAGGTCTTCGATCTCCCCGCGGATGAGGTTGCGGTGGGCGATCGCGTCCCGCACCGCCCGGTCGATCCGCTTGCGCTCCTTGAGGAGTTGATCGAAGTGGTACTCCAAGAGCTGCTCGGGGTTCTCGAAGCGGTCCAAGGCCGCGTGAGCCTTGGCCTTCAAGAGCTCACGGAATCGGCTGAAGATCCCCATGCTCGCCTCTCCTTTCGGATTCCCCTGGGTTCCTCCGTGGCACGCAGGGAGAGTCTAGCACAGGGACAACGCCGTTGACAAGCGGGGAAGGAGCCCGTAGAATCCCGCCATGGAGGCCCGGCGATGATCTGGAACCTTCCCAACGCGATCACGCTCTCGCGCATCTTCCTGATGCCCCTCTTCCTCTTTTTTCTCTTGTACCGTACCATCCCGTACGGGGAGCTGATCGCGCTGGGGGTGTTTGGGTTTGCCGCGCTCACGGACGCCGTCGACGGCTGGGTGGCCCGCCGCAGGCAGCAGATCACCGATTTCGGGAAGTTCGCCGACCCCATCGCGGACAAGCTGCTGGTGATGGCCGCACTGCTAGCTTTCGTAGGGTTGGATCAGATCTGGGCCGTCTGGGTCGTCATCCTGTTGAGCCGCGAGATCTTAGTGATGGGCCTGCGCATCTGGGCGATCGCCCAGAACGTAGTTATCGCGGCCAGCTGGCTGGCCAAGCTCAAGACCCTCTCCCACATCGCCCTTGTCGTCGTGCTCCTCGGGGATTACTACTGGAACTGGGGCCCGGTGGGCGACGAGGTCAAGCTGGGGTTCATCGGACTGGCCGTGGCCCTCTCCGTGATCTCGGGAGTCGAGTACTTCTACAAGGGGCGGGAGCTCTTCCGACTGCCCGCCCCTTGAGCTAATAGGGCACCCGGGCCGGAGGAGCGCAGGCGGCCGCGTGGACGTTGTAGGCGTCCAACGCGCTGTATACGGCCCATCCCAGGTAGACGAGCGGTGCGGCGACGGCGAGCACCGTGGCCGCAAAGGGCGACACGGCACTCAACAGGATTGCTCCCACCTGTAGCGTCACCGGGAGAGCAAGCCCCACCGAGAGATAGAGGAACCCCTTGCGATCCTCCCCGTTGAGGAACTGGCCTACCCCAGGGAGGAGGAAGGAGACGGCTCCCACCAAGATGGGATCGGTACGCACTCGGCACTTCGGACCGAACGCGCCGGACTGCATGGCCCACGCGCTCGTGTTGATGCTACCCGTTTCCGCTCCGCTTCCCCCTACGCTCGCGGTCCAAACCAGCAACAAGGCACTTACGCCGACAGCGAGGATACGAGTGTGCAACGGCATCCCTCCCTCGAATCGTACACCTGTGCCCCTCTCGATCTGCTTTGCCTCACCGTATGGGTGGCCCGGTGCCGGGTGTCCGCATTGTGACCGATGTTCGACGCCCTTGTCAAGAGCCGCCGGGGAGAGGATCGTGCGCCGCGGCGGAGGGACAGTCGGCCTTGCCCCGTAGGGCTTTGCCTTTTACACTCTCCAGTGCTATGCGCAGCACGGCCATCGCCGCCCTGCATGCCCGCGAGGTGCTCGACTCGCGGGGCAACCCCACGGTCGAGGTGGAGATCGAGCTGGTCGACGGCACGCGCGCTCACGCCGCCGTCCCCTCGGGGGCCTCTACCGGGCGATTCGAAGCCCTGGAGCTGCGGGATCAAGACCCCAAGCGCTACCACGGCAAAGGGGTTCTGCGGGCCGTCCGGAACGTGAACGAGATCCTCGCTCCGGCCCTCCGGGGGCTAGATGCTTGCGATCAACGAGCGCTGGACGCCAAGCTCCAGGAGCTGGACGGCACCGAGAACAAGTCGAACCTGGGGGCCAACGCCCTTTTGGGGGTCTCGCTGGCCGCGGCGCGGGCTGCGGCTCTCGGTCAGGGCATCCCGCTCTATCAGCAAATCCACGCCCTCTTCGGGGGCGGGGAGGAGCCCTGCCTGCCCCTCCCCCTGATGAACGTGCTCAACGGCGGGGTTCATGCGGACAACGATCTCGACATCCAAGAGTTCATGATCGTCCCCGTGGGTGCCAAGACGTTCGCCGACGCCGTCCGCATGGGCTCGGAGACGTTTCACGCCCTCAAGAAGCTCCTCAAAGAGCGCGGCCTCTCCACCGCCGTGGGGGACGAGGGCGGCTTTGCGCCCCAGCTTGACGACAACGAAGAGGCGATCCGGCTGCTGATGCGGGCCATCGAGGCCGCGGGCTATACGCCCGGCTCGGAGATCGCCCTGGCCCTCGATGTGGCGGCCAGCGAGCTCTGGGACGAGCC
>JALSGO010000018.1 GCA_026982655.1 Candidatus Bipolaricaulota bacterium
TCCGGGGAGAGAAGATCAAGAGCCTCCGGAAGGGACCTCGGTGCTCCCCGTCCGAGACCCCTATCCCCCACCCGACGGTCACCGGGGGTTGGAACCGTCGCTCCGGTCCGGTAGCAAGAGCATGCGCGAGAGGAGGGAGAGGGGATGAACACGCAATCGGCGGGCCGAGGAGCGACCCCATCCCTAGGGACCCTTCTGGGAGTCGTCGTCCTCTGGGCCCTTGGGGTTCTCGGGGGCTCCGTCCCCGTGTGGGGACAGGTCGAACTCACGGAGATCCCCCTATCTCCTCGGTTGATCGAGCCGGGGCTTCCCGCGGACTTCACCGAGGTCTTCCGGTTCCGCATCACGGACGTGGACCCCCGGGCCGACGACGACGGGGACGTAGAGATCCTGTGTTTCCTCGTCCAGAACTTAGGGAGCGCCGACGAGACCGAGATCGTGGAGGTGGCGATCTACGACCTACAGGGGAACCCCGTCTTCAACTCCCCCGTGCTCACCGCCGCCCCGGCGGACGTGACGGATTCCGACTGCCCCCTCGGGGCCCCGGCGGTGAGCCCTGTCACGTTCGAGGCCTTCCTCAAGCCCCTTTCCGGAAGCGAGCGGATCCCGGACGACGACGAGGCCGTCTACCGGGTGATGGTGCGCACCGCGCCCACGGGCGTCCTCCAAGCGAAAGCTCAGGAAAAGAACGTTCTGCTGCGGGTGACACTCCGCGTCGAAGAGGAATTGGGCCAGCCCCCGACCTTTACGCCCTTTGAGGTCTCGATCACGGACAGTACGCCCGACACGATCTTCAACGGCGGAATCAACGATCTTCGGCCCTTGAGCTTCGCCCCCTTCCCCATCCCGATCCCTGAAGTCGGTGTCGTATCCCGCTTCCGCCTCTGCGACCGGGACTCGAACTCCTATCCCCTGAAGTTGGAGGAGCTGTTTATCGGTCAGGGACCCTTGGGAAGCGCCCTCCTCGCGGACTTCAACGCGTTCGAGCTGTGGCAGATCTCGGGCCTGGGAAGCCCCCTCAAGTGGGGGGAGATCACCAGCGGGGACTTGGCCTGGAAGGCCTCCGACTTCAACCGCGGGGGCATGGGGATCCCCCTGCCGGTCACCACGCCGGGGGTGGCCATCCCCGACGAGGGCTGTCTCGACTTCGAGATCCGGGCGCGGACCTCCCCCGGGGCGATGGTGGGCCGCACCGTCCACCTCTGGGTGCAGTTCGCCACCGTACGGGAGCCCCCTGCTGCCCCGACGCCCATCGACCCCTCGGTGGCCCCCCTCCTCCAGACGGCGGAGACGGTCATGCTGGGCAGCGGGGTGCTGCGCATTCCGGACGTCCTGTTGGTCGGGAGCACCGTGCCCCTCGAGGTCGTAGGCTTCCCCCCCGAGGGGCTGGGCCGGGTGGACGTACAAACCCGCTCCGTTCAATTCGATCCCAACGTGATCCGCATCGAGGGGGTGGAGCCCGTCGCACCCTACGAGGTCGAGAACCTCTCGGTGGACCCTCGGAGGGGGACGCTGCGCTTCTCGTTGGTGCTCCCTGCGGGAGAGACGCCCGCCACGGGGGTGCCGCTCCCCCAGGAGGTGGCTCGGCTCCGGATCACCCCCCTCGGCCAACCGGGGGAGCGCAGCCCCCTGATCTTCCAAGTGGATCGGGTGGAGGACGCACAGGGCAACGACCTCACCCCCCAGGTGTGGGTCGTCTCCGGCAGCGTTACGCTGCTCTCCCCCGGGGACGTAGACCTTCAAGACGGACGGCCCACGCTGCGAGACGCCCTTCTGCTGGCCCAAGCGCTCCTCGGTTGCCTGGACGATCCCCCAGCCGTGGTAGGGCTCAACGAGGAACAGAAGCGCATTGCGGACGTGGCCGACCCCAAGGCTCCCCCGGGCGCCGTGCCCGATTGCACGACCCTCACCTCCGCAGACGTCGCGGAGATCGCGAAGCGGGCGCTCCTGCAGGGCGGTCGCCTCTCCCCCTATGAAGCGACTTCCGAATTCGGAGTCCAGGATGCCCCCCCACGGCCTCTTCTCCGCTGCGACGGAAGGGGAGCGCTCTGTCGGCTCCAAATTAAGAGCGTACAGGGCTACGAGATCCGGTCCGTCAAGGTAACGCTCTACGATTCCGCCGGAAGGCGTCTGGGAAGCGCAGAAGGAGAAAGAAGGGGAAGGGAACCGAACCTCGACCTCCGCTGGCGGGTATGGGGGGCTGCACCTCGCTCCTCCGTCCCCTCTGTCGCTCCTCTCCCTCTGGCTAACGGGGTGTATCTCGCCCTTGTCGAGCTACAGGGCGGGGACGGGCACGTCCGACGTATCGTCTCTAAGGTCCTGCTCTTGCGCTGACGCAAAGCGCACATCCAGATCCCGAAACGGTTAGCGTTCCTTCCCGCAGCAGTGCTTATATTTTCGGCCACTCCCGCAGGGGCAGGGATCGTTCCGACCTAGGGAGGCATCCCTCCGAGCTCTCCCCCGCGCGGGGAGGGAGATCTGCAGACTCAAGGCTTCCTTCCAGGCGCGCCCGGTGAGTCCCCCGGCGATCAGGAGCGGGAAGAGGCCCTCGCCTAACGTGCCGAAGAGCACGGCCAGCCAGTTGATCGTGTACGCTTCCCGAGGGGTTGCAGCTACCAAGCCCAGATTCACAAACTGGGCTTTTACCTCCACCACCACGAAGAGCACGTGGACGACGGCCAGCAGGGCCAACCCCGCGACGGTCCGCCCCGCCCGGGAGGCGGCGCGCAACCCCGGCGTGGCCAGCAGGAGGGCAGCCAAGAGGATCCCGTTGAAGAAGAGCCCGTACTCCTCGAAGGCGAAGACCGCTCGAGGGCCTTCGGCGGTCAGGCGATAGGCGTAGAGGCCGTCCTCGCCGATCCCCACCTTTGCCACGGGGGGACGATCCCATTGGAACAGCCAGTTCGCACCTGCGAAGATCCCGCGCGTGTAGACCGGGGCGATCCCGAGCCACAGGAAGACGAGCGGGACGAAGCTCACCAGAAAGCGGAGGACGAACGCCTGCAGGACGTCCCTACGCCGCGGCGGCATGACGGGCTCCCACCCCGCGGACCCAACCCAGCCACAGGAGGAGCGCAAAGAAGATCGCCAAGGATCTCCACACGACCAGGTGCATGACGTCCAACGCCGCCGGCGCATACGCTCCGATGAGCAAGAGACTTACGATGCGCACCCAGTTGAACGCCAGAATCCCCAAGACCCCTAAGAGCACCCCCTCCACCTTCGCGCGCAGAGTACAGGGGAAGGCGATCACGGCGGCTACGAAGAGGGAGGTGAGGAAGACCCCCGTACATGCGGGGACGATGTCCGCTACGAACCTCTGGACGACGATCACGGATCCGGACACCACCACCGTAGGGTCGAACCAAGCGAGAAACCCTCCGGTGACGCGGGCGAGGAAGTGCTCCAAGGCCGTACGGAAGGGCTCGCTGGCGGGGCTGAGCAGGTACGTGATCAACACGCTCAGGGTTCCCAGGAAGAGCACAAAGGACCTCAAGAGGAGATAGCGGACGCCCATCGATTCCCTCTTCCTCTTGTTTTCCCTTGCCCCGTTCACCGTGATGAGAGGGTTCGGGCGGGGAGCCGAAGCAGCTCTCGCGCGATCAAGGCCAGGAAGGCAAGCGCCCCCAAAACGTACCCCATGGGGGGGAGGAGGGGGATGCCTACGCCGCCGCCTCCCCCGATCGCCACCTCCACCGTGACGGTAGCCGTATCGCAAAGTGCAGGGGTCCCGTCATCGCAGACCTCGTAGGCGAAGGTATCGGTCCCCAAAAATCCGGCCTCCGGCGTGTAGCGCACGGTTCCGTCCGCCCGCAGCTGGACGGTGCCCCGACGCGGCGAGGAGACGATGCGCGTCACCCGCAGAGTATCCCCGGGGTTGGGGTCAAAGTCGTTGGCCAAGACCCGAACGACCACCGGCGTGTTAACGTCGGTGGTGACCGCATCATCGCGGGCAACGGGCGGGTCGTTCAGCTGGGTCACCACGGTTACGGTCACCCGAGCCGTATCCGTCCCTCCCCGACCGTCGCTGATCGTATAGGAGAACACGTCGGTCCCTACGAACCCGGGGTCGGGGGTATAGGTGATCGTGCCGTCGGGGTTGGCGACGGCGGTCCCGTTGGACGGCGAGGCGACCTCGATCACGGTCAGGGGATCTCCGTTGGGATCGGTATCGTTGTCCAGCACCGGGATGGTCACGGGCGTCTCCTGCTCGGTGGTCGCGCGGTCGTCTACCGCCACCGGCCCTTGATTCGGACCGGTGATAATCGTCCGGGTCTTTTGCCGAATCGCTTCCCCAAATTGCTGGAAGGTCTCCACCGGGAAGTTCTGGGCACCGCAGTTCGGTTCCGTCGGCGGGCACCCGGCCACCTGCGTGGACAGGAAATCGTTGTCCGCGCCGGCTCCGACCCCGAGCGTCCAGACCTCGATACCGGCGTCCCGAGCTGCCTGGGCAGCGGCGGCGGCGTTCGGACCGATGGTGGGCTGCCCATCGGTAGAGAGATCGATGACCTTGCGATCGGCCGCCCCATCGGCCTGCAGGATCTGCGCGCAGAGGTTGATGGCCCCTCCCATGTTCGTCTTCCCCCGGTCCCCGGTGGCCAGGACCTCATCGTAGGCTGCCTCGATGCGGTCCAGGGTGCCCTGCGTCACCGGAGTAAGCTCTAAGAAGAGGGTCGCGTCGGTTCCGAAGGCCACGATGGCCAAGTTGATCTCCGCACCGTCCTGGGTGGCCGGCAGGAGAACGTCGCGGAGAGCGATCTTAAACCCGTCAATCTGGAGCTGGAGTTCGTCCTCGTCGATGCTGCCGGAGGTGTCAATGGCCTCGCACATGTCGATGACCACGCCGTTTTGTGCAGCCTGCACCTCCTCTTGGACCGACGCGGCAAGGGAGAAGGAGAAGGGGGCTTGCAGTATGCCTCCGACTCCGACGAGCCCGAGCCACGCCCCCAACAGCACGAAACCACCGATTCCCGGGTGCCCTTTTGCGTGCGCCATCGTGCAAAATTCCTCCTTCCCGGGATCCTTTCTTCTCGTCCACAGAACGCCCGTAGTTTTTTAGACCCGCATGCCCCGAATATCATACTCGGTCCTCCCTAAAATGCAGTAACGGCAAATACACAGAGCGAAGAAAAGTGGGTGGGGAAGGGGATTGGCCTGCGGGGAGAAGGAGGTGGCAGTGCGACCCGACCACACGCACCCACGAACGGAGGAAGGCCTGTGCCGGCCGCTTCGGGACTCCCGTCCGGCGGCGGCTTAGGCGGTCGGCTCCGGCCAAGGGATCCTCTAGCACCCGCAGGGACTCGCGTACCGTTGCTCCCTTCCGGGCCTGGCGGGGTTTGCGAGTGTGCGCCGTAGAGGGCTCGGCCTTCCTCGTCGACCGGCCTAAGTGCCCTTCCCAACGAGAGCCTCTCAGACGGCCCTTCGGCTCCGCTAGAGCGGGTTGCGGATTCAGGGGACCGCTAGCCCCCCACCTAGCACAGGCCTTCCCCTCGGTTCGAATAGCGAAGGATAGAACTGGCGGAGAGGGTGGGATTCGAACCCACGGCAGAGTTTTACCCCTGCTACGGCTTAGCAAGCCGTCCTCTTCGGCCGCTCGAGCACCTCTCCGCGTGGGAGAAAGCGTACCGGCTCCCGGGGAAAATGTCAACTCCGGGTGGCGGAGGGAGAGGGATTCGAACCCCCGGGGCTTGCGCCCAGCGGTTTTCAAGACCGCCGCCTTCGTCCGCTCGGCCATCCCTCCC